>DAQQ01000106.1:0-9396 GCA_002508465.1 Methanosarcina sp. UBA7 | reverse complement strand
ACTGGATTTTGGACCAGAGTCTATTAATTAGTTCCCTAATTTTACTCTAAATAGTCTTATTCTCCTTCTGGAGATAGGCTCTTTTCAGGTTTTGACAGTTTCTTACAGGGAAAATTTTTCTGTCTTAGTGTTGACAACTTTTCTATGTATTTTTCATGTAATTATATACTTATATGCTTATTTATATACTATCTGTTTGATTATCTGTATCTTGCACAGAATAAGTTCTTTTATGTTGTTGGTGCTTTTTTTCTCAGATTAAGGCTTGGGTTTGATATGACTTAATTTGTTTGATATGACTTGATTTATTTCACAGGCAGCCCAAGGGAGTTAATCTGCTCTATGAGTTCGGTAAAGTTTTTAATTTCCAGTTCCAAAACTTCTTCTTTGTTCATGCCTATTGACATTTCACCATCTACAGAAAGAAGCTCTGGACCCCTGCGAACAAGCCTGTCAACCCCGTCTCTTTTAAAGGCCTCTTTAACTTCCATGTCATGAACAAAAGCCCTCCCTGGGATAAAAACAGTCTCGCTTACTTCAGCTAGATCCATGTTTTTGAGATCCTCAATAGTAATGAGACACCCAATGTCTTTTTTTGGAGAAACGACATTTACGGACCCTCCAAGAGCTTCAAAGATTTCCCTCAACCTTGGAACTGCTATCTGGCCTGTAATTATAGTGGCTCTTTTTGTTGTCCTCGGAAGTTTTTCAAGGGCTTCGGGAACATTTCGGATAGCAAAAGGAGAGCCAATTAAGGGATCTTCAAGCGGGGTTCCTGTTATCCTTATTAAGGGGTGCTTTGCTGCAGAGTTGCGTACCAGCTCAGTGAATTCCTCAATGTTATGTGGAATTATGCCAGGAATAATAGGAGCATTATTCAGGATAAGTCCGTTTTCCGAAAAGTTTGCAAATCTCATTAGAATAGCTCCTTTTGCACCCATAGTTTCAAGATCACTGAGAGTCTTATCAAGGATCTTCCCGTCATTTACTTCAGGGATGAGCACAATTGCCCCGTATACGTCACAATGAGCACAGAAGTCCCGAAGAACCTGTATAGAAGCTTCGGGTTCCGGGTCTTTCATGTATTCTGCTCTTAGAGCCGGATCAGTTGCAAAGACTGTAAAACTCACCTCTGTGACTCCATGGTCGATATAAAAAAGAGCATCATCAGGCTTGTTGAAACCTTTTCCGCTTGTATATCCTAGATGGATTGGAGTCTCGAACTGAGATAAGAAAGCTACGAGGCTCTTCAGTTCAGGATAACAGCTTAAATCGCCTCCTCCGCTAATAGTGAACTTTTTAATCTTTCCACTAGCGAAATAGAGTTTTCTTGAAGTTTCCTCCAGTACTATCTGAAGAGGCTTGAAACCCGAGTATGATTCCTTTACACTGCGTGTGCAGTAGTCACAACCTTTTTTGAACGGAAGACAATGTTTGCAGCCCAGAGGCTGAACATCTTTAACTTTTTTAAAGTAACAGTACTTGCAAAAGCCTCTACAGTCTATTCCTGGATTTCCGCCTACATCGACAACTACTTCCATATTAAGCTTTCGTATTACCAAGATATTAATAAACCTTTTTGGTATGGCTTTCAGGTCCAAAAAAACATAATAATAAATTTCATATATATTCTTCATTTTCATACTAAATATTTTTTATAAGCTAAATGGTATATTTTTGGCAGGCTTTAAGTATCCTGAAATTTCATTTTCCCATTGCTATCGTTTTTTTATATATTTTTACAAAAATAGATTACAAATTAATAAAATATATTTTAAAAAAATACATGAATTCATTTATCGGAAAACACAAAAGATTTAAGTACCTTCTAAACGAATGAGATTTCATTGGGAAAGTGGACACTTAAAAAAAGCGGTACTTGATTTATTGAGTGCAAAAGCACTCCAGTAGGTGACCAGTCCCAAAGTGATTTCAATAAATTAAGGAGGAAATTAAAGTGTCTGACACAGTAGACATCTACGACGACAGAGGAAAACTGCTCGAGAGCAATGTCGACATTATGACTCTTGCTCCAACAAGAAACGCAGCAATTAAAAAGATTATCATGGACACCAAGAGGTCAGTTGCAGTCAGCCTCGCAGGTATTCAGGGTGCACTTGCCAGCGGCAAGATGGGCGGAAAGGGCCGTCAGATCTTAGGCCGCGGACTTAACTATGACATCGTAGGCAATGCTGATGCAATTGCAGAAAACGTTAAGAAACTTGTCCAGGTCGATGAAGGTGACGATACCAGTGTCATCAAAGTCAAAGGCGGAAAGAGCCTGTTGGTCCAGTCCCCCCACTCCAGGATGATTGCAGGTGCCGATTTCATGTCTGCAACAACAGTTGGTGCAGCAGCAGTCACCCAGACTATTATGGACATGTTCGGAACTGACCCATATGACGCTCCCATCGTAAAAGCCGCTGTTTGGGGAAGCTACCCACAGACAATGGACCTCATGGGCGGTCAGGTTCAGGGCATTCTCAGCATCCCCCAAAACAATGAAGGTCTTGGCTTCTCCCTCAGGAACATTATGGCCAACCACGTTGCAGCAATCTCTAACCGGAATGCAATGAATGCATCAGCTCTCTCTTCTATCTACGAGCAGGCTGGTATCTTCGAAATGGGCGGAGCAGTCGGTATGTTCGAGAGGCATCAGCTCCTCGGTCTTGCATATCAGGGTCTCAACGCTAACAACTTCTTATATGACATTGTGAAAGAAAATGGTAAGGACGGCACAATTGGAACCGTTATCGAATCCGTTGTCCGCAGGGCAGTTGAAGCAGGTATTATCTCCGTTGACAAGACCGCTCCTTCTGGATACAATTTCTATAAAGCAAACGACGTCCCCATGTGGAATGCCTGTGCAGCAGTCGGTACCCTTGCAGCCACCCTCGTGAACTGTGGTGCAGGCCGTGCAGCTCAGAACGTTTCCTCAACACTTCTCTACTTCAATGATATCCTTGAGAAGGAAACCGGTCTCCCAGGATGCGACTACGGTAAAGTAGAAGGTACCGCAGTAGGTTTCTCATTCTTCAGTCACTCCATCTATGGTGGCGGTGGTCCTGGTGTCTTCAACGGTAACCACGTCGTTACCAGGCACTCCAGAGGATTCGCAATTCCCTGCGTATGCGCAGCAGTAGCTCTTGACGCAGGTACCCAGATGTTCACAATCGAATCAACATCCGGCCTCATTGGTGACGTCTTTGGTGCAATTAAGGAATTCCGCGAGCCTATTAAGGCAGTTGCAGGAGTGCTCTAAACATATAACTCAAAAGGTCTAACGATGTCAGACTCTGCTTCAAATACGGAAGACTCTATTCAAATCGAAATTTTTCCCAGTAGAATCCTGTCCCCTGAAACGGCTCAGAAGCTCATGACCGAAATTTATAAGGTGGACGGGGTAATCCGCGTCATGGTGCAGGGCAACAGGCTACCTGATAGGGTGTCTGCTGGCCCAGGTACAGGGGAAAAAGTAGAGCATCCACTGAGAAAGCCTATTCAAATTGGAGATCAAGTTATAGAATTGAAAATTTGTGTAGGCAGGATCCGGGTTGAACTTTCAAATGCCGAAGCTAAAGAACAGATCAGGGAAGTTTGCGAAAAATTGCTCCCGTTCCCCTTTGAATTCAGGGAAGGACATTTTCTCAGGAAAAAGCCTACTGTAACTGACTATGCTAAACTTGGTCCTGAAGCAGACCCTCGGTTGCTTGGTATGGTAGATCCTAGAACCAAGACGGACCAGCTCATCTTTATCGAGATACAAAAGGAGCAAGAAGAGAAAAAGGATAAAGATGAGTGAAAAAGTATGATGATTGATCGAGAGACACAGGTAGTTGATTGCCGATGCGGTGCAGGACTTGGTAAAGGAGGAGGGCTTGCCCAACGAGGTACTCTCTCGGAAGCCGGCCGTGCTGAGGTAGTAGCTATTGCCATGAGTCCCGGTCAGAGACATATCACAAAGCCTGTATGTGAGATCACATACGGCATGAGAAAAGAGAACATTCAGGTCAGTGTGCTGGTACTCTACTCAGGTTCCGGAATCCCTGAATCAGGTATGAGAACCGGATCTTTTGTATTGAGTCCGGTAGAAATCGCACAGATTGAAATGCACAAGTTGGCCGTGATTCACCTCGGAAATATCAAGGATCATGTGGTTAGAAAGACCAGGGAAATCCTAAGCCAGGCTAATATTCCGGCGATTGTAGTCAGCCAGATCCCGGTAGATTTTGAGGATTTTGCAGAGGCAGGGATAAAGACGAGATTAGTGATGCCAAGGGATGAAAATATTCTTACAAAGGGAATTGTGATGGATATGGTGAGTGGAGTTACACGTGGTGATTCCTGTCCCAGGGACAAACTAAATCTTATCATTAAATACGTCAAGACTACATTAGACCAGTTAGAAGATCATAAAGGAGTTGCATGAGATGGCTTACGAAAGACAATTTTATCCAGGCGCAACATCAGTTGCCGCTAACAGAAGAAAACACATGTCTGGAAACCTTGAGAAACTCAGGGAAATTTCAGACGAAGACTTAACCGCAGTTCTCGGGCACCGCGCTCCAGGGAGCGACTATCCAAGCACCCACCCACCACTTGCAGAAATGGGGGAACCTGCATGCTCGACTCGTGAAAACGTTGCACCTACACCCGGCGCAGCAGCAGGAGACAGAGTAAGATACATTCAGTTTGCTGACTCAATGTACAATGCACCTGCAACCCCATACTTCAGATCCTACTTTGCAGCAATCAACTTCAGAGGTGTAGACCCAGGTACCCTTTCCGGTCGTCAAATCGTTGAAGCCCGTGAAAGAGATATGGAACAGTGCGCAAAGGTTCAGATGGAAACCGAAATCACTGACCATGCACTCGCAGGTGTGCGTGGTGCAACTGTGCACGGTCACTCTGTCCGTCTCCAGGAAGACGGTGTAATGTTCGATATGCTCGACAGGAGAAGACTTGAGAACGGTACCATCATAATGGACAAGGACCAGGTTGCAATTCCACTCGACAGGAAAGTAGACCTCGGTAAGCCAATGTCCAGTGAGGAAGCCGCAAAGAGAACCACCATTTACCGTGTGGACAATGTAGCCTTCAGGGACGATGCAGAAGTTGTTGAATGGGTACACAGGATATTCGATCAGAGGACAAAGTTCGGCTTCCAGCCGAAATGAGGTGACCACAATGGCAGCAGACATTTTCTCAAAATTCAAAAAAGATATGGAAGTCAAATTCGCACAGGAATTTGGTTCAAACAAGCAGACTGGTGGGGACATCACCGGCAAGACTGAAAAGTTCCTGAGGTTAGGCCCTGAGCAGGACCCCAGAAAGGTCGAAATGATTAAAGCCGGTAAAGAGATTGCTGAGAAAAGAGGTATTGCATTCTATAACCCAATGATGCACTCCGGTGCTCCTCTCGGTCAGCGTGCAATTACTCCTTACACCATCTCCGGTACTGACATTGTCGCAGAACCTGATGACCTCCACTACGTAAACAACGCTGCAATGCAGCAGATGTGGGACGACATCAGGAGAACCTGCGTTGTCGGTCTTGACATGGCTCACGAGACACTTGAGAAGAGACTGGGTAAGGAAGTTACTCCTGAAACCATCAACCACTACCTTGAAGTCCTTAACCACGCCATGCCCGGTGCAGCAGTGGTTCAGGAAATGATGGTCGAAACTCACCCTGCCCTTGTTGACGACTGTTACGTGAAAGTCTTCACAGGTGACGACGCCCTCGCAGACGAAATCGACAAGCAGTTCCTTATTGATATCAACAAGGAATTCTCTGAAGAACAGGCAGCCCAGATTAAGGCCTCCATCGGCAAGACATCCTGGCAGGCAATCCACATCCCAACAATTGTCTCCAGAACAACAGACGGTGCTCAGACCTCCAGGTGGGCAGCCATGCAGATCGGTATGTCCTTCATCTCCGCATACGCAATGTGCGCCGGTGAAGCAGCCGTCGCTGACCTGTCCTTCGCTGCAAAGCACGCAGCCCTTGTCTCAATGGGTGAAATGCTCCCAGCAAGGCGTGCACGTGGACCAAACGAGCCAGGTGGACTTTCCTTCGGTCACCTCTCAGACATTGTCCAGACAAGCCGCACATCCGAAGACCCAGCAAAGATTGCTCTTGAAGTCGTCGGTGCAGGCTGTATGCTCTACGACCAGATCTGGCTCGGATCATACATGTCCGGTGGTGTAGGATTCACACAGTATGCAACAGCTGCATACACTGATGACATCCTCGACAACAACGTGTACTATGACGTTGACTACATCAATGACAAGTACAACGGTGCTGCAAACGTAGGCAAGGACAACAAGGTAAAGGCAACCCTCGAAGTCGTAAAGGACATCGCAACCGAGTCCACACTCTACGGTATCGAGACCTACGAGAAGTTCCCAACTGCCCTTGAAGACCACTTTGGTGGTTCCCAGAGAGCAACCGTGCTCGCAGCCGCAGCCGGTGTTGCATGTGCTCTCGGAACTGCAAACGCAAACGCCGGTCTCTCAGGCTGGTACCTCTCCATGTACCTGCATAAGGAAGCATGGGGCCGTCTCGGATTCTTCGGATATGACTTGCAGGACCAGTGCGGTGCCACAAACGTTCTGTCCTACCAGGGCGATGAAGGTCTCCCAGACGAACTCCGTGGTCCAAACTACCCCAACTATGCAATGAATGTCGGTCACCAGGGTGGATACGCAGGTATCGCTCAGGCAGCTCACTCAGGCCGTGGCGACGCATTCACCGTCAACCCACTCATCAAGGTCTGCTTCGCTGACGACCTCCTGCCCTTCAACTTCGCTGAGCCCAGGAGAGAGTTCGGCCGCGGTGCCATGAGAGAGTTCGTGCCTGCTGGTGAGAGATCTCTTGTCATTCCAGCAAAGTAAATTCAATAACTGAACATACTAAAACTGAGTAGGCTTTCGGGCCTACTTTTTGTCTCTTTTTATACTGGTTTTCCTTTACTGTTTTTCCGCAAATTGTTATTTATCTAAAGACTATTCCAAAAATAATTCTGCCTATATGATGTGAGTTTACTCAAGGTTTGATAATTACTTATTTTAAATGAATTGTTGGTTTTGTGATCCAAGCATTGAAATTTGAAGTTTTTACAAAAATTTCATTAAACTGTCCGACTGATGAGATGTACAAATATGAAAAGAAGTCTCAAAAGATGGAGGTTCAAAAAAGGGAGATAGCAAATGAAAGAAACAAACCCTAGTTTTACTGCAATGATGACAGCCTACATACGTGCTTACCATTCCATGCATGATACTCCAAAAATATTTGATGATTACCTAGCCTATAGCTTGATACCTGAAGAAAGAAGGACACTCATCGAAAAAATTTTGACTACAGCCAAACAGCTTGATGATCTCAAGCATAATGGACAGCAGTCTGACCAGAAAACTGCATCAGTATCTTTAATTCGTTCACCCAACATTCTCAGCCGCGCAAAATACACTGAAGACGTCCTGAAGAAAGCTATTAGTCAAGGGGTTAGGCAGTATGTAATCCTTGGGGCAGGATTGGATACCTTCGCGTTTAGACGACCGGATTTAATGGAGCAATTAGAGGTATTTGAAATTGACCACCCAGCCACTCAAGAATTTAAACTTCATCGTATAACCGAGTTGGGATGGAAACATCCAGCAAAATTAAACTTCATTCCTATCGATTTCACGAAGGAATACCTGGAATCAGTACTAACTCGTTCATCATCTTATGACATAAGAGCTAAAAGCTTTTTTAGTTGGCTGGGTGTCACCATGTATTTGACCCCTGATGAGGTGTTTTCCACTCTTCGTTCAATTACAAGTGTTGCTCCAATAGGCAGTACTATTGTTTTCGATTACGTAGATAACGATGCATTTGACCAGGATAAATCGTCTATAGAAATGCAAAGGAAACAAGAGTTTTTAAGGAAGATCGGGGAACCGATGATAACAGGCTTTAACCCATCTATATTGGCAAATAATCTCAAAAGTTTAAATTTATATCTTCACGAGGATTTAAACTCAGCTACCATTGAAAAACGTTATTTTGAAGGACGCACAGATGGATACCATGCATCTAAGCATGGACACTTTGTTTGCACAACTGTAGTAGAGTAGGTTCTGTTGCTAAATTTCTTCTCGTATTTTAAGGATGTAAATTGGTATTCATGTTCTATTCCCAAATTATTTCGCTTTTTAATTTCTTTTATTGCAGTTATATATCATATACAGGTGGCCCATTGTTTTGCCAACTTCTAATTTGTTTCACTTTACATGATCACTCCATAATACAAAATGAAATTGGAATTTACTCAATATTTGATATTTTGCGTCGTCTGTTATTGTATTATATATTGGACTTCCAAATGGTTTTGAGTCTGCGAAATCATTTCAGGATACAACAGCACTTGAATACCCCACATACATGTTGAGAAAAAAGCATTGAAAGCAACATTTGGATTTGAATATGAAAAATACATGCAGAGGACATAGAAGAGAATTTCGATAAACCTCTAATCTCAAGAAATTACTTATATACCATTTATAAGCAACCAGCCATAAACTGGAGTTTATCGAAATTCTCAGAAGTTATTTCCAGGTTTTTAAGGGTTCTGTTAAGTCTTTGTTTACTACGGTACAATGGTCATCTTTTAGAATATGACTAATGCTAATAAAATGATTTTCAATTATGTTAGCCGACGAAGACTTAACAGAGCCGTCTCAATATTATATCCATCCAAAGAATTTCTCAAAAAATCCAGCTTCTTTTATTTCTACCGGAGCATCAAGAACATCAGAATAATTTATATCACTTTCCGGAGTTTCATATTTTAAAACGGTGTCAACTCCATATACTTTGGGGACTGCTTCGCTGTCTGCCTTAATTTTAATTTTTGCAACAGCCGTACTGCCAGGTGCTATAGTAGATAGGAATGCTGCACTATCGGTTGTACTTAAAGGATCAGCTGGATTAATTATCGCTTTAATGTTTCTTGCTTCTTCCTCACCCGTGTTTTTAATCGTTATATTAATCATATTCTCCCTACCCGGGGAAAGACTGCCTGTGGTATTTACGATCTCAAAATCAGCCTGATCATTCACCTTAATCTTTAAGATCAAATTCTGATTCATCATTCCATACCAGCGGTTTGCGTCATAGGTCTGAGCAACGGCATTTGCGTCCGATATTTGTACGTTTTTTTGATAATCATAGGAAAGGTTCAGGTAAAGGTTATATTCTCCAGCTTTTGCTTTTCTATCTATTTTTATATCAAATTTTACAGGTGTTAGTGAGTTTTCTCCACTTTTTACGGAACCAATCTCCTGACTAACTGATTTTACCTCAATTGGACTGCCTGAATCAGTTGAAAGAGAAGCTACTACGTT
>DAQQ01000111.1:24031-33915 GCA_002508465.1 Methanosarcina sp. UBA7 | reverse complement strand
ATGAAAGACTTGGATGTACCCAAAATCGAAATGGATGAGATTTGGGTAATAGTCCAAAAAATAGTCCCTAGAATGAAAAATTATGAAGGTGATGGGACGTGGATGTGGGTAGCTTTTGTACCAAGTTGTAGGGCTAATACTTGACTTTGTAATAGGACCAAGAAAACAGTATATCGCGGATAGGTTAGTTGGGTTAGTTAATAAACATCTTTCTGATAAAATCCTTATTTTTGTCACAGATGGGTTGAACTTTTATAGAGAGGCTCTTTTGAAACAATTTGGAGTCCTTAGAGAGTTTCCACGAACTGGGAAAAGAGGAAGACCAAAGAAACCAAAAATCTTTCCCTCTGATTCCCTCTGATGATCTGAAGTATGCACAGGTAGTCAAAACAAGAAACAATGGGGTACTTGAGAAAGTAGAGAAGAAGACTATCTTTGGAAAAGGCATTGAACAAAGCGAAATCTCAACAACTTTATTTGAAAGACAAAACCTGACTTTTAGGTAGGATAACAACAGAGTTTCAAGAAAAACAATAGGGTTTTCAAAGTGAAAGAATGGTTAGAGTATCAAATGAAGGTATATTGCACGCATTTTAACTTCTGTAGAGGTCATGGAGTATTAAGGTACAAAGATGAAAGAGGGGTTGAATGCAAAAATACACCTGCAAGAGAGACAGGAATTACGGAGTCAATATGGACTTTAAAGGAGCTGCTGATATTCAGGTGTTTTAAAACATCAATCCGATAAAGATGGAACATCGGATTTCTTAAGAGATCAACTTTCAATAAGGTTTTTTTCTAAAAAGGGAATTAAACCTCTTCAGGTTCTATTTTTTATATTCACGAGAAAAGCCGAAAATAGCTTCCTGAAAGCAGGATCGTCACGGAGAGCTATTCCATAATAGATAGGAGTTATGATGATAGCTGCAAGCATAATAATATAAAAAGTTGCAGAGAGCGCTTCTAGCAGAATCAATGGGATTGAAACAATTACCCCGATTGCCGTATATTTAATGAGAATTTCCAAGCTTTCCCTTTTACTGATTCCTACAAGATTAAGTAAGTATGCATTATTCCAGAGAGCGAATATAACTCCTGTGAAACTAAACAAGCAAAGGGAAAACTCAGCACTTTTTGCGTAAATTCCCCCTATAGCAAGTGCTACGAACCTTGAGATTAAAAGAGCCGTGCTGTAAGTAAACCAGACTTTTTGCTTGTCAAATACACTGTAGAGAGTTGAAATGGGTAAGGCAAGGAAAACAAGAAATATAAAAGGCACAAGAATTTTTACATAAGTACCTGCTACATACCAGTTTTTTCCGAAAGCAAATGTAAATATTTCTTCTCCCAGGATCAATAGGAGTATCATAGGGAATATTCCTATTAAAATTAGCTTTTTGTAAACTTCGCTCACAATAGCTTTCATATCGCCACTTGAGTTCCCATTTTTCACCTCACTGATTTTCTGGAAGAAAACCTGCTGTATAGCTGTCCCGACAAGTCCCATGGGCATATTTACTACCTGATTCGCAAGTGAGAAATATCCGACAGCGCTTGTGCTGTAAAAATATGCAAGCAAGAAAGTAGGCACCTGCGGAGAAATTGTGTTTGAAAGTGTAGACCATGAACTAAATAAAGGAAAATTTTTATATTCGATAGCCATCTCTTTCATTTTTTTTACTGATACTGTCCTGAAGACCTTTAAGTCCTCTCTTACGCCTTTGAGCATAGCCAGGTCTGCAAGTCCATATCCCAGAGTATAACCTGCAATTAGACCCAAAGGTGATGCAGTCCAGAAAGGAATCAACTGAAGCACTTTGGTCGATAAAGCGTTTAACACTCTAGATCCTGCAACAACTCCAAAACGTAGTTTTCTTGAAAGCCAGTAATTCTGCACGAAAAAAAGGCCATTAAAAAATACTATTGCAGGAAGATAGATTAAGTATTTTGAGGAACCCTTAGTATGAAATATATACTCAATAATATGCTCAATGTCTTCTGGAAAGATTATCACTGCTACGGCTACGAGTAAAGATATAAAAGTAACTAAAATTGAGGAAAGGAAAAATACATTTGCAGAATCCTCTTCGGATTTTGGCAACATAATAGCAAACTGGTATGAAAAAGTAGAGAAAATTACCAGTATACCTGATACTGCTACAAAAAGCTGAAAGACTCCCATATCGTCAGGGCTATAAATTCTAGTGACTATTGGTACGAGAAGTATGCCCAGAATCTGTGCAGCAACACTCCCCGATACAAGTTTTAACACATTACCGATAAAGTTTGACATAATTACTTCCAACTTTAAAACGTAAGTTCCAACATATGGGCTTTTTTTCATCTCGCAATAAGTAAACGGAGACTATCATGGTCTCTTAATTTCTGGTATTTTTTCTTCCTTTGTGTAAGCAAATACCTCTTCGTTATCATATACTCGGGCGTAATCATGTGCTTTGAATCCGTCGAAAAATCCCTCTGGCAATGTCTGGATAATATTTACTCCATAACGTTCAGGGTCATTAATAGAGATAGGTTCTTTAATAGTTGATTTTCTCAGCAAAACAACCGGATTACCATCAATCTCTCCAGTCTGTATATGCTGAATGTTAAAATATGTTGCGTTACTGGAATCATATCCTCTGTCTCTGTAAAAGAGACAACTATCATATGGAGAGTCCATAAGGATATTTCCGGAGTACTTCGTGGTTACTGTTTTAATAGCTTCTATTTCAATACTTTTGAACTGGTTTCTTACGGTTGTGTCCTTTGCCACAAGTGGGTTGTCTTTATTTATGCCTGGTGTTGTAACCATTACAAACGAAAATAGAAGAATTATTGTGAACATTATGGGGATCTTTGCTTTTTTTGAGTTAAAAAGACTTACTAACTTCAACATATATGAGGCAGATACTAGTACCAGGAACACTGCTATCAATGGGAACCATCGGCTTGTAAGGAAATTCCTCATCCCCAATAAAGGAATTCCATAAGCAAGACCATACAGGATTATAACAACTAAGGCAATAGAAAATTTATTGATTTTTTTGACATCTTCGCGAGAAAACCATGCTAATACCCCTCCTATTGCGAAAAAAGGTAGAGCAAGGTAGCTTATATGAAGTAGAAGTGTTTCCAGTGTTTCCTGATTAGATACGGAACCTACAATAAGTTCATTACTTGAGTAGCTTGATCCGCTTTGAAGGACATCCATAAGAGGACTGAGAACCATTTCAAGAAACGAAGTATCTGTATTAACATATGTGAACATCCAGTATGTTTGTAAACTAACTATAAAAAAAAGAATATAATTAAAACTATTTGCTTTCGTGAAAAGACTCTTATATACACGATTATGCAGATATTTACCTACGCAAATTGAGACTAAAGAAAGAAATACTACAAAAGTTGTCAACTGATGAGTCAGAACCATTAGAATAGTAATTAACAGGACAACTGCTGTATATCTCAAGTTCTGTTTATCGCTAAAGATCGCGTATACAATGAATATAAAGTAGCAAAGAACAAGAGAACCAGGAGTTATATTTGTAATTCCTGCAACGATATTATGATTGTTTAAGTTTATTAGTAAAGTAGCCAGCAACCCCATCTGAACACCTTCAAGTTTCTTTCCTACAAGGTAAACGCCTACTGTACTTAAAACGCTGGCAAATCCTATGGAATAAAATATTGCGTCTTTGATATCGGTTTCGCCTATTATCTGAATTATTGAGATAAAAATATGAAAAAGCGGGTAGTAAAAGTACTTACCGCTCGTTTCAATCGGAGCAACAAATCCGGTATCAGTAACTGCCCGTGCCATACTAGCGTGGAAATAAGCATCATAGCCCATTAGACTTGGAAAATTATAAAAAATTCCAACTCTTATAAGAATTGATAGCAGGAATATTTGCAATAGTAAGGAGGTCACTCCGTCTCCTTCTCTAACATAAAGAATCTGGGAGGCGATAACGGCTGCAAGAATACATATCAATATAAAGGAAGATATGGGCCTGTAGTACAGATTCGTACTATATATAAAAACACATGCCAGAAAAATGAGATAAAACGAGGTACCCAGTATACTTTTAAACCTGTTTTCTTGGGAAGAGATTGCGGCCTCACTCTTAAATTTATTTCTAAATACAAAGTAGATCAAACAGGCGGAAAGAACGGTAATTCCAATATCTTCCTGGTTTAGGTTGATGATATAGTACAAGGAAACAATTAATAGCCCTAAACCGAATCCCATTACGCTGAAAATCACATCAAGATTAGTTGCGAATCTCTCAGCGTATCCTTTTGCAGTTTCCATACAACCCCACAACACAATAACTTTATAGTTTTTCTAATCTAAATTGTGCCAAAGAAACGTAAGTAAGAGTCTATAGCACTCAACTGTATCAATGAGTTTTTCCTTAAGCTTCCATGCCTGATTGAAGTCAAGAATTCTTGATCCGAAATATGACAAAGTTCTCCTTCCAGTTCTTCAACGTTGAATGTATGGTCTTCGTTACCCGAACCAAGGGTCAGAAAATAAAAAGTGGATTTTACTCCGTAATTACCTTCCAATTCCATAATTTGCCTGAAACTCCATATAAGGCTCTTTATTTTGTTTATTCTTAAAAATGAAAGGGTAGAGGTCCGTAGAAACTGTCCCTTTTTGAGAGCTTTTAAAGTTCTGGCTGCAGTACTCAGCGCTCCGATACATACAAAATCAATTTCATAAGTCAGGCACGCAACAAATTTTTTTCCTTTGGGACATTCGGGATTCATGTCATTTTTTGTTAGAAAGCTCGGGACTTCAGACTCAAAAATATTTTTTTGACTTTCAATGGAGTAGGAAAAGCTCCTGTATTTCTCTAAAAAGACAGGGTCGTACTCTTCTCTTTTAGTAAACAGACCCCACATCTCTTTATTTTGTTTCACTTTTTTGATCAAAGTATCCCCTTAATCATACTTTTTGGATCTCCATCTTTATTAAATATTTGGTTCAGTTACTACTTTTCTTTCTCATTCAGAAATATCTATATGGATTATCATGTTAACCCGTATCTACTGAAACTCCGAACTCACTTTTTCACAGACTTTATATATTTCAAACAAAAATGAGAAATGTTGATTTTTTGCTCTGCGAAAGTAACAACAGGATAGGAGAAATACTTCAAGCCTTTTTAATAAACAGAAATATTACAGTTTCATTACAGTTTCGACCATTTTATAATGTCTTTTCATTATATGACTAAATATTATTGGAATGTAGGTTTTAGTATCAGATCAAAATTCTTTTTTCGGTGTTTAATCACTATTATAATATTTTATCTACTTGCCTGTTGATATTTTAAGTCACTAAGTATTTCCTGACCTTGGTACTGATTGTAGCTGTCATCTGGAAAGTCGTTCATCAAGTTCCGGCTTATCCGAGATTGGAAATTTATAATTTGCAGGTACAACATCAAACTCCTGCTATACTATATGACACTAACCTTCTCAATATACTATTCAAACTCTTGCTAAACTTGTAATATTGCATTAAAAGAGTATGTTAGTGCCTATTTGAACACTTGATCAAGTGGTAAACTTTGCTCTTCCGTATTAGATTATTCTTCGATTTTTTTCTTTGTTTACTAGCTCTTCAAGCCTCCCTTTTCACGAAATAAGGAGATCTTGCCAGTCAATTAGTTTTTTTATTTTATTCATACAGATTTTTTATAAGAAAATTTTTTCCGTATTTATATTTTTACGAAACTATCTTTATCAGATGTTAACCTTATATATATCCTAATCTAATAATTTTTAGTATGATAGCATTTAATATTTTTCCACTTATACAGATAAAGGGGGTTATAGCATATGCGTATGTATAGGGGGGTGGATTGGGTTTGTTTTCAGCCCTTACACTTGGTCTTAATTCTCTAATCCCTGATCCTATGAGCATAGTATCTTCGCCATCTCAACTTTCTGATAGGTTGATCAGGCATGAATTTACTATTTTAATTCCAGCTCACAACGAGGAAACTTCCATTGGAAGCAAAGTCTTGATTGCGGCAAGTTACGCGGATCGTGTACTTGTTCTTGATGAAGGTTCTACCGATCGAACTATGGAAGTAGCTGCTTTGGGGGGGGCACGAGTTGTTCCTATCTCCGGTGGGGAGGAGGCATTACTTGATGTTCTCTACAAGGCATCTCTTGATTCTGAACTTGCGGTTCTTATCTATCCGGAATGCATGCAGGATATAGATTTGATTTCTCATGTCCTTGAGCCTTTAAGACATGGGTTTGACCTATCAGTGGGTTCGTGGCCCTGCCGTATTTCTTGTGAGCAAGAAACAGTAATGCTCTTTAATGGGAAAAGTACTTTTAAAGAAAAAATAGGTTTCCTTGCAATAACTGCAGACTCGCTACAGAAGATCAGTTCAGGCAGAGATCATTTAACTTTAAAATCCTTGCTTTCTGCAGCAAAAACTGAAGGTCTTAATGTTAACTACCTTAGTTTTGATATAGACCCTATATTCAGGAAGCTTGAGAGCACCCGTATAGGAGTTGTCGTGCCTGCTTATAATGAAGAACTACTTATAGGCGAGACTCTAAGCGGTATCCCTGAATATGTGGACCGAATTTACGTGATCGATGACGGTAGTATAGATCGAACAGGCGAAATTGTAAAAAAGTTCGGAGATTCTAGAATCGTTTATCTGCGCCATGAAGTAAACAAAGGAGTAGGTGCAGGAATAATTGACGGGTATAAACTTGCCCTAAAAGATGAGATGGACATCATTGCGGTTATGGCCGGAGATAATCAAATGGATCCTGCCCAGCTTCCCAGGTTGATTTTCCCAATCATTGAGGGAAGGGCTGATTATACAAAAGGTAATAGATTACTTACTGACGATTTTATGACCGGGATGAGCAAATGGAGATCTTTTGGAAATCTTCTACTTAGCTTTATCACAAAAATAGGTAGTGGTTACTGGCAGGTTATGGACCCTCAGAATGGATATACAGCTATTTCCAGGCAGGCCCTCGAGGTTATTGATCTGGATTCAGTTTACCCTTATTATGGTTATTGTAACGATCTGTTGATCAAGCTTAATGCCTTTGGAATGAGAGTAATGGACGTAGTAATGCCTGCTCGGTACGGTAGAGAGAGATCAAAGATTCACTACGGCAAGTTTATTCGCAAAGTAGCTCCCATGATCTTTAGAGGTTTTTTATGGAGATTGAGGGTCAAATATACGGTACTGGACTTCCATCCACTTGTACTATTTTATTTCCTTGGAATGGTTGCCTTGCCTGCTGGTGTTCTTTTAGGACTGTGGGGCTTTTTGCAGATTTTGTTGCAAAATTTTCTTCCTTCCTACTACCCTCTGCTTTGTTTCCTTGTACTGGGTACAGGGCTTCAGATGCTTCTTTTCGGAATGCTTTTCGATATGCAGGTCGAGAAGAAAAGGAATGAAAGAGTAGGACTTGCTCGTTAAGACTTGGAAGATTATTCTTCCATATTTTTGTTTTGAATTTTTTATTTTAAATTCCTATCTTTTTATCTGTTACTCTTTGAATCCATTTTTAACTTCTAGTTTTTATTCTAACTTTTCTATTTACTATCCCTTTACTCAGTCTAGGTAACCCATCAGAGCAAGAATAATAGAATAAGAATAATAGAATACTACTATATGGTCTATAGTCCGTAAGTTTGCAAGGATAGAAGCAAAGTCAGTTTTGCTTATAAGTTTGTGTTAAATTAGGCAGGAGAGCTCTAACAGCGATACATCTCGGATATACAAGAACCCTCAGTTGGGGTCTAAAGCCTGACACTAAAGATAATCCGGGTTGATTCCCAAATGTCAGAAGAGTAGCATCAAAAATCAAATAATTCTTCGTTTATATCTAAATATTACTATCTTATAAGTCAATTTTCCAGACTAACTTTATTGACGTTCAGGTATACTTACAGTGAGTTTGGGCCTCTCATTTTTGTTTCGCCAGTTGAAACTGTAGAAAGCCGTATAGTTTTCATCTTACTCACGGGCCTTTATAAGGAAACCTGTATTCTAGTACTTTCCTCTTATTTATTCCTTTACAAGTTCTATTACATCCAGACTGTAGTAGCGATTGTCAGGGGTCTCATCTCCACTGCTAGTTATCGTGGCATATGGTGTGATTCCCTGAAAGGTTCCATTTTTTGTCATACCAGTCTCCTCCAGAATTTTTCCAGGAGTTATTAATCAGAAGCAATTAAGGGTAAAGCAGTTTTAAGGTTATCAACTTTCTCAGATTGTATCGAAAGGCTCAAAAAGAATCTTTTTAGGGTTCTTATAAACTCCGAAAAAACTCTTTTAAAATTCGTTGCAAAGCCTTCTTCCTGTTCAGTCTGGACTACACTTTCGTTTATTTCATAAGACATCTGTGGTCCAGCACACATAGCTTCTTTCCAGGGAAAATCCTTATCCAAAGACCCATTGGTGTTCAGCTTTGCAGCAAGTTTGGAGTCAGCTTTAACGTCTGAGGTGGAATTTGCACCCATATAATTTCCACCGACGTTGCCTGAAAGGCAGTTGTTTTCCAGGATAAAGGAATGTGTATTTTTTAGCTGGTTGTATATAGCATATCCTTCACCAGCTGCAGGACTAGACTGTGTGTTAATTATTATGTTATTTCTCACGACAGTTGTGTAGCCTGAACCTGGAGCTGAAAACTCATCACTAACCTGTTTATGGGCAATAGCAGCGCCATAGCATCCGTCGAATTTATTATTTTCTATCACTGTATTTTGGAAACCATTGAGCACTATGCCTCCTGCCCAGTTCGCGCCCTTGCTAGTCCCGGCTTTGTAAAATTTATTATGGTGAATTAGTATATCTTTTGCAGAATCTTTTGAATACCTTGGCCCATAACCCGTAATCCATATACCTGCTGCGTTCGTCTCATATAGTAGGTTATTGTAGATTTCAATATCATTCATTACAGTTGACTGGCCAATTTTCTGGATTTCAATCCCTGCCCCACCCTCTCCATTTGAGTCAATCTTATTGTTATAGAATTTTACATGGTTTGTATTGTAAATTCTCAAACCACTATTCGTTCTACACGTTATTTTATTATTCCAGGCCTCTATATTCGAAGAATAAATAACGTAGAGAACATCATGCCCTAACTTATATGCCCGATTATTGTAAAACTTAACACCTGAACATTTTACGACTTTAAGCCCATCTCCGTGACTGTCATGCATATCCACACTGTGAACCTGTATGTTCTCGCAGTTAAGGAAATAGATCAGATTGTGATAACCTTTCCCTCTACTTTTTCCATTATTTTTATCGTGATTTCCGTCAATCTCAAATCCCTTTATATTAATATCATGAATTCCGGCACTATCCGTTTGCGTTATCATGGGTTTTTCTAGAGGCCAATCCGCTTTATCTTTAAGTTTAATTACAGCTGTTGAATCTCCTTCTAGAATAGTTTCATTACCAATGTAGATACTGTCCGAAATGACGTAGGTATTGGGGCCTTCCAGATGGACGGTTGTGAATTTTGGATTTTCTGCAACATATGCAAGAGCTTTGTTTATCTCTATCTGGTCGTCACTTCCATCACAGTTAAAATCTCCACTTCCATTGGTAGCAACATAAATTGTTGTATTGGGTGGTTTTGATAAGATGAAGATTATACTCGCGATTAGAACTATAAAAATTATACAAAGAAACAGTAACTTTTTTCGGTTTCCCCATTTATACATTAGCCTTTTTCCACTCATTTCGAATCCCCAATACATTGAACTATAATTCTTCAAGATTAAAAAAAGTTATCTTTCCAGGGCTGCATAAATCCCTTTAGAAACATTTACATTCTTCCAGATACTCAATTTCATGGATATAATT
>DAQQ01000111.1:0-24026 GCA_002508465.1 Methanosarcina sp. UBA7 | reverse complement strand
GGTTTTTAAACGTTAAATATTAATTTAAGCCAATTACGGAAAATCCGGATTTTTAAGTTTATTTAGTTCTAAGTTATTAAACTTAAAAATTGCTCGGTAATTTTCATCTGTGTTGAAGTAAAACTAACTATATAAGTAGTTCTTATAAGACGCACTCTTACTCTAAAAAGAACTTTCATGTCAGATGAGCTAAAAAATTTATAATAACATATTAAAGCAGAATAAAAAAATATTTTCAGAAATAGCCTGAAAGTTTTTCCGTTTTAGTGAAAATATTTAGTCCTACCATACAATATACCCGAGCCTATTCCCTGAGATCGAAGCTCATTCAGTATTTCCATACCTACCTATATTGATCCTGCTTCCACCATTTCTTGGCTCCTTTGAATAGTCAGAATCCAGTTATTCGGCATCGATACATGGAGAATTTACAGTATCCTTATCCACGTTTTTCCATTCCATCTTCCACTTGGTTTGATAATGAAAAAGATACTGTCCTGCCTACATTTTTTGATATGAAATAGTTAAGGCTTATTAAAAAAGATTTTTGAATGAATATAACTATCTAATAAATTTTCACAGTTGGTTTATTCTTAGATGTAAGGGAGTCAGGTCTATTAATGTGTTCTTAACTGTTTCTACAATCCTGCAAAATAGTAACACTTGCTGCTGTTTCAACTTTTACAGTCTCCTAAGTACCAATATTACATTGTAGCTTACTCTATAGGACTCTGACATGGCCAGGAAGTACTAAAAAATATCCTTCATTTTCAAGTAATTAATCAAGATATATAAGATACTTAATATTAAATTTCATGACTTTTTCTAGGTCCTAAAATAAACAGTCTGTTTATTGATTCTTCATTTATATCTATCTGTACCTTTGAACTAGTAATTATATTTACAGTGTTAAGTACAAAAATTTCTTTCAAGATTATCCTTTACTTTTTATTTTAATCGATTCATCAAAAAATTTTTTATACTCTTATCTCCCTTTTCTAAATATCAATTTTTTTTTAAAGTGGAACTCTCATTTATTCCCATTCGCATGTAGTTTCACTATAAAGTCAGAAGTTTGTTATGTAATTGTAAGCGCATTTGGTCGCGTGGCGGGGTCTCATGAGGGGGAGTTTTTCAGTTACATTGGATATTGAAGATTGGTATCATATTCCTTCAGTCTGCAGTTCTCCTTATGCGGTTTATAGAACTGTTAATGAATTTTTTGAAAGATGGGGGGACAGGTACGATTACCTGACTGAACCTACAAAAAGATCACTGGATATTCTCGATGAGTTCAATATAACTGCTACTTTTTTTGTAGTCGCGGATATTGTCGAACATTATCCTGGACTTGTCGAGTCAATTGTGGAAAGAGGGCATGAAATTGCATGTCATGGTCTACATCATGCCTGTAAAATTGATCCTGAGACGAAGGAGCCATTAATGAGTAACGAAGAGTTTGAACAGAAAACATTGCTTGCAAAAAGGATTCTTGAAAAAGTTAGTGGGGAGAAGGTAGTAGGCTACAGGGCACCAAATGCCTTTGTAGGTGGTTGGATGCTAGATTCACTTGAAAACATCGGATTCAAATATGATTCTTCAGTTTCCGTAAATTCTCTTTATAACAAAACGGATTCGTCCCTTAAGACAGTCTCATCTTTTCCTTATTACCCTATAGAGAACGGGCTTGAGGTAGGTGATGATAGAAACTTTATTGAATTTCCTTGGGCATATTATCAAAATGTACTTAAAATTCCTGCATCAGGCGGCCCAATACTTCGCTTTCTTGGAGCCCCTCTGGTATTAAACGGGCTTATCCAGAGTTTGAAAAGAGGACATACTATTTTTTATTTTCATCCAATTGATATTTCCTGCACTAAATTTCCTTCGGTAGGTAATAACAGGCCATTTTACTGGTGCATGAAAGGAAAGCCTGTAGAACATAGAATTAGCCACATTCTAAAATCCATGAGTGATGTTAAAAAAGTGTGTCTAAGAGACTACCAAGAAAATAAACTTTAAAAGTTTATTTCGATATCATAATCAAAAGTTTTGGCAATCTATAATTTTAAATCCCATTATTTCATGTTTAATTTATTCAATTAGTGAGAAGTGATATAACAATTTTAATATTTATCTCTTGAAGGCTAATACTTAAGGATTACTTCAACCCGGTTTATTTATAATCCAATTGTATTATTATATAGCACAATCCTTCATAAATTCCCTAGTTTATTTATTTTCCATGAAAATAATCTAGTTACTTCGATATTAAATGCATAGTTTCTTATGGAGGGCTGATTTAGGGCATGTAAATGTTGGCAGGAATAACAAATAAATCTAATAAATGATGTTCATTCCGTAAGGCCAAAACTGAATATAGTATTCACAGGATGTGTACCAAGGAAAGATATACGTAAATATACTGTAAATATGTGTATTCAGGAAGGATATACTGTAAATATGTGTACTCAGGAAGGACATGCGTAAATATATTGCAAGTATGTGTACTCAGGAAGAATATATGTAAATATATTGCAAATTGCTATGACAGAAATACTAAAGTTTCCGGAAAGAGGTATAGTACGCGAAAGCCTTTAATTGTTGAATAATTTTAACTCATCAAAACATTAATTAGGTTAAGGCAGTATATCAAACTGCGCTTAAGGCACAACCATTAATTATTTGTTGGGCCGATTGAATATATGAAGAATACGATAAGAGGAGAAACAAACGAAATCTTAAGAACGAAAGTTTTTGATCCTGTGTGCTACCTGCAAAAACTCTTTAAGAGTAAAACCAAGTTTTCAGGGATATCATATTTAGGTGCGAAAACTGGACTCTGCAATTTTCAAAAAGGACGGGGGACACATTGTCTAAAACCACTAATAACATATTAAACCTTATAACATCAATTTCTCTATTACTACTAGTTTACAGTCTTTTTATTCTCAAGGGAATTCAGCCTGAAGGGTATACAGTCGATATCTATGAACAGCTTCCTTTTCACTTTTATCTTACTCTACTTCTTTGCTACATTTCAGCCTGTGTTCTACTACTCGCATATAGAAAAATGAGTGCAGTTCTTATACTGTTTCTTGTTCATACTATAGTACTGATAACTCCTCACATGCTTGGCTATGTTTCAATAGGTAGAGGAGATGCATTTTCGTATCTCGGGCTTGCAGGACAGGGTTGTAAACTCTCGGGCTTTTCCAATCTTTCTCCCACAGGTCCTCTGTTCGTTTCAGCCCTGGCTCAGGTTTCAGGCCTGGAAACATCGGCACTTTCGTATTTCTTGCCAGTATTTTTTTCAATAATATTTATTACTGGCATGTTTCTATTCTATCGGCTTTTCATGAGCAGAGAAAAATTAGTTTTAACAGCTTTTCTCTCCTCTCTTATTCCGTATTTTGGCCATTTTCAGACCTCAGCGATTCCTTATTATCTTTGCTTTTGCCTGATACCTCTATACCTTCTTGTGTTAAGAAGTGCAATTTCGGACAAAAACAGGGCAATGGCTGTTTGCCTTCTTTTCATGATACCTTTAATTCCTTTAGCTCATCCCTTTATTTTTGCATATCTTGCCTGTTTCTCCCTGTTCCTGGCTTTCTCGAGCAAAATACTAAAGCCCGGATTTCTCCATAAAACTCTAAGTCTCAATTCTTTCTTCTCTAATGCCTCCCACCCTGCAGGAAGAAAAATGCCCATGTTTGTCTTCCTGTCAATTACCTCGATAGGCTTCCTGATTTGTGCGAAATATATTCTTCAGTTCTTTAATATCTCTAGTTCAAACCTTATCCTGCGCGCTAAAATGCTGGTCAATGTAGGCTTTTCCACGTTTCCGTCAACTGAAAACGGATTTTTCGAATTTGTGCATCTCTTGAATCTCTACTATGGCAAATACTACATTCCTTTGATTTTCATCCTGATCAATTCCGTAATCGTATGGCAGAACCGTAAAAGATTTTGTCACCATTTTGTTCGCAGATACCCCCGTTTCCTGGTTCTCTATATAGTAACCTTTTTCCTGGAACTTGCTTTCCTTTTAAACCCCTTCATTTCTTATCCTCTAGATAAGTTTGAAAATTTGAGTTTCATTATTTTTGCCCAGATTCCTTTATTAGGGTATTCTCTTTACGTTATTTTCCTTAGGAAAGGATATACTCTTGGCCTCGGCTCTGCGGTGCTGGTCCTTTGTCTTCTCTGGACACTGGGATTCTTCACCTGTTTCAGTTCTCCGTATACAGGTGGAGTTTCTGAAGCAATTTCGGAAAATGAGGCAGGTGGGATTCAGTGGTTATCCGGCGTGAGTGAAAATTATCCATATATTATGTCTTGTACAGATAAGGATGGAATAATCACTCAGTCTGGAATCATAAGCCCTGCTGGACTTGCTAAGGTTTCCCAAAATCCTCTTTATGCCTCTAAAAATGATTCTAAAGAAGGAACATATGTAGAAAAAGCAGTAGAAAAAGAGCCTTTCTATATTGTAGGAACCACTTTTGCTGAGGCTGCTAGGGCGCAGAAATCCAATGAAACCTCAGTTTCTAAGGGAGAAAACTCCCTCAAGGCCCAAGCTGTTTGTCCTGCTCATAAGATCTATGATTCCCTTAACATAGAGATTTATGAACATATTCCGTGAACCAGTTTTGTTTATTATCGTACAAAGTTTTGTTTATTATTGTACGAAGTTTTGTTTATTATTGTACGAGTTTGACGCCATTTTTTATGTTACGATTTTCTGTCTTAAAGCTAAATTTTTCTCTTCTGATCAATTACGAATTATCTTTCTCTTTTCGCTAATGTATTTACCAGTAAGAAGGACAATTATAATCATTCCGACGATCTCTGAAATAAAAACGTCTGTAAATCCGAGGTCGTATGATCTGCTAAGAATTATCATAAGATACTCAATAAAACTTGCTGAAATGGTGTCTTTCGGAAATCTCCAACCCAGAAATGGCCAGAAAAATACTTCAGGGCTATTCCATATCTGATCTTCAAAAATGTGGCAAAAAGATGCTCCTGCAATAATCAGGAGTTCAGGTTTACCCTTGCTATGTAAATAATACCCTGCCAGGCCCAGCAGAAGCCCAAAAAGTAGAGTATGGGCAAAAATTCGCCCACTTCCTATGGTCTCAGCAAGAATTATTCTGCCAAGAGGTTTGTCGATAAAATCTGGCAGGAGCGCTCCGAACGCAATCCACGGAACCTTTACCCAGAAGTTACTTTTTGAAAATAAGCAGCTCAGGAGATAAAAGATCCCCAGAGTAATTCCAATATGTCCGAAAATAAACATCAGACCAAAAATAGTTATTTACTTATAATTTTTTTTCGGCAGGCCTGGCTGATGACCTGCCGGCACAAAATTTTAGTCTAAATCAAAAAGAGTTTTTTAAGCCTGGCATTCAGCCACGAGCTTTTCTACCAGTTCCTGTCGGATCGAAGTTGTTCTATCCCCTCCGCAGACCATGCCTCGGACTCCTATAATATCAGGTCCAATTCTCTCAAGCACTGGAAGATCCTCAAATTTCAGGGAACCTGCAATCGCGTTTTCAAGTCCGCATCCATGGGCAAGGTCCGTGAATTTTTTAAGTTCTTTCTCATCCATGAATTCGAAGGTAGATTTTCCATCCTTAATTGCCGTGTCAACCATCACCACATCTGCCCCAGCTTTTGCGGCGATTGAGGGAAGCAGTAATGGAGAAATTGAATTGATACGCTTGTAGTCCGAATATCCTGAGGCAACAACTTTCTTTGTTGAGTCATAGTCCTTTACAGCCTGTGTTATTTTTGTAATAAGTTCGAAGGCCTGGTCTTCAGTCTGGATATCGTAAAGGCCGACTTTGATATAATCTGCTCCTGCAACGGCTGCTCCAAATGCCGCGAGGGAAGCCGTTCCTGGTTTATAATTAAAATCTCCTATGGTTGCGCTTATCGGCTGCCTGCCTTCTACAGCTTCTTTTACGTCCCTTATTACCCATGGGAAATTCGCACCAAGGGAACCTTCTTTCGGGTTCTTGACATCTACAATGTCTGCGCCGCCTCTGGAAGCAATTATTGCTTCCTCTTTATTGATTGGACTTATAAGCAATTTCATAAAAATCCTCTAATTAAACATTGAATTGAAATCTTACTATGAATATTATTCTTTTTATACAATATTCTTTATTTTATATTCTTTTATAGGATGATGTAGCTATTGAATAAGTATGTTCCGCGTAATTTTTGTGATGGATATATTTAACCGTAGCGTAGTCCTTGCAAAGGGTGGTGTCAGGGAAAAATATCGTCCGGTTTCAGATACAAGTATTGTATGTAGCAGTTCGGACCCTATTGAAATAGTGGAACTCCTGCATCCAAAGGAAGTCTATATTGCCGACCTTAATGTGCTTCAGGGCAAAGAGCCTCTCGAAACGAATGTAGAAGTGATTCGGGAAGTAAGCTTAAAGGCAGACACAATGCTTGATTTCGGAATATCGTCTCCAAAGGACGCGGACAAAGCCCTTTCCATTGCAGAAACTGCCGTTATAGGCACAGAGACTGGTACACTTTCGGCAATAAAGGACATAGCATATGGAAACTCCGGAAGGATCAGTGTTAGCATTGATATAAAGCATGGTAAAGTCATGAAAAATGATCCTGAACTTCCGGAGTCTCCTTTTGAAATAGTAAAACTATTAAATGATTTACCCTTAAAAGACCTTATTTTCCTTGACCTTGACAGGGTTGGAACAGCCTCAGGCTTTGACCCTGAATTCCTTCAAAAACTGGTTGAATGTTCCAGGCACAATGTGCTGCTTGCCGGAGGTGTCAAGGATATGGAAGATCTCTTTACTCTTGATAAGCTCGGAATAAAAGGAGCTCTGGTCGCAACTGCCGTTCATTCCGGAAAGGTTCCTCCAGCCGTGTTGAGTTCAGGGCTTAAATCGAATGACTAAACATAATATCAATAGCTAAAAATAAAAATATTAACTAATAATAAAATCGGATAGCAAATAAAATCGAATAATAAAAAATAGCTATTATCTGGGAATCCTTTTATTTCGGTCCTATATGTTTGTATATAATCGAATAGTTTAGTATTAAGAAAGGAGTTGCAGATTCCATTTAAAACCAGGAAATTATGAGGTTTACATATGGTAAAGAAGGATACATCTGAAGAGAATATTGAAGAGAATATTGAAGAGAATATTGAAGAAAGCACTGAGAAGACAAGCGGGGATGGATATGTGGAGATTAAGATGGGAGGAGGCTGGTACATGACGATCTCCCTAGCACACAGTGACCGCTTCGAGAAAGAGTATGTCGAACTTGCAAAGGAGCGGGGAGGCGTAAAGAGATCCAGGTTCAATCTTAATCCCACCCATGTTAGGATGTTGGGAGAAGCCCTGATCAAGTTTGCTGATGATAACGGTCTCTAACGGATTTTGCTGATGATAATGGCTTCTAATGTATATTTCTCTTGAATAACATTTTTCGGTTCAATCCTTGTATCTGGTTAGTTCCTGCTCAGGAACTCCTGAATTTTTTTCGCAACTTCCTTTTCTACGTATTCAGGAGAATGAGAAGCATCGATTACAATAAAACGTTCTGGATCGTCTGCCGCAAGCTTGAGGAAAATCTCTCTGACTCCTCGTAAAAACTCTAATTTCTCGAACTTACTTTGTTCTCCTCGTTTCCCACAGCGCTCAATTGAGATTTCGGGCCTGATATCGAAGAGAAAGGTTAGATCCGGGACAATAGTCCAGCCCCGGTGCAGATCCTTTACCCATTCAAGAGGATTTTCCAGGCGGGTTTTCAGGGTTATGCCCTGATAAGCATACCGGCTGTCGGAATAGCGATCAGAAATTACAATTTTCCCATTTTCAAGCGCAGGCTTTATAAGTTTTGCCAGATGTTCAGCATGGTCCGCTGTAAAAAGGAAGAGCTCAGCTAGCTGGTCGGTATCTGACTGAATAGCTTTTTCCACGGCATTTCCAGTTAGAGTGCCTCTTGTTGGTTCCCTGGTAAAAACAGGTTTAAAGGCTTTAAGTCCAGGATTCTTCTGAAGTTTTTCTGCAATGGTGCTTTTGCCTGAGCCGTCAATACCCTCAAGTGTGATCAGTTTTCCTCTCATAAATACCGTCTTTTTTCTTTAGAGATTTTTAGTGAAACGCATTATCTGTATTTATAATATACAGGCTCTCTGGACTCCTGATAAGGTCCCAATTCCTTATAGAACTGCCGAGCCATAGTCAATTCCAGACAAAATAAACATCTATTTATGCAATATTAAAAATAGCTTAGAATAATATGACTGTAATAGGAGTAATTACGCGAGGCAAATACGGGCACCGCCTGATTGAGACCGTCAGAGAACACAGTAATTTTTCAATCGTAACTGCTGATCTGCCTGAGTTCGTGCCTGTATTCATCGAAGAGCCTGATGAGTTTCTGGAAGCTCTTAATTTCGATAGAAGTGTTTTTTCTGCCGAAATTATAATTACTTACTCTTTGCATCCGGATTTGACATCTGCGATTGCAAAACTTGCGGCAGAAGCTGGTGTGCGTTCTCTTATAGTTCCGGGCGGATCATCCAGGGCTTCAGTTCCCGAACTCAAAAAGATCTCCGAAGTTTCAGGTATGGATATTGAGGTAGATGAGATCTGCTGTAGTCTTGAGCCCAATGCTTTCAACAGGTCGTTTACGGAACTCTTTGGGTCCCCTATCTTGAAGGTAAAAACAAAAGATGGAAAAATTACCGATGTCAAGGTAATAAAAGGCGCTCCATGTGGCAGTACCTGGTATATGGCAAAGGAAATAGTTGGAACGGAGGTAAAAGATGCACCTCCAAAAGCCGGGCTGTTGATCCAGCATTATCCCTGTCGAGCGACGCGTGGAGATATTGGAGGGATCCATGAGTCAGGGGAACTGCACAAACAAGCATTTATAAAAGCCCTTGAAAATGAGGAGTGATTATATATTCTTTGAAAAAAGATATTCTAAATATGGCCGGAAAGTTGGGTCTGGCTTTTCATTTCTGAGAAGCTCTTCCTTTGTGTCCTTCCCTTGTGTTCTTCCCGGTCTCCAGTAATTACAGGGGTGAAAAAATTACTACCCTAATAATCTCAGAAGATTCAGGGTCTGAAGACCTTGAGGCACTAGCAGTTGCAGTACACTCGGTAATCGGACTTCCTACAACCATTCGCAGTCTCAAGCGAAAAGGACTTCGTCTGGAAAAAGGTAAAATCCTTGACAGGGACTATACAGGGCCTGTGCTCGAAGAAGTATTGAAAACAAACAAAATTGTCCACAAAGTCCCTACAGAAGGCGTGTATAGAGGAAAACATGTAGTTGTTGCTCCTATTCACTCGAAAGACGGGGAAATTATTGCAGCTCTTGGAGTTGTGGACATACTGGCTACTATAGATCTCCAATCTGTTTTTCAGGAATATACATCGGTACTCGAAGAAGTTGAAGATGCTAAGAAGTAAACCATCGCTAAGCTAAAGAGTTAGCAGCCTCCGGAATAATTCTGCCGTTCAATAACGGCAAGTCATGCAGGTTCTACCCCGTGTACCGCAGGTGATAAAATTAGAACGTGAAGAATTACTAACATTTGGATAATATATTGGAATATTACCTGACACTGCATGATTGAAAAAAAATGAGTATTGGAGGATCAGTTCCCGCTTATTTTTTCAGGGGAATCATTAGCTCCTCCGTTTAAGCTTCCGGTTCAAACCTTAGGTTTTCCGGCTTTACTCTGGCTTCTGGTATAGTTTTACTTTCTTCAACAGAGTACCGTTCTTTGCATGGGGCTGCCTGAACACGGTATCATTAGATTTTTCAATCTCTCTTGCCTGTGTTGCAAGCTGTGCAGCGGCTCCCATTATTTCATGTCCGGCTGCGGCTGTCAGGCACACCTGATCGATTTCTTTCAACATGAAACATGCGGGGAAGTTAACCTGTGCTACTTTTTCAGCCATGTGAAGGGCAGCAAGAGCTTTTGCTTTTGCATAAGGGTTTGCGAAGCCTGCATGCTCAACACACTTTTCAGGTTTTGCAAATATGTGTGGAAGCTCCAGATCCTTTCCTGATTTTCCGGCAGCAACCTGGTCTGTTACTTTGTCCAGTTCTTCCTGGATGAGTCTCACAACACCACAAACGGATAATACTTTCATTGCGTCGGAATTGAAGGATGCCATCTCTACAGGGTCAAGAAACTCTCTCTTGGCTCCGATAAGAGGATCTACTGGGAGGATGATGTATCCAAAACCGTCCTTCTCAAGAGTCTCTCTGGCTTCTTTCTTTGTTGGACCATCTGAGACTACAATGCAGGGAACGTCCTTCCATATCTCACGAGCTGCAGTGGGACCCGGGGCTGCTGCGTTAGGGCTAATAATTATCACAAAATCTGCATTCCATTGTTTAAAACTTTCAGAAGCTGCAGCTTCGGCAGGGCTCATTTTGGCACCTGTACCAAACACGCGTACAGTAATTCCTTCTCTTGCTGCAATTTCGTCCTGAATCAAATTGATAACCTGGCTCATTCCCAGGTTGCCCATTTTTATAAAACCTATGTTGACCATTTTTCTCAATATCCTGTGTTAACCAATTTCTTCAATAATGGAATTCCTAATGGGTTTATAATCCTTTTGGCAGGTTATATCCTTGTCAACTTTATTTTATAAATATATATTGAATATATAATTATTATTCAATATCTTTCTCTGCCCCTCCGAAAAGCTTAAAAAGGATGTGATTTATTTCACTCAAAAACGTTGACATCAATGTGTTGTTTTGTGGTATTGTTTCACAGAACCCGTATTATAATTTGAAAACTTTATCCGTTGGTGGGCTTTTAATGTCAGGGCAAATGTATTATATTAAATTGCAGGGGTACCCCTGAAGAAGGTACACCAGGCAGCATGCCCTTTTTCGGGAAATTATCCCGCTATATCTAATAGTTATTCAGGTCCAGGTTTTGATTGAGTGAACTGTCCTATGCATAATTTTACTGGAAACAAAATGATTGTTTTTGATATGGATAGCACCCTTATAGACGCTGAGACTATCGATGAGCTCGCCAGGGCTGCAGGTGTTGTAAGCAAAGTAGAGGAGATTACGAAGAAAGCGATGTATGGAGATCTTGATTTTGAGCAAGCGCTTATTGAAAGGGTCAGACTTCTAAGGGGACTTTCCCTCGAAACTGCCCTTAATGCGGTAAACAAGATAGATTTAATGCCGGGAGCGGCAGAACTTATCCTCTATGTTAAAAGTAGGGGCTATAAAACTGCGATGATTTCCGGTGGATTTACTATCTGCGCCGATACAATAGGCAAAATGCTTGGCATTGATTTCATTGTTTCCAACAAACTGCTTGTGGAAGACGGCTGCCTTACAGGCAAAGTTGTCGGCCCAATAACACAGAGCGACTCCAAAGCAAAGGTGTTCGAAGAACTCACCCGACTAAATGGGGTTCGGCCAGAGCAATGTGTAGTTGTCGGGGACGGCGCAAACGACGCTTGTGTCTTTGAGAGAGCAGGTTTTGCCATAGCTTTCAATCCCAAGCCCATCCTGAGGGAATATGCGGACGTGGTCATAACAAAAAAGGATCTTAAAGCCGTTATTCCTGTTCTTGAATCTCTTTCTTATCAATGTTGTAATCAGGCACAGCATGTCGACATCGAACAATAGAGCTACTAAAATGCCAGCTTTTTTGCTGGACCGGGAGGCACAATAAGAGATGCTAAAGGAACTGCAGAAAAAAAGATCAGATTTGAAAGACATTTCTGAAGAATCAAAGGAAAAAAGGAATTCTTTAAACGCAGAAGCCAGTGTACTCGCTGCAAAGCGTAACGACCTGAACAAGAAGACAAAAGACCTTATTAATGAAGCCCAGGAACTAAAAGTCCTCAGGGATGAAATTAATGAAAAGGTCAGCGAATACAAGAATAAGCGCGATGATACTAATGCTAAGGCAAACGAGCTTTTCTCAAAGGCTGACTCCATCAGGAAGCAGAGCAATATGGGTGGCCCTTCGATCAAAGCTCTGAGAAAAGATATTGATCGCCTTGAATTTGCCCAGCAGACTGAAGTCCTGAGTACAAGCAAGGAAAGGGAACTCGTTGGGAAGATCACTCAGCTACAAAAGCAGTATCAGGTCAAAAAAGTCCAGCTCGAGAGCAACTCCGAACTAAAGGACCTTCTGGACGAAGCCCAGAAAATCCGAGATGAAGCTTCAGAATTCCATACTGAACTGGCCGAGTACGCCAGACAGGCTCAGGAATATCATGAAAAGATGATTGCAGCTTTCAAAGAGGCTGACAGAACCAGGGCAGAGTCTGACGTTGCCCACAGAGAGTTTGTAAAAGCCCAGGAAGCAGCTGACGAACAGCATAAGGCTTTCATCAATGCTCAGAAGGAAATCCGGGATCTTGACAAAGAAATCTTTAAGCTCAAGAAGAAAGACAAAGAAGGAAAATCCCGTGTTGTCAAGTCCGAACTTCAGAAGGATGCTAAGTCCATTTTCGAAAAGTTCAAGGGTGGAGCAAAACTTACTACCGAAGACCTTATGACTCTTCAGAGGTCTGGTTTAGTCTGATTTGTCTCGTAAACAAAAATTTAGCTGAAAGGCTTTAATTTCCGTTGCAGGTATATTTGCCTGCATCCCGATTTTTTGAGTTCGTTCCATCCGTACTGTTGTACATTTTGTTTTTGTTTGACTAGCTGTTCTGTACTTTGCTATTATATTCTAGACTATATTCCAGACAGCTCAAGCTATGTTAGCTATCACTTTTTTAGTTTAAAAAAGGAATTTTAATAACAGAACTATAATTTTCTTCACACTCGATTCCGAAACTTTCAATAATCACCCTCAATTTATTCTGAAATTTTCAGATACTTCTCCCTGAATTCGGGGTTTCTCATAAGGCAGCACTTTGCATTATATGCAGGATCTTCCCGTATCTTTTTCCAGACATCCTTTATCCTGTCTCTATGGACGTTTCCATAAGGAATCGGGATACAGGCACAGGGTAGAATATCTCCTTCCGGAGTTATATGGAGCCACTTCCGGCCTGCCATGCAGCCTGTTGTCTTCATGACCTGAGGGATAGGAAATATTCTTGGGCCTTCTTTCTCCCTGGCTCCGGACACGAAATTCTCAAATTTTCTCATGTCTTTTGGGGTCATGATTTCAGATGCATGGTCCATCCACCTGCCCGTAGGGACTATTTCGTAGAAGGAGAGTTCATGGACTCCAAGTTCCGATGAAAGAGCATATAGTTCTTCAAGCTCGTTCACATTGTCCCTGGAAAGTACCACATATATATTCACAAGCAGTCCTGCCTTAATTCCGTTTTTGACAGCTTCAACCGCGCTTTTGAAAACTCCTTTTCTACCCCTTACATGATCGTGCTTATCTTCATACGCACTGTCGAAACTTACTGTAAGAGAATAAAGGCCCGCTTCTTTCAGGTTGCTGGCTCGTTCTTCAGTCAACCCTACCCCTGAGGTGAACATACCTGTAATTGCTTTTTCAGGGTTTACGTACCTTATCAATTCTTCCAGATCAGGGTAGGTTAGGGGCTCGCCTCCGTCAAAAATCACGAAAGTTGTGCCCATTTCGAGCACCTGGTCGATTGTAGATTTTACGATTTCGGGAGTAAGCTTTTTCCGGTTTTTCGTATCAGGTAGAGCGCAGTGAATACAGTTGTTAGGGCATTCTTCAGTAACAGAAATAGTTACCTGGTCCGGAATCATTTTTCCCAGTATGGAAAATATCTGGCTTTTTACCAGGCGGTCAAAACCCTTGCCTGGCACCGGAGGCATCCAGGTTGAGCATATGAGCCGGTCGGCCTCGACTTTTGCAGGCTTTTCACCTTCAAAGATTGAGAGGTTTTTCTCAAGAGTTTTTCTAATAAGGATAGATGCAGCCCCGCTGGTTTTCATCCTCATGCGTCCGTCTTCGATCTCAGTATAAACTCTAAAAAGAGGGCTTTTATAGAAATCGTATTGCATATTGTTCCTGTACCTGGCATTTGATAATGTCCATGTTTCGTTCTCTTTTGCTCTATTAAATTCCAGTTTATTTATTCCTGAGGAACGCCCTGCACTTTAAGATTGCAGAGGGTTTTTTCTTCAGCATGAACGCAAAAACCTGCATAGCCTGCTCAACTGAACTTCCATGAATAAATGAGAGGTCTTCCTTCTCAAAGACCTTAACCATCTCATCAATTTCTCTATCCGTCATTTTTCTCAGAGTCTCAAGCCCTATTCGACCCAGGTAGTGTTCGGCCAGAAACTCTTTTCTCCAGGTCTTTTGGTATGCTAAGAGAGAGGATTTTGAGACATCTCCTTTGCTTATGGCATTTGCAGCGATATCTCCGCATATCTGGCCTGCCCTCATTGCATAGCCTATTCCCGACTGACCTGCTGCCCCGCCAACAACCATTATCCCATCTGCTATGTACTCTCTTGGAAGGGTCACTATAGGGTCTCCTCCGGAAAGTTTTCTTACAACTTCAAGTTCTTCGAGCCCTTTAAGCTTTTTGAAATTTTCAACCCAGGCGTTAAGGTAAGGCGTTGCGTCGGGTCCACAACGGCGTACATAAGCTCCGATTGCGGCATTGTCGCCTCCTCTTGGAGAATATGTAGTTTTCCAGCCTGGAGCATGATTTCCTATATAATACTCAAACATCTTTGGTTTACCGAGTCCGGGACTTCTAATATCCAGTTCAATTCCCCAGGCAATATCTTCAGGATGCTTCATCGTCTTCAAGCCCACAAGGGAAGCCATTTTTGAATTTATACCGTCGGAAATAATAACTAGTTTTGAGGTAAACACTCCGGCAGATGTGTTAACAGTAAATTTATCTCCTTCCTTCTGGATATCCTGCACTTTCACTCCTGTTCGAAGATCTACGCCGGTTTTCATTACTTTCTCTGCATAAAACCTGTCGAAAGCCGTTTTATCAATAGCGTATCCGGGGGCTTCAACCTCAACTGTTCTTCCTGATGGGGAAATAATCTTCATGCCTTTAAGATAATGCACAACATAAGACGGATCTGCCTTTTCTCCGCATTTATCTAACATCCCTTTGAAAAAAGAATTTGCAGGATGGGGAGGATATCCTATCTTTTCTTTTTTTTCCAGTATAAGGACCGCTGCTCCTTTCTCACAGGCGTTCCTTGCAGCCATCAGCCCTGCAGGAGATGCCCCTATTACAATAATATCCGCATCCATTTTTCTCTACCTGTTTTACCAGAGAATGGAGGTATAACTCCCTACATAAATGCATAGTATTACGTCAAAAATCATTGATCCGAACATAATCGCTCTGTAGTTTGAACCGTTAAGAAAGAGCTTGCCACCTCTATCAGGAGTAGGATGCTTGATGAAATCAAGGCACTGAGTAAGCATCCAGAGTCCTGAAGTAAGGGCTCCTGCAAAGTATACAGGTCCAAGATGGGCCGACCAACCTATGATTAGTGAAGCGATAACTCCGACAATCCACCAGAACGTTACGAATCTGGCAGTAAAGGGGATTCCAAAAGTTACTGGCATTGTTGGAGCACCTTTCAGTCTGTCCCCTTCCACATCTCTGGAAACTCCTCCAAGGGTAAAAGCCCAGTCCGTAACGCATATCATTAGCCCGAAGCAAATAGCTGGTAAAGGGAGAATTACTCCGTCACTGCCTTTCAGGAGACCTGCAGGGTCAAAGGCGAGCCAGACACCAACAGGTACAAGTCCATAGGAAATACCTACTGGCAAAAAACTGAGGAAAGTATTCCTTTTTGCAAAGATTGAATATATTGTGATAACTGCAGCTGCAATAATGAGGGTTGCGAGAGACTCAGGGTTCAGGTAAGTCGCTGCTGCCCCCGCAACTACTAATAAAAATACAGTATAAATAAGCGCGGAATTCTTTGATACTTTAGAAGAGGGCAAGGGACGGCCAGGCAGGTTGATCGTATCGATATCGATATCACAGCAGTCATTGAAAACGTATGAACTTGTAATGGCTGCAAAGCCACCTATTACCGCGATCAGGAAGGGGAGGAGCTCAGGAAGCCCTCCGGTAGCCAGGTATGAAGCAAGGATTGCACTTGAGGCAGGTAGGGTAAGGTCCATGTAGTAGAGTTCGGGTCTCAACAGCCGCAGATAAGGACTCAGTTCACCGATTCTTGCTGTAAGGGACAATGATTTCACCTATATTTCTAGTTTGTACGAAGGCTCTGTATGATCTGAAAGTTTCTGTATGATCTGAAAGTTTCTGTATAAGCTGAAAGTCTCTGTATGAGCTTGAAAGTCCCTATATTTACTTTATAACTCAGCTCTTTCCCTGTTTAGAGGGTTCTTTGCAGGTAATTTATAAATGTTTGCACTTCAAAAAAGTTTCCTTTTTATCTCTTTTGAGGCAAGTTTTGATTCTTTAAGTATGAAAAACTTACAAAATCTAAAGTGCTGTATAATCTGAAGTGCTATTAATTAGCTCTCTGAAATTTGTTCTTTTTTCCAGTCTTCCCTGTATACCAGTTTTGCTCGTTTGCTTATTTCTTCAATTAAAGGATGTTTGAACTCCTTTTCGAAGATAAAAGTAAATTCGGCTTCTGGGTTTAAGTCGATCAGTTTAAGAGTGTTTGAAAGAGCTGTATTGAGTGATTCGTAATCCGGAAGTTTCGGGACTTCAGCATTGAAAGGATACACTTCTTCCATTTCAATTGGAAATGCTCCAAAAGGCGCTTTGAAAGTAAGGACCTGGCCGTAATCTTTCTCTCCTTTTATCGGACTTGCTCTAATAATTACCGAACCTTGAAGGCTAAATCTATTAAGTCGTTTCCCAAAACGCAGGACCTCAGGACGGAAAGAGGACTCGGGCCCGCAGTAGAAGAAAGTACCTTTTGTAGCCGGATCAAGCTGCTCAAGCCAGGAAGAATGAGTATAAAGCTTTTTTAACCCGTCCAGAAGTTTAGGGTGAGAACGGCAGCGCTGCTCTACAAGTTCAAGCAGTTTTCCGTCTTTTATGCATTGTTTGATAAGCCGGATTTCGGCAAAAGTTGCATAAAGGTTATGCCTTCCAAGAAGTTCTTCCCGGTTATTGGCTTTTTTCAGTTCATCTGCAGTGTACTTTGAACAGACAGGACAGGAACAGGGAAGATAATTTAGTTTCTCCACATGGTAAGTCCCGTTTACAGTAATATAACGCCCATCCTTTGCGTAAAGGGCATAAGCTGCCGAATCAAAAAGATCACAGCCCATTGCTACCGCAAGGGCAAACATCATTGGGTGGCCTGCCCCAAAAAGATGGACAGGGGCAGCCGGAGAGAGACCTTTTTTAGACGCAGCAATCACGTCAACAAGTTCGGCATAACGGTAGGTCTCCATGAGGGGCACAACTGCTCCAAGAGGATAAACCTCAAAATTAAGGTCTTTCAGGTGGGAAGCAGCTTTTTCCCTCAGCTCAGGATATGTCGAACCCTGAACTGGTCCTGCAAGAAGCTGCTCACTCTGGATGAACTTGCGTGCAGCTTCCAGGCGTTCTGCTGTAATTACAAGTTCCTCTTCAGCCCGTCGGTAGTGAACATCAGGGGGTGTGGGGATGTCCAGCGGTACAATAATGTCACTTCCTATCTTTTGCTGGAACCCGAGAATTTCCTCATTCGTAACTTCGACGGACCCATATACGGAAAGCTGGAAAGAACCTGAATCCGTCATAATTGGTCCATCAAAACCCAGGAGCTCATGTAGCCCTTTTTCCAGGGCGATACTTCTCAGTTCTTCCTTGCGGTAAATAATGTAGGAATTAGTAATCAAAATCTCTGCCCCGAAGTTTCGCATTTCTTTCGGGGAAATAAGCTGGATATTTGGATTAATCACAGGCATAACGGTAGGTGTTTCAACAGTCCCATGGGGAGTCCTGAGTCTTCCTATCCTGCCACCTGCGTCCTTGTCGAGAATTTCAAATATTGCTGACATGCCGGCGTTATAGATGTCTCTCAGATATATCTATCTTTGGGGAATAATGAAAAGCCAGGGCAATTCCAGTAAATCACCTGAGCTTCTTCATCAATCTTAAATGAAAAGTTGAATCACCAATATCAAGGACTTATGTTTCTCATTTACGTTTTTCTTTATATTTCACCTGATTTTCTCTACTTTTTCTTGCCTTAGTCTTCTTTAACTCGTGGCATAGCAATAATCTCCCGAACTTGAAGGGAGAAGAAATCTCCACTATGAGCTGGCCTGAGCACCAGGGCTACGTCTGCACCATGCCTTGTGCCTCCTATTGCTATAATCTCTGTGTTGTCGGAAACCGGGATATGGCCTGAATCAGCTGCCATAACTGCGACCTCAATGGCTACCTTAAAACCTTTTCCAAAAAGAGATCTTAGAGCATCCGAAATTACTTCTACTCTGGAAAATCCGCCGAATTTCTTTGTAATTGAACGTTCGACTCCTGAGAATATATGGGATTGAGTGGTTATTACCGCCCCAAGTTCTTCAAGTTTCTTTTTGTATTCCTCTTCCACTTCCCATTCACCTTTCTTGTCCTGCCCGTACTGGTGGCTTATTCCAATAACCTTTATATGACTGCCTTTTACAGCCTCTGCCATTTTTAGTGCGGTTTTTCCGCTGGTGCTTGCTACCACAATATGGGATATCTGAAGTTCTGCCGCCCTTTTTGCTGCCGCCTCAATAACAGCGTCAGTATTTGACTCTCCTACGTTGTCAAAATAGAGAATATGTTTTTCCATGAGTTTTTCCTCCTGTGTTCGGATTTCTTTCTATTAGCTCATTGTGTTTGGATGTTTCTTTCTATTAGCTCACAGTTTGGGTGTTTCTTTCTATTAGCTCACAGTGTTTGGATGTCTCTTTTTATGAACTATTTTACCGTACTCGAGTACATCTTTTTATTTATCCTGTTCGATCGTTTCTTTTTATAGACTCTTTTAATCTTTTCCTGTCTATTACATTTTTTCCTTTGTACCTTTTATAGAATTATGTCTCCATCATATTCTCCATCTAAGATAAAAAGTCTAATTTTTGTTATTTTTTACTAAAGTTACGTTTTCCTATCAGGAGAAAAGATATATATTAAAAAGATTCTCTTTTTAACAAAAAGAGGGTTATGGTGGATAAAGCTCTGGATCAATTGTAAATTTCATGTTATGCAGTTAAGGAAGTAGCGTAGACCTGAACTGCTGAGAAGCTTGTTTATCTAGGATTAGTTTAGATATAATGATAGGGGTTGTATTTCACTGAGGTGGTTGCTTGTCAAATACAGATTATGACAATAATGACGTGAAGATTATTACTAAACCTGTGCAATCAAAAAATCCTATTTTGATTGAAGGTTTTCCCGGAATCGGGCTTGTGGGGAATATTGCAAGTCAGCATATGATAGAAGAATTGAAAATGGAATACATTGGTTCTATCGAATCCAGGTATTTCCCCTCGATTGCAGTGCTTTACGAAGGACTTATAAATATGCCTGTGAGGATTTATGAAAATGTGGAACATAACCTGATTGTTGTAATTTCCGATATTCCTATCAGTCACACTGTTTCCTACGATGTTAGCAATGCTCTCGTAGACTGGGCTGAGTCTATTAACGTAAAAGAAATTGCTTCCATTGCAGGAATTGCCATTATGGACGGGGGGCATAAAGTCTTCGGGGCAGCCACCAATCAGGAAATGCTGAACAGAATCAAGGAAAAAGTAGAAGTTTTCCAGATGGGAACTATTTCCGGGATTTCGGGCAGTGTAATGGCTGAATGTCTGCTGCGTGAAATTCCTGCATTTAGCCTGCTTGGTGCTACCAGAACCCAGAATCCTGACCCAAGAGCTGCTTCTGCTGTCATTGATGTTTTAAACGAGCTATATGGACTTTCAATAAGTACAGTTCGGCTTATAGAGCAGGCTGAACGTATAGAGGTCGAACTCCAGAGGCTTGCTGAAGATGTTCAGACTACGGAGCAGAAAGGAGAAGTAAAGAAGGAGTTCCCAATGTACGGGTGATCCCATGGAGTACATCGCGTTAACAGGAATTGCTGATTCTCTTATCGAGGTCCTGAAGAAACACCATCTCAGGACTCTTGAGATTCGTAGTCCTCAAAATTTCGTAGGAGTACTCGGGCTCAATGTAGGAGATAATGTTCTCCTGACATCTACTAGCCTTCAGGATCTCATGGATGGGACTCAGGGTCTCATAGCAAAAGTTGTACAGAAGCAGATTTCGGTTCATTCCATCGTCAGTTCGAACGATTTCTACGTTGAAGAACGAGAAGCTGTGTCAGCCCGCATCCAGCTTCAGTGCAGATGTATGGCAAGGATAAGAAATGTTATTTCAAGCGAGCTTGGGAAACCAGTCCGGGTAGACGCCAGGGAGATTTCCTGCTATGAAGCCAGATAACAATTTTTACTGAACCATTCATTTTAGCAATTCAGCAACATTCGGTATAAATATCTCAAAAACGCCACTTTTTAATACGCCACTTTTTAATTTTTTTAATTTTTTTGGTTTTAGAAACCTTGGCTATGATTTATTTCCTAAGGGATCTGAATACAACTCATCACAACTTATTCTGAATTTATGACAAGTATTCTGAATTAAAAAAGATCCGGGAAACTGGAAATTTCCGGCAATCCCGGATTTATACTAAAATATTACGTTATATCTTTATTACATCATATCTTCAGGCATTTCGCCGCCTGGACCTGCTCCCGGACCTGCTCTGCCTGCACCTGATGAGGCAATTACATCATCGATCCTGAGAATCATGATTGCGGCTTCGGTGGCTGCATTGATTGCCTGGGTCTTGATCCTGAGAGGTTCGACAACGTTATTTTCGAACATGTCCTCGATCTTGCCAGTGTATACATTGAGTCCGGCACGCTTGTTTCCTTTCTCGTGCTGGGAGCGCATTTCCACAAGCATGTCGATCGGGTCAAGCCCTGCATTTTCTGCAAGGGTACTGGGAATAATCTCAAGAGACTCGGCGAATTTCATTACAGCAAGCTGCTCCCTACCTTTAAGGGTTGCTGCGTATTCCTTGAGCCTTAGGGACAGTTCAATTTCAGGGGAGCCGCCACCTACAACGATCTTCTGGTCTTCGAGAGCAACGCCCACCACTCTGAGAGCGTCTTCGAGGGCTCTCTCAATTCCTTCTACCACATGCTCGGTTCCGCCGCGAAGGAGAATTGATGTTGTCTTGCTGTCCTTACAGCCTGTAACGAAGGTCATTCTGGAACCGGTAACGTCCTTTTCTTCAACGAGACCGGCATAGCCAAGGTCGGATTCCTCAATCTCGTCGAGGCTAGTGATGATTTTTGCACCGGTTGCACGGGAAAGTTTATCCATGTCGCTCTTCTTTACCCTGCGCATGCCAAAAATTCCTGCTTTTGTCAGGTAATACTGGGCAAGGTCATCAATTCCCTTCTGGCAGAAGACAACGTTTGCGCCTGTATTGATTACCTTGTCCACAATTTCCCTGAGCATTGCTTCTTCCTGGTCTAAGAAGAGCTGCATCTGGTCAGGAGTGGTGATTTTTATTTCGGCTTTGGTCTCAGTCTTCTTGAGCTCTATGGGCACGCTTAAGAGCAGGACTTTTGCATTCTCCACTACTTCAGGCATGGCTGGATGAACACGTTCTTTGTCAACAAGTACACCCTCAACGATCTCGGAATCCTTGATACTTCCGCCGGCCCTCTTCTCTACCTTGATGTCCTCGATGTCCACAGTGATTTTTCCATCTTCGCTTTTCTCAGCAACCGACTTAACGGCCTCGACTGCAAGCCTGGAAAGATGCTCCTTGTTAGCCTCTGCGCCTTTCCCTGTTATGGCTGTAGATGCGAGTTTTTCGAGAGTTTCGGTATCTTCGGGAGATGCACTGATAGTGATTGTATCTAGAATCTTTGTAGCCTGATCTGCTGCAAGCCTGTAGCCGCTTGCAATTACTGTTGGGTGGACTCCGCTTTCAAGCAGGTCCTCTGCCTTTGTCAGGAATTCCCCTGCAAGTACGGCTGCGGTGGTGGTTCCGTCTCCAACTTCGGCATCCTGGGTCTTGGCTACTTCTACGATCATCTTTGCACCTGGGTGCTCGATGTCCATTTCTTTGAGGATTGTTGCTCCGTCGTTGGTGATAACAACATCACCCATGGAGTCTACAAGCATCTTGTCCATACCCTTGGGCCCAAGAGTAGTCCTTACCGCTTCAGCAACCGCTTTTGCGGCCATAATATTGTTATGCTGAGCATCGGAACCATGGGTCCTCTTGCTGCCTTCTCTTAAAATAAAGATCGGTTGTGCTGCCAAGCTTTAATCTCCTTTTGATGATATGAATTTTTATGAACTTTTATTAATTGTATTCCTGAGCACGTTACCTTTGTGCGTATTTTCCTATTCTTAATGCAAGCACTTCTATATAAGAATTTCTCTGGAACAGATGGTCTAAATTTAAAAAAAAGAGGCTTCTGGATCTTTTAATGGCTTTTTTGGGTTATTCTTCTCGGTGTATAAAGAGCCTATCCGAAAATCAATAATCGAATATTGTAATATTTACAAGAAAGTTAGTTTACAAGAAAGTTAGTTTACAAGAAAGTTAGTTTACAAGAAAGTTAGTTTACAAAAAAGTTAGTTTCAAAAATTCCAATGACTTGTATTTTAGATCAAAAGCAGATTTTATTCATGAGCTAATCCCAAAATTCAAAATTGCCTCTCTGAATATCAAATTTGGAATAATTAGTTGAGCTTAGGATCACGAAAACAATTCTAAAAAATCTACCGATTTGAGAATAAAATTGGTTTTGGGATAGCCTCCATATCTACTAATCTTGTTTTCTCGATTCTCAGATATTTGTCCAGATATATGTTGTTTTTATATGCATCTCTGAAAAGTAGAAGATTTGTTGGAAAAAATACTATTTAGTGAGTAAATATATGCTAATATTTGACTGAATAACATCGGCATTTAATTTATATCGGTTTCTTATTTATATTTCTATAGATATTATATTAGATAAATACAATTTTCTTGTTGATACAATTTGAAATCACTTTCATTGACACACAAAGTGACTAAGAATCAAACAGATGTAAATTGTATCAAATTGATCCAAATGTTGAAAGTGAATAAATTCCACAGAAAACAAAACCAAAATAAGGGGGAGAAATCAAATGCAGGAAAGTGCTACTGAAGTACATAATGCGATTCAGAAAACTTTACAAGCTTTTCAAGAGATGAAATATCCTGTAACGAAGATGCAACTTATTGAGAAAGCTAAAAGTCTTAACGCCCGTAGCGAAGTAATACAAGCTATTGAAAACATTCCAGACAAGGAATACCACAGCTCTTCGGATGTCCTTCAGGAATTCAAAGGTATTCAGAATGTTATGCAAGCTTTCAGAGATGTGAAGTTCCCTGCAACAAAGAATCAACTTATAGAGGAAGCTAAAAAACTTAATGCTCGTAGTGAAGTGATAAACACTCTTGAGGCTTGTTCAGACCGGCAATACACAAATTTTTCCGATGTCATTAAGGAATGTAAAGGTAAAATTGGATTGGCAAAGCCGCGGTAAATACAATACCTTAATTTATGGATGAGCTCATCAAGGTAGTTCAAGCCAGATTGAGAAGTCTATGAGTTCATCCAAAATTAATTTTATTTCCAACTGGCTGGTCTGGGAATAAGAAGTGCTTGTGAAAATATTCTGGCTTATATAAAAAAACAATCTGTCGGTAGCTTCTACAAAGTAAAATCTTAAAAAATTGATTGAAGGGATTCTGAAGTTCTTCCTTCGTGTTTTTCTTCACAGATTTTGTGTAGACCCTTCAATGCGTTTTTATATACTCAATTATCCATGGAGTCAGCAGAGGGATAAGTTCTGGAAGCATATTAGGCTCAGTTTTTCGGCTCTTCGTTGCTTTGTGCCTAGATTCGGCAGGTCGACATTTCATTTTTGATCATTTTTGTTGATGGCGATTTTAAAATAATGATCCCTTATTATGTACAGTTGTGAGGTTTACATATGATC
>DAQQ01000112.1:0-25976 GCA_002508465.1 Methanosarcina sp. UBA7 | reverse complement strand
GCTTAACCGATGACCAATGAAGTAGTTTTTACTTTATAATCCAGGTAGGCAACTCTTCCGAAACTCAGGTGTGAATCATCCTTATAGCCAATACTTATTCCAACTATAAATTAAACATATTTTTGAGTCCACATGCCAGAACTAACTTTGCAGGTCTGAAAATTGTAAGAAATTAACTCGAAATACTTGGAACATCAACGTTCTGGGTATTAATATTGCTGTCTTGATTGTTAGATCAAAACAGTTACTTTTTATACTTTTTAGTTTAATTTAATATTAAAAGTCCAACATCATGATATATATTGAAATATGTTTATAGACGTGTTAAAATTTTTCTAATATTATTATAGCAAGTCAATAAACTAACTAAATATAGAGAATAGTGGAATACTTGAATAGGAACTATTCACTTGAATAACTATTCACTTGAGGAACTATTCACTTGAGGAATTATTTGCTTGCTATATGTAGTCAAGTCGCAAACACCGTGATTTCAATTTCAGTAACCGACGGCTAAAGAAAGTATAATGCTATAATTTTTCAGTTAACTGCAGAGTCTTAAAGCAAGGTAAGCGGATGCACTGGGTGAGTTGAGGATGGAACAGACTTTTGACGAATTCCTTGATTATTGCTATAGCAAAATTTTAGGTAGATTTCCTGATCCTGAAGGAAAAGAACATTATATCAAACTACTGAATAAAGGCACACCAAAACACGAAATCTTAATCTCTTTTTTGAACTCTGACGAATATGCCGAACGCATAAAAAATCTTGCAGTAGAGGAGCCAGAAAGTCTGAAAATAGAGCAGACTTTTGACGAATTCCTTGATTATTGCTATAGCAAGATTTTAGATAGATTTCCTGATTATGAAGGAAGAGAACACTATAACAAACTATTGAATAAAGGTGTACCAAAACACAAGATCTTAATATCTCTTTTGAATTCTGATGAATATGCTGAACGCGTAAAGTATATTATGAGTCCAGCGATCAAATTCGCTCCTCCAGGGCATTTTTACTCTCCATTACCAGATCCCGATAACATTTTGAATTTATATCAAAAAATCGACAAATCACGGAACCCGACTGGAATTGAGATTAATGGTGATAGGCAGATAGAATTACTAAAAAAGTTTCAGAAATATATTTCCGTAATCCCGTTTGGGGACGGTTTCAAGCAGAATAATACCAGGTACTTTTTTAACGGCAATGAATGGTATAGTTACGGTGATGCAATCGTTTTATTTTGCATGATCAATTACTTTAAACCAGAACGACTTATCGAAGTAGGATCAGGTTATTCATCACTTGTTACTCTGGACACCTGCGAATTGTTAAATCTTAAAACCAGAATAACATTTATCGAGCCTTATCCTGATCTGATTTTAAGTATATTATCTGACAGAGACGACCCTGAAAATCTTCTTTTAAGAAAAAAGGTTCAAACAGTGGATATATCTCTTTTTGAAGATCTGAATAGTGGAGACATTTTATTTATAGATAGTTCACACATTGTGAAGTTCGGGAGCGATGTTCTTTTTATTCTTACCGAAGTACTTCCCCGTCTGAAACCCGGTGTGATTATCCATTTTCACGACATTTTCTGGCCGTTTGAATATCCTCTTGAATGGCTAGAACAGGGTTTTGCATGGAATGAGGCATATTATTTAAAAGCATTACTTATAAATAATAAAAATTATAAAATATTATATTTTAATGATTATATGGGACAAATGTATTACGATCTGTTGAAGGAATATATGCCGCTCGCATTGAAAAATTTTGGATGTGGAATCTGGTTAAAGAAGCTTGAGTCTTAATCTTTTTAAGTCTTAATCTTTTTAAGTCTTAATCTTTTTAAGTCTTAATCTTTTTAAGTCTTAATCTTTTTAAGTCTTAATCTTTTTAAGTCTTAATCTTCTGTTGTTTGAATAAGTATGTAACGCAGCAATTTATATAAACTGTTGACAGTTTTAGTTTTGAGTTAGCCTTGAAGACCTGAAGGGACTTTACTAAGATTTATATCTCTTCAGGCTGTCTCAAAACTACATTAAATTATACGAATGGATTAGAAAATTCGACTTCAAAGTAAGTATATACGTTTCAGAATAATTTACGGTAAACACTTTTAACAGTCAACAATACCAATTACTCAGTTTAGAAACGGGTTAAGTTTCGGACCTGTGAACACTTTTGTAAGTGAATTTTCATTTTTCATAGGTTTTGTAGAGTAAACTATACCTTTACCTACCTTTATAAATAGTAAAAGTTCTCTTCCTTCAAATAAGGAGACAGCCGAAAAATGATGATCGCAGGAATTGATGAAGCCGGAAAAGGCCCTGTAATCGGGCCCATGTGCATAGGAGGCGTAAAAATTGAGGAATCCAGAGCCCATGTCCTCAAAGTGCTCGGGGTTGCGGACTCCAAGAAACTGACGCCAAAAAAGCGAGAGCAGCTTTCATCCCAGATTAAAAAGCACGCCGACAGCTTTTTTATTCTTGAGGTCAGTCCTTCCCAGATTGACGAGCTTCGGAAGATTATGACAATGAACGAAATCATGGTAGTCTGTTTTTCAAAAGTACTTGAACAGCTAAAGCCTGACATCGTATATGCCGATGCCGCTGATGTCAACGCCGAACGTTTTGCAGTCAATCTCCGAAGGCAGTACGCAAAAACCAGCCCTGACCACGCAAAGGAAATAGAGATAGTTTCCATGCATCAGGCCGATGCTATTTATCCCACAGTCTCGGCAGCTTCTATTATTGCAAAGGTGCGTAGGGATGAGCTGATAGAAGAACTCAAGAAAGAATGGGGTCTCGACTTTGGAAGCGGTTACCCCTCAGACCCGAAGACAAAAGAGTTCCTGTTAAAATGGGGAAAAGAGCATTCAGGAGAGTTTCCCGGAATAGTCAGGCAGTCCTGGCAGACTGTAGAAAATATCAGGGAAGAACTGAAAAAAAACGAACTGAAATGAGTGTTCGGGAAACTACAAAGAAGAGCTGAAAATAGAAAGATTACAGAGAGTATTCTTAAAGACATCACTTTATGAAGAGAATAAGTTAAAAGAAAAAAAATCAAAGTGGAAAACGTTAAAAAGAGAAAATCAAAGCAAAATGTATTAAAAAGAGATAATCAAAATGAAAAAAATATTGAAAAAAGATGTTCAAAGTGAAAAAATATTAAAGGGAAAAAAAGTCGTTTTTTCTTTTTAAGATCCTACCAACAAAGTTTAGCACATCTCTTTACTGAATTACTCTTTAAGATCTCCTATGTAATTACTACTTATATTTCATTGGTTACCTGATTGTTGATCACCTGAGGAAACGTTATTTGCCAGAGGCATGTAATCTATGCTTCCGGTTGTCTGATTAACAACATAAGGAGTGTCCCCTATACCGTTTCCATCAGCATCCGTCCCATTATAATTATTCCACTTATTGCCTGCTGAACTGCTGTTCCAGGAGTTTGTTCCTTCATCCACGGCATTGATGAAATTGAAGAATTTATTGAGGGAAATATTATTACCGGTAGGTCCTCCAAGGTACATTCCAAGACCATTCATGTACAGGCTGTTATTGGTCAGAACATTAGATTCTGCCATATTCTTAAAGACTATTCCATAACTGTTTCTTGAAATGGAGTTGTCTGCAAGCGTATTAGTTTTTGAAGTGTCAAGGCGGATTCCTACATCGTTTGATTCTGCAGTGTTATTCATGAGAGTGTTATTAGTAGAATTATCCAGCCGGATTCCCTCGTCATTTGCCTCTACCAGGTTGTTTGACAACTTATTTTCGTTTGATCCTGAAAGAATGATTCCGGCAGAACCAAGGGTTATCTTATTATTATCAAGGAAATTTCCTTGGGAATTATTGAGGCCAATGCCAACATCGTTCAACATCAGGGTATTGTTACTTAAGGTACAGTTCTGCACACCTTCAAGGAAAAGTCCGACTTCCTGATAAGCATCAATCCCCGACGGACCTCCCATAATATGGAAACCGGTTATTTTTACGTTATTTGACTTAACACCGAAGACATCATTTGCCGGAACTGCGCCTATCACATAGGTACGGTTCGTCCTGTCTCCAGAAATATCAGTTTTCGAGACAATTGCAACTTCTTTAGTCACGTTTACATTTTCTATGTATATGCCAGGACTTACAATAATTGTATCCCCATTCTGTGCATTATTAACAGCTTCCTGAATAAAAGTATAATTTTCTCCCCCGCCAACGCCTACGGTAAAAACAGCAGCCTCTGCCTGAGTAATTGTTGCCACAAGTACAAGGAGGAAGATTATGCAAGTATTTTGGATTGATTTTCTTTTCATAAATTATTACCCCCATTAATTATAAATTATATATACAGAAAGACAATTATTGTTTTTATAATAACTCGTATGAATAATAATTTTGGATAATAAAAAGATTTTGAAATATATTTTCTGAAAAATAAGCCTGAACTTATTTTTATCTGTATATTTAATAGATCCATTTGACGCTGGAAATTGAATACTACCTTAAAAATCTCAAATATTGAGTCCAGCGTGATTGTCTCAGGAAAAAATAGAGGTCATGATAAGGAATTCAAGACAGATAAAAAGAGATTGATCTGAGTTCTAATATATCCATGAAGTCAGATATTCCAAAAAGTGATTCAGTATAAAGTTTTTAATTATATAGAAATATTTCTACTTATGAAATACAGATGTTTTGAAATGGATTTTTAGCAATTTTTATTTCCGGTAACAGACAAAGGAAATGAAATAGTAGGAGTTGTAAATCAGTGAGATGTCGGAAGCTGACACTTCACTCCCTGGAATAAAAAGTAAACGGACTCCTATAGTTAGGTTATAAGAGACTCTCTACCCTTGAAATAAATAAAAATAGAAAAATTATAAAAATAGTAAAAGTTCTAAATGAATCAAAAATAAATAAACAAATAAATAAAAACCAACTGATCAGAAATTATCAGTGATATAATCCACCATGGACTCGAAAACCCGCAGACCATCGTCTGAGCCCAGGATTGACTCGGAGGCTCTTTCCGGATGGGGCATGAGACCGAAAATGTTTCTTGAGGTATTTACAATTCCTGCAATATTTTCGAGAGAGCCGTTAGGATTGGCTGCATCCGTTACTTTCCCTTTTTCATCGACGTAGCGGAAGACAACTTGTTCGTTTTCATCAAGCTCGGCTAGGGTTTTTTCTTCGGCATAGAACTGACCTTCCATATGGGCAATAGGCAACCTGATAACCTCACCCTTCCTGAACTTCGAAGTAAAAGGTGTATCAACGGTCTCTACCCTGAGATTGGTCCAGTGGCACCGGAACTTCGGGTATTCGTTAGTTGTCAGAGCTCCCTCAAGCACCCGAGCTTCGGTAAGAATTTGGAAGCCGTTGCAGATTCCAAGCACAGGCTTGCCTTCGGCTGCGAGTTTTTGTACTGAGTTCATTATTGGAGTGCGAGCTGCAATTGCTCCTGCCCTGAGATAGTCTCCGTAGGAGAAACCCCCAGGAACGACGACCCCGTCAAAACCTGTAAGATCTTCCTGTTTGTACCAGACAGTCTCGGCGTCCACACCCACAACGTCTTTAAGGACATGAAGGACGTCCTGGTCGCAGTTTGTGCCTCCGAACTGAAGTATGGCAATTTTCATTTTATTCCCTCAATTTTCAAAGCTTTGGCTTTTTCTTTACGCCTCAATCGCTTATCCACACAACTTAGTTAAGTTCCTTGAGTTCGATTGTGTAATTATGGATAATTGGGTTTGCAATAAGTTTCTGGCACATCTCATCAACTTTCTGGTTTGCAATCTCAGCAGATTCGGCCTCAAGCATGATTTCATACAACTTTGCGGTCTTTACACTGCTGACCTGGTAGCCAAGTTGTCCGAGTGCCCTTTTTGCGGTAGTGCCTTCAGGGTCAAGCATACCTGCTTTCTGTTCAATTCTAACTGTTGCCTGGTACTGCATTTATAAGCCTCAATTTTAAATTTTGAAATTAACCGAATGTCCCGCTTTTCGGGACCCGAATGCGGGATTAAATAAGATAAGTAAATAATTCTCAGTTTGTTCTCAGTTTGCATTAATAAGTATAAAGTATTTGATTCATTTTTGGCGATAATATAAAGTATTTGATTTCCCTAATGTACCTTTTGTTTATTTTTGGGCGTTAGCTGGTTTTAACTCGACTTACCAGCGCCGATTTCAAGGGAAATAAGGATAAAACATATTTAATCTTATGGGTCTCAGTTTGTTTTAGCTACCAGCTGGCTGGTGCAAAAATTGAGATTTTTATCAAATCCTGGATACTTACAGGTCTCTAAATATCACTGAACTGGTCATTTCTCGCTCCTTTCCAAAATCCAAAACTCCATGTAAGATCCAAAAACCATCTTAAAATCTAAATATTACTCTAAAAACCTAAACCTATTCTAAAAACTAATATTTTTTATTGGCCTATAGGGCAACAAGCCTTAACTTAAAAAGACATCAATGACTACATCAGGCTTAAAGTTAAAGGAGAAAAAATAGAATTGTTGGAGCTTTGTCTATAGAGTGACAAAACTAAAGATATAAATTAAAGATAAATTAAAGACAAATTAAAGACATAAAATAAGGATAAAACTAAGAATAAAACTAAGGATAAAACCAAGGATAAAACCAAGGATAAAACCAAGGATAAAACCAAGGATAAAACCAAGAATAAAACTAAGAATAAAACTAAGAATAAAACTAAGAATAAAACTAAGAATAAAACTAAGAATAAAACAAGGACAACCTACATGAAGGCACTTCAGCCAATTATGGAAGTTTTGTGTGAGTTTTAAGGAGATAAAAATAAAAAATAATTTTGGGAAGCTTCAACTTCCCTTGCTTCTTATTATTCAAACTTAGTTCATAATCTGATTAATTTTGCTGCAAAAATCTATAATAAGAGCTGTTGCCTCATTATCCATGTTCAGCTGGAAGGTCCGGATTTGCTTACCCAGGGGTTTTTCCTGAACAATGCCTGAAAGAACCAGAGGTGTGATAACCCTTGATACACTGGAATGAGACAGGCCAGTTTCTTCAGCTATCCCTGAAAGATAGGTTGGTTCATTCTGGTTTTCGATCAGATTCTTAAGAACTGTCATCTGTGCGGTTTTTCCAAATATTTTTTCCATTGAATCCATTGATATCATCTCAGAGGTGGCTATTCTCTATAAGTGATTTCCAGTTCCAATAACTGTTGACGGTTAATAAACTTATCTTCTAATTTAATATGTTAGAGATCTGTATAAATACTCTTAATATTTTGATATTTGACTATTGAAAATGTCTAATGTCTCTAACTTAGACTCAAGCGCGTAAGTCGTATATATATTATAACTTTTATCCTCACAATGAAACTTTATGGAGATTTAACATGAGAAGCGATATTATTAAAGAAGGACCGGAAAGGGCTCCCAATCGCTCACTTCTTAAAGCGACCGGAGTCACGGATTCCGAAATGAGAAAGCCGTTTATCGCAGTTGTCAATTCCTGGAACGATATAATTCCTGGCCACATGTACCTTAATAAACTCGCTGAAGCTGTGAAAGCCGGAATCAGGAATGCCGGAGGAGTTCCTTTTGAATTCCATACCATAGGAGTCTGCGACGGAATCGCAATGGGACATGAAGGTATGAAATATTCTCTTCCTAGCAGAGAAATTATTGAAGATACAATTGAACTGATGGTTAAAGCTCATCAGTTTGACGGTATGGTCCTTATTCCAACATGTGACAAGATAGTGCCAGGTCACATTATGGCAGCAGGCAGACTTGACATTCCTGCAATTGTTGTAACCGGAGGGCCCATGCTCCCTGGATACGTTGATGACAGTTACAAGGATTTCATCTCAGTTTCTGAAGGAGTCGGAGCTCATAGAATAGGCAAAATTTCAGACGATGACCTCAAAGAACTTGAAAATTTTGCGTGTAATGGAGCCGGATCCTGCGCAGGGATGTATACCGCAAATACTATGGCCTGTATGACCGAAGCGCTTGGTCTGAGCCTTCCAGGCTGTGCAACTGCGCACGCAGTGGATGCAAAAAAGATCCGAATTGCCAAGGAATCCGGTGAGCGTATCGTCGAAATGGTTAAAGAGAACCTGACTCCCAGAAAAATTGTCACTTATAAATCTTTTGAGAACGCCATAATGGTAGACATGGCAGTTGGAGGAAGCACAAATACCACTCTGCATCTTCCTGCCCTTGCTCATGAATTCGGGCTGCATCTCCCTCTTGAGAAATTTGACGAACTGAGCAGAACAACCCCTCATTTGATCTCGCTTCGTCCGGGAGGGTCAAATGTTATGTTGCACTTTGACAGAGCAGGTGGGGTTCAGGCAATTATGCAGAGGCTTTCCCCTAAACTATATCTGGAACAACGTGCTGTTAACGGCAAGACTATCGGGGAAAACCTGAAAGAACTGGACATTGTTAATCCCAAGCTTAATAAAGAGATTATAGGAACTCTTGAAAATCCAATTCATGCTCAGGGAGGAATTGCAGTCCTTAAAGGTAGCCTTGCTCCTGAAGGCGCAGTTATAAAACAGACAGCAGTTGATCCAGGAATGCATGTTCATACAGGCCCTGCACGCGTTTACGACGGTGAAAAAGCTGCTATGGAAAGTATCCTTGCAGGCAATGTGAAACCAGGAGACGTTGTAATTATACGATATGAAGGTCCTAAAGGCGGTCCTGGGATGAGGGAAATGCTTGCAGTGACAGCTGCACTCGGAGGTATGGGCCTTTTAGAGTCGGTTGCTCTGATAACTGACGGACGCTTTTCTGGAGGTACTCGTGGACCCTGCATAGGGCATGTCTCACCTGAAGCCACGGAAGGAGGGCCAATCGCTCTTGTAAAAGATGGGGAGATGATTGAAATCAATATTCCTGAAAGAGCTCTAAATATTAAGATTTCAGAAGAAGAGCTTAAACAGCGGAAAGCTGCCTTTGTGCCACCAAAAACGGAAATTACAGGTTACCTTGCCAGGTACCAGCGTTCCGTTCATTCCGCAAACACAGGCGGAATAATTGACTAAATTGTCCAGTTATATGTTTTGAATTATTACGTGTTTGGAGAGCTTTTTTCTCCATTACTTTCTTTAATCATTTGTTATTTCAAATGTTTTTGGAGATATATTTTAATATTTTCCTTTTCATTCAACCACTGAGTCTATGGCGTGAACTTTAGTTATCTGAAATACGCAATAAATGTCAAGGTTCTTTTTTAAGCATATTTTAGGATGCACAGATAACGGTAACCCAAATAGTTTAAATAAACAATTGATATAAATACATATGTAACAGTGTGAATAGTATACTTATATCATTTTCAGGGTCTTAAAAAAATCAGTAATATAGTAGACGACAAATATGAGTAAATTGGTTATACTATTGATTCTCTTTGTAGCTGTGATCTTAACAGCTGGCTGTATTAATAGCAAAACAACTCTCACAAATTCTCAGGAAGCCCAGGAAAACTCTACAAGTTCTCAGGAAACCCAGGAAAATCCTCAGAAAGTACAGGAAAACAGCAGTGTTATAGAGATTACCCAACTGGACCAGATAAACACATCTCTCAAAAAAGGGCCTGTTCTTTTGAAACTCGGAGCTGAGTGGTGTGAAGAGTGCCAGGAATTAAACCCTGTTTTATCTCAGGTTGCAACAGATTATGCAGGTAGAGCGACGGTTGTGACTGTAGATATAGATAAGAGTCCGAAACTTGCTGATTATTTCGGAATATATGTAATTCCTGACTCGTCTGTAATCGTGGGTATTGAAAACGGAAAATATGTTTATATGCAGGAGGATGGAAACGTTACCACTGAAAGGTCAACGGCTAAGATTCTAAAAATAGAGGGTAAAGAAGTATACGAAAATGTTCTGGATCTAGCTCTCCAGAAAGAAAAAGTCAAATATAATTAAGATTTTACAGAAAAATATATTCTTCTTTCCTTTTTAAACATAGCGTAAAGGATCAAAACTAATTTCAGAAACGCCATCTACTGGAGCTTTAATATAACTTGCCTCAAACTCAATTATAGTACCCTGAGCCGCGTTTCTTGTGGAGTCAGGCGTAAATTATAACTTTTCGAATTTTTAGTTTTACTGTAGCTTGACCTTTGACTTCGTTTTAACGACTTCCTGTTTAATCTCTTTTTAATCTCGTTATCTAGTCGACCATTTTCTGTACCATTTCCTGTAATAGAATGAGCTAGAGGCGCAAAGTCCCTGTAACTTCAGATTAGTGACGTATAGCTAGTAGATTAGTGACGTATAGCTAGATTAGGGTCATATAGTTAGTATATTAATATGCAGAGTTATTTATATGCAAAGCTAAGAACTTGATTCGTTTTTAATCCAGGAAGGTGCATAATGTTAACTGTTGAGACAAGCGGACTTAAAGGAATAACGAGCTTTACCACATATGACGGTGGCGAACTGAAGGACTGTAAGCTTAAAGAATATAATTTGATTCACACAAAATACGGAGATCTTGTTCCGCAATACGGTGATCCGGGGTTTAGAAAAAAGCAGTTAGCAGCTTTGTCTTTTTACAAAAGTGGTAAAATTAAAAGTATTTCTTTAGAACAGCAGACTGAAATAAGCACACCAATAGGAACACTTCCTGCTGAACTGGTTACTTTTTTTGAAGACACGTCGATCAATAGTTTGTTCCCTTTAAACGGTCAGATCAGCGGTTTCTGGTCGGAAGAAGAAGAAGGCAAACTTGCACAAAAACTCCATTTTTCATTCCCGTTTGGGGACTTTTGTGCAAAGATAATAGGTCTGCGATTTTATCCGGACGGAAGAGTCAGAAGCCTGATTTTGTGGCCGAATGAACGAATCATAATTGACACACCTGCAGGAAAAATGCCAGTTCGAATAGGGTTTAAGCTTTTTGAAGATGGGAGCATAGAATCTGTAGAACCTGCAGAGCCATTCCTGATTAAAACTCCTATTGGTTCGATAAATGCGTATGATACGGACGCACTTGGCATTGATGCAGACAAAAATTCCGTGCGTTTTGACGAGAAAGGTAAATTAACTTCTCTTTGCACTTTCGACATCATCACAGTCAGAAAGAAAAGCGGAGAAAAAGAAATAATTTTTCCAACGTTAAGGCCGGGTCTGACAACTGAATTTGAAACTGTGCCTATTAAGGTGATCTTTGACGATGGTACTGTAAGTATTGGTAATGATGCCAAAGTCTTCTACAAGATAGCTGAGTGCACATTCCTTATCATGCGTGGCAACTATATGAAAGCAAAATCATGCGATAACTGTTCTGGTTGTAATAGTTGTATTTAGAGCTATTACAGCTATCCGAAACAAGTATTGGCATGTTGCGTATCTTCAGGAGCTGAACAATAATTGATAGGCTATAAGCAAGCTGAAAAATACTCAAGGCTCCCACATACCACACCATATAACCCGTTATTTCAAATCTCGCGGTTGCTTATGTTTAGGCACAACTGGCAGTTCTGTAGTAGTTATCAAAATTGGGCTTTCAATATCTTTTTCCCTCTCAATCACTAATTCTTTTCCTTTCTTAGTGAGGGCAAATAGTGGAATTGCAGCTGCTACTTGAACTATGGGTTTTGCAAGCTCCCTTATATACTTAGAAGCGCAACTGGTCACTAGGTCTGAATTTTCCAGAAGACCTTGAGCTTCTTCCTTGCTGACACCTGTAACATGTACCGCAATTATTATAAGATCAAGCCCAAGTTTAGCCTCGAGTTCTCTCAGATTTTTTGCAGTTTTTGAATCAGCAGTGGTTACTGCAACCTTTTTGTAATCAAGTTCTGCAGCTTTCTTTACTCCTTCTATAGGGTCTATTGATGCAGTTTTAGTATCAAGCACAACCCCACCGAGTTTTTGAATTTCATTTATAACATCCTCAATGGGTTCAGTATCGATCAAACCTGACATCCTGCCTCCCATACCCTGGACAAGCTCTGAATTGTTGGATATAACAGTTCCTGCCCCGTCGCAGGCGGTTACGGTTGCATCAAGAAAACCACTGCGCAAACCAGACATCATTATTTCTGAAGCTCCAAAAGCTACAAAAGTGTCATGCCCAAGGAGATGACGCTTGGCTGTGAACATTCCGTAGTCTTTTATCTTGGACTCTACATTCTTTTTGACTTCTTCAGAGGTAATTTTCTGGACACCACTTAGCTTGTCAATAAGAGGACACCATTCAAGTTCAGACTCTCCAACTTCGATTACTTCACCATCCTTTACTACCACCCTTGTTTTTCCCATTATTTCCATTATATGAGGCATGATTGTACCCTCAATTATTGGCACTTTTAGCTTTGGCTTCTGCCTTGGAGTTAAATTTGGCAGCGTCGATTATAAATCTCTCGTGTGTGCCCTCAGAAATCTTGTCAACGCCATCATCAGCTATAATTGAAAAAGTGAGCTTTCTTCCCTCTATTTTTTCCAATTTTGTCTTTACCGTAACAGTTAAACCGGGTGGAGTAGCCGCCGAATGACTTAATCTAACATCGGTACCTACAGTCTGCTCAGCAGGGAAGTCTAAATAGGGATTTATTGCTTGAATACAGGTCCATTCAAATAATCCAACCATGAATCCAGTGGCAAAAACTTTTGGCATAACCTGAAATTCAGGTGATTCTGGATAAAGGAAAGGAACAGTCTTATTTTCTGGTATTTTGAACTTGAATTCGTAAGCTAGACCAGGTTTCAAAGAAGAACTATCCATATATAACCTCCTTTTAGAACATTTACATAATCAATTTCTTTAACTCTGAGACTTAGTACCCACCGCAAAATAACTTAGGCACCTTTTTACACTGTACTTAACTATTTTCATAAGCGGCTCCATCGGTTTTGTTCTGTAATAATTATTCGTTGCCTAAGTTATTTCGTTGCGAGCACTTAGCAGTTGAACTGATGAAAAACAGCACTAAACATTAACTGTCTAAAATACAAATTAAAACAACAACGTGTAACAACTTTTGTTTTTTATTTCAAGCGCCTTAGTCTCATACTTAAGGTTCTTTTAAGTTCTATTAAGTTTTTATGGTCTCAAAATAAGAAAGATGTTTTATTATCTGATTTCTAGTTAAAAATATTTAAGAGTTCATCAGATTCATCATTTAGCATATTATATAAGTTACTTCGGTCTATACCTAAATATTCATTCCGGTATGCATGGTGCTTATAACAACACAGTAAATCACAAAAACCCTTCGGATAGATTCTTAATCCATTTTCTTAATAGTTTATCATACATTATTAAAAACTAATATTTTGCTTATTACATCGGAAGCGCAGAAGGTCACGAATACCCCGTCCTTTACAGGCTGTCCGACAATTACCTTCAGTAATAAAAAAATTCCTTCTTTTTTGATTTAAAGGTCTTATTTGTTTTCTTTTTAGCACTTTTTAGTTACTATCAATTATTGCCGGACAGCCTATTTAGGGTGGGATGGCCGTCAGCAATTTGATTTTTTAAGAGACTGATTATAAATTGAGTAAATTTGTGAACCCATGGAAATTGGAACAAGTAATCATTGAAGCACAAAATCAAGTGCTTATAGCCTTATTCTAAATTATTGAGATTTATACCGTCAGTGTTCACGCGTTTTTTATTCAATCATATAATGAGCCTATCCCAAAACCTATTTGATTTTAAATCATTATGAATTTTCAGGATTATTTCAGTGATTAAGTATTCAACTGACTGTTCCAAATACGAAATTCAAAAATCAAATTTTGAATTTCAGGATAGACTCAATTCCTAAAAATTATCCATTGATCATCGGTTAAGAAATTTTCTTGCCTGAAAGCTATTGATTTTGCATTAGAAGCTGGCCTTAAATTTTGGCCTATTTACATGAAATCGATACCCTGTTCCAGCTCCTTATTTATAAAATATTTGACAAATATTGTGGAAATGGATGTTTTTATCACGATTCCTCACTTAACCGAAGACACATGAAAAGTTATCAGGTAAATAGCTTTCCAGATTTATTAGAGCCCAAGAGTCTTTAAACCAGCAAAAATAATATCCCTGGGGTCAAAGCCGGTAACCTGCATTATTATATAACCTCCAAGGACAGCACCGACTACGCTTCCAATATTTGCAAAGCTTGCGACAAGAAGAACTCTCATAATACTATTTTTGAAAATGTCACTGAAGTTTTCTACTGCAAAGAGAGCTTTTATATCTGAAGCTTTAGGATTTAGCTTCCTTGCTTCTATAAGTCCGGCAAACCAACCTGCATGTGGAGTAGTTATCCAAGCAGTCAAAAAAGAAGTTAGAACAGAGTTGCGATGACCTCCTGCAAGCAAAGTACCCAATGCACTTAGGATTCCGGTTATAAGGAACCAACATACGAAAGCTATCAAAAATAGCTTGAGTGAAACTCCTGAGAGAAGCAATAACAAAAAAAATGCAACAATAATACCGACAAAAATAAAACTAATAATTTTTCCAATTCCATATTTTTTCTTTGGAATCTCCGCGAGAGTCTTCAAGGGAGGGATAATCTTCGGATTTTTCAGATATTTTATTACTCCAGATTTATGCCCAGCTCCTATGACCACAACAACAGTTTTGTTTCCACCTTCAGCAGCCTCAATGATACTTCCTGCAAGATATGCATCACGTTCATCAATCAGGACTTTGGCTGCAGTTGGAGCAAAACCTCGGAGCTCACTTACAAGTTCAGCTACAAAGTCTGGTTCTGTAATATGATTAATATCAAGATCGAAATCATCTTCTTTCCCAAGATCAATAAGGCTGCGTAGTAAGGAGCCAATCATTTTTACTTTTTCCAAGAACTTCATCTTTCCCCAAAAACGCTGAAGAGTTACCTGGATATCCCGGTCAATTAAAGCAATGTTGGCACCTGTATTACTGGCTTCTTCCATTGCAGAGAGCATCTCAGCACCAGGCCTTACTCCCATGTCTTCTCCTATTTTTTTCTGCAAATGGGCAAGAAGCCAATGAATAATGTAGTAGTAAATCTTCCCTCCAGAGAGAAGATCCTTAATAGGAACCTGTTCTTCCTGTGTATTTCCCTCAAGAGAATTAAAACGTCCCTTACAGAGCTCGACAGCTACGACATCTGGTTTCAAATTTTTAATAATGGTCTTAACTTCTTCAACACTCTTTTCCGAAACATGAGCCGTACCTATGAGCACAATTTTCGACTCATCCTGATGTCCATCTGGAAATTGAGAAGTTGAGGGTATTGAAATTATTGAAACGGAATCCGGAAGAGGTTCTGCAATAAAATTGGAGCTTATATCAAGCTTTTCTTCATTTTCTTCGGTTTTTATTGCGAGTACTGGGATAGAAACCCCATTTTCCTCTGGGGTGCTAATCGAAGAATCAGACAAATTAGATTTCTCAACAGAAATAGTGTTTTCTGTTGATTTGGGTGTAAGTTTATCCATAGAATTTATTAACTCCTAACATGAGATGTGAAAATCGTAATTAGATCCTTGCCTTGAGAGATACAATTCATAGTTTTGTCCATTATTAATCTCTTTATTGCGAAGACGATTTAGTTTCAAGTCCAGTGATTTTTAAAATTACGTTTATCACGAGATTTGGGAACTTAATTGATTTCAATTTTCAAAACAATAAATAGCATTCTTATATACAATAAATAGCATTCTTATATATTAGCCTATATACGAAAATAATTGTTGAAAGATTATGCTAATCACATGAACATTTAAGCTCCTTATATAAAATCCGGTTGTGACCTATTAGATGCTTATGTTCATGTTTTAACACACATTATTGTTAATACTTCTTTTACTCTAAAATAATATTTGCTAGAGTATATTTGCTAGAGCACATTTGTTAGAGCACATTTGCTAGAGCACATTTGTTAGAGCACATTTGCTAGAGTACACTTGTTAGAGTACACTTATTAGAGTACACTTGTTAGAGTACACTTGTTAGAGTACACTTGTTAGAGTACACTTGTTAGAGTACATTTGTTAGATTATGGGCTAGCACAAACAAAGAGCCAAAAAGACTGTTTAATCTATATAAAAATTGAGGTACAGTTGAAGGATTAATGCATATTGATTTTTCAGTTTAACCGCGTAAATCCTATCCTTAATTCTTACTGTTCTTGAATTAGTAGTTCTAACCGCTATTAAATTTGCAATTTTCAATATTCTTAAATTCAAAATTTTTACTGTTCTGGATTTGGTATGCTCTTCTTAAATGGAAAAACGATAAATAGAGATAGAGCGCCTGTATACACCGAAGATAAAGAAAAAAGGAGTAAACATGTGCGGAATAGCAGGAGCAGCAGGAACTCCTGATACAAATAAGGAAGTAAAAAGAATGCTTGCAGCCCTGAGTCACAGAGGGCCCGACGCTTGCGGAACCTATGAGGCCGAAGGACTGAGTATAGGAAATACCCTGCTTAAAATTACAGGCGATATGCCCCAGCCCCTGGTTGGAAAAGGAGCTCTGGTACTCAATGGAGAAGTCTTCAATTTCAGGGAACTTGCAGCCGAGCAGGGCATAAAAACCGATTCAGACACCGAAGTACTTTTTGACCTCATAGAGACAGAGGTAAAAAAAGGAGAAACGATAACAAATTCAGTCTTTTCCGTGCTCTCCAGAGTAAATGGAGATTACGCTCTGGCTTATACTCTGGATAACGAGCTTCTACTGGCCAGAGACACTATTGGAGTCAAACCTCTTTTTTATTCCATAGAAAAAGAAGTAGAAAAACCGAAAGTTACTTTTGCTTCTGAAAAAAAAGCTTTTTCCAGCCAGAATAGTTGCATAAAGCCGTTTCCACCTGGCAGAATCATGGCTCTCAATATCTACAACGGAAAGCTTGAAGAAAAATTCCTTAAAATTGAGGTTCCGCAAGAAAGAATCTCGGAAGAGTATGAAGCCGCTTCTCGCCTGAAGGCGGCCCTTGAAAGAGCTGTAGAGATAAGGCTTACAAAAACTGCAGGACTCGCGTTTTCCGGAGGTATTGACAGCACTTTTTTAGCGGCCCTTGCAAAAAGTATTGATCCCTCAATTTCACTTTATGCCGTCGGGATTCCGAATTCCCATGACCTTATCCAGGCTCAGCATGCGGCTGAAGTTGCTGGCATGAAGAATTCCCTCAAAACTCATCTCCTTTCTCCCGAAGAAATCGAGGATGCAATCCCGAATGTAATTTATTCGACAGAATCAACGGACCCTATGAAAATTGCAATAGGGCTTCCTCTCTACTTTGTTGCGAAAACTGCAAAAGAAGACGGAAAACGAGTCCTTCTCACAGGTCAGGGTGCAGATGAGCTTTTTGGAGGCTACAGCAGGCATGAGGGTTTCCTTGAACAGGGGCCTGAGGTGCTTGACAGAGAGATCTACTCAGACATTCAAAATATCTCAGTTATTAACCTTGAAAGGGACGACATGGTTACCATGGCCAATTCCGTGGAGCTCAGGGTGCCTTTTCTGGATAAGGAAGTAATAAAAACAGGGCTTGCAATCAGCCCTGAACTTAAAGTCCTTAAAAAAGACGGCCTGTATATAAGAAAATATATCCTGAGAAAAGCCGCAAACGGTCTGCTTCCATCGGAACTTCTCTGGAAAGAAAAGAAAGCAATCCAATATGGGACAGGAGTTCAAAAGGTACTCGATAAGCTCGCCCGTGATGCAGGTTTCTCAAAAAAGGAAAGAAACCATATTGAAAAGTATCTCAAAAAGGTTGCTGCAGATGAGGGATTCGATTTTATATTCAGGCAAAGAAGTGAACTACTGAATAAGCCTACTGAATAAGCCTACTGAATAAGCCTACTGAATAGGATAATTAACTCCTTTCCTGGCAGATTTGTCCTACCGGTCTCTCTAAATATCTTTTAATTTTTAGCAAATATCTTTTTGACTTATACAAAACAAAAAGGCTTTAAACAATATTCTTTAAGGAATAATGGGATGAAGCCCGAGATAAATGAACAAGTATAAACAGCTTGATGACTATACCCCTGCTTAGAAAATCACTATAGTTAATTTGAATTAACAATTAATCTGGACCAACTACTAATCTAAATTAATAGTTGATCTAAAACATTTAAATCTAAATTAATGTTCAGGGGGACTCCTCATAAAAATAGCAATTACCGGAAAAGGTGGCGTTGGAAAAACAACTCTCTCAGGCACTCTGGCCAGACTGCTTGCAAGAGACGGATACGAGGTACTGGCAATAGATGCAGACCCGGATATGAACCTGGCATCTTCGCTTGGGGTTGAAAATCCTCCAAAGCCCCTGACAGATTTCAAAGACCTGATTCAGGAAAGGGCAGGTGCCGAAGGCGGAGCTTTCATCTACAACCCTAAAGTAGATGATATTGCAAGCAAATACGGAGTTATAGGACCTGATGGAGTTAGAATGCTTGTCATGGGTACTGTAGACCGTGGGGGAAGCGGATGCATGTGTCCGGCCTCGGCTTTCCTGAGGGCTCTTCTCAGGCACCTTATGCTCAAGGAAAAGAGTGCAGTGATCCTTGATATGGAAGCAGGGATCGAACATCTCGGAAGGGGTACTACAAGAGGAATGGACCTCATGATCGTGGTAGTTGAGCCAGGGGCAAGATCGCTTGAAACGGCTGAGAGAATAAAAAAGCTGTCTTCCGAAATAGGAATAAAACACCTTGCTGCCGTAATTAATAAAGGAGGCGCGGGGAAAGTTAACGACAAACTTGAAGAGATGGGCATCCAGGTACTTGGAGAAATTCCCTTTGACCCCAAGTTAATGCAGGCTGACCTGGAAAAACGGGCCCCTATTGAGGTAGGCGGCGAAGCTGTTGACGCTATAGTAAAAATTAAGGAAAAACTGATGGAAATCGTTGAAGAGATCAGGATAGAAGAGGAAGCTAGCAAGAGCAAAAAGTAAAGGCCGGTTTTCGGCCCTACACTTTTGTTTCAGATTTCTAAAATTCCTAGTTCAATTAAAGCTGCTGTCCGGAGAGTCAGCTAAAGTTCCTTTTTTATAAATAACCTCCAGAAGCCTCAATCTCTTTTCTCTAACAAGAACATCAGTCGGATCGATGTCAAGCGCTTTGTCATAACACTGCATAGCTTCCCTATATCTTCCAAGGCTCTCCAGAGCTGAACCTTTCTGATATAACGAGAATACATCATCAGGATTTACTTTAAGGACTTCATCATAAGACTCAATCGATTTTTCAAATTCTCTCAAATTATTGAAGGCAAAGCCCTTGAGGCACCTGATTCCCAGATTTTCAGGATCGATCTCAAGAGCCCTGTCATAGCAGGCAAGAGCTTCCTTTGATTTCCCCATCCTGTCAAGAGCGAAACCTTTCTGGATCCAGGCATCAAGAAATAAAGGGTCCAGATTTAAGGCTTTATCATACAGCCTGAGTTTGTCTTCGTAACTGTCAGTCTCGCCAGCCCTGGCAAGGAGCTGCCTGAGATCCTCTGGTTCTTCGGTTTTTTCTGCCGTTTGAGACTCCTTTTGCTTTGCTTTGTCCATCTTTTCACTCACATTTTCTTCTGTCATATCGGAATCCTCGCTTTTCCAGTGAAAGCTCATTCCGGATCCCTTCCGGGTTTTTGCCACACCTGGCCGTTTTTATATTTCACGCATGGAACCAGAGCTAAAACTGGTATTTTGCATTTTTGTTTTCAATGAGATATACTTTTTCTGATTCGAATTTTCCCTAATATAAAAACTGTCCTGTAACAGAAAAGGTACAATTGGTTCTTGAGCTCAGGATAGGAGCACAATTTATTGTTAAACTCAAAAACAGTCACGAAAATACAGGAATTATAAAAAGGAACTTAAAAGAGGGCAAAAGGACAAAAAACAAACAGTATGACAGGAAAAATTACAAAGAATAACTGATAGGAAAAATATAAAAAACGACAGAAGGAAAATGTGAAATAGAGAAGTTACTGAGAGGATTTGGCCTTCTGTCTTCGGATTTCCGAAAGGATTTTTACCTTTGTTTCAAGTGCAGGAACGAAGCCAGGTTGCAACTCCAGAGCTCGATTACAATTTTCCAGTGCTTCCTCCTGTTTACCCACTTCCGAAAGAACAAAACCCCTGGCTGCCCAGAGGCGAGGCTCTTTAGGGGAGAGATGAAGCGCCTTATTGTAAATCTTCAGGGCTTCCTCGTACCTGCCTAGTCTGGAAAGCAGACTTCCGGTCGAAGTAAGGGCCTCAAGGTATTCGGGCCTTATTCGAAGGGCTGAACTGTAAGCTTCAAGAGCTTCTTCTTCTCTGCCGAGGGCCAAAAGTACAGAGCCTTTCCCTGCCCAGGCTTCAGCATATTCGGGATACTTATGAAGGATTTCTTCATAGGTATGGAGGGCTTCTTCAAACCTGCTAAGCCTTAAAAGCACGACTCCCTTATTATCCCAGGCAATTTCAAAAGCCGGCTCAAGTTCAATTGTCCTGTCATAAGCTGCAAGTGCTTCTTCAAGCCGGCCCATTTCCGCGAGAATAACACCTCGGTTATACCAGACCCTGTGATCTTCAGGAATAATTTTCAAGGTTTTTGCAGTAAGCTGCAGGGCAGCTTCAAACCGCCTGGCCTTATACATAAGCACAGCATTTTGAAAAAGGGCTGTAGCATCCTGTGGATTTTTCTCAAGCCGTTCAGCACAGGCCTGAAGTTCTTCAAAAAAAGGGAGGGAAGCATAAATGTCTCTTACAGCCAGGAAAATAGGCAGGATTTCATAGCTTTTCCCGTAAAATACAAGTTTTTTTGTTTCCGCATTATATGAAAAGGCGGTTGATTCCTCTTGACCTGTATCTTCTTCTGGTGCATCCTGGTCCCTTTTGTTACTGAAAACGTTTTCTACTCCTGTAATTTTCTCTTTCTCTATTCCTTTAATCACAGCTCTAAACCCGAAAAAGGCTGCTGGAGAAAGAGGAGAGTTATTAGAGACTAAAAGCGCAGATCTGAGATATTTCCCGAGTTTTCTATCGTTTTTATGCCATAAAGCCATTGAAGTGCCCTGACATTCTTTGAGGAATTTTTCCAGGCAGAGTCTCTGGGATGCCTGACTCCCGGAACCCTCAAGCGCAGAAAAAGCTGAAACTGCTGCCCTGCAGTGTTCCCGAAGTGCGTCCAAGAAAATCTTCGTTTTGGAAGAGTAAGCTTCCGTTTTAAGCCCTCCTTTATCTTATTCAGTTGCGGTCGGAAAAAGCGCCGCACAGTGAGTTTCTATCATGTGGCAGAAACTTGCCTTTTACCGCAACTACAAGTTTTACGGATGATCCGGCAGGTGACTTCGTACCTGGTTTCGGATCTTGTCGGATAATATCTCCAGCCATAACCCCAACGGGTAAAACTGACTTTTGTTCGACAACATCTCCTGCTGTAAGCCCGGATTCTTCCAGAATTTTAACGGCTTTCTCAAGGGGCTGTTTTATGACATTAGGAACTTCCACGCTTCCTGTGATAGTCCTTGTCCCTACAGTAGTTTCTGACTCCTTCACGCCTTCTTTTTCTTCCAGCACTTCTTCGAGCAAGTCAATTGCCCCGCTAATTCGAAGAAGGGTCTCACTCAAGCTCTTTTTCCGGTTTTCAAGCTCAGTAATCTTTAACTTGATGTCTTCAAGAATTCTCTGCCCTGATTCGTATTCTGCCCTGAGTTCAGTTAAACGCTGTTCAAGTTTTACTTCCATGCTCCTGTATACCCCTTCTGGTTATTTATTTCAGTTTATTCGGCCTTTTACATTTATTAACTAATTTTGCTTTTTGGTTTAGTAGTTGTTTTATTAATTTTCGTCTTTATATCAAGTGCTTTTTAACTCTCTGTACATTTCCAATCCAATACATTTTAAGTTTTATATTTTTACATGCCATCGGACTGAAAAAACCATTTATCTGGATTCGGATATCTTTGGATCGGCATTTTTAAGCGCATAAATATTGTCCGGTACTGGTTACATGCGTTTAAATTTAATCATGTCAGATATGATGTAAAAACTTTAAACCACAATTATTTGACCTAACGGATTTACGGAAAAGCATATATGAGCCTAAAAAGACAGAAGTTGGGATTTATACGATTAAAAAAGTTGCTTTTTATAAGAAATAAAGGATCACAGGCAGCAAGATGACTCCCATTGCATGTGATTTCCTTACATTCATAAAAGAGGAGAGCATGCCTATTGGAGTCGAGATTACAAAAATGAAAAATCCGAAAAGCCCTGTGAAAAGATAAACCATTATGGCAAGCCCTATAAGGACACCTGTACAGAGTTTGCTGTAGTTAACTTTCTTAAGGAAGAGGTGCGCGTTATTTCCTATCCAGATAGTAGAAAAGTAGGAAAATAGCGCAGTTAAGACCATAGCGGCAAAAAAGAGTAGAAGTATGGATAAATCAAGCATGTTTGTTTCCAGAACATCTTCTATGGCAACCATTGCCCCGCTTCGTGTCCTTCCAATCACCACAAAAGCCACCAGCCCGAAAATTGCGTTTGAAGTGTTTACTCCAGAGTTTGAAACTATGAATTCCTTCGAGCTCTCAAGTGTTGAAGGGTTACTGGCATAAGGGTCGGAATAGAGAGAAGTTTTTAGCTTTCCGAGCTCGGGTTCGGAGGTTTTCTTTTTAAGTGTAATCCTGTCAAAGTCGACTTTTGCAGCAAGGCCCGTAAGGAGTGCTGCAATTGCTGAGGAGAGGCCTGGCAGCCATGCCACAAGTGAGCCTGCCGCACTGCCTGTAAGGATTCCCCTGAGAATTCTTTTTCGAGAAAGTTTGAGTGCCGATACGGACTCTTCCGGAATTTTCGAGCTTGTTAGAAGGCTTATTATTAGTTGGGACGATCCGAAAAGCCCGCTAAGAAGGGGCAGGAGTATCGACGGCTCTCCAAAATTAACAACCGGAACCATAAGCGATTCCCTATCAAAAGCGAAGAGCCCAAGCAAGCCTGTAATCAAAAACAAAACGAGAGCAAAAAATTTGTACTTATATTTTGCAAACGGACTTTTCTCCTTTGAATCTTCAACACTTTCACCTTTTTCACTTGCAAGCATTAGAAAGACAATTAAAATGAGAATTAAAGCCATATGCGCTTCAATATAAGGATATATAGCCTTAAAGAAAAGCGAAAACGGCAGTACGAATATCAGGGAAGCAACTACCGAGCCTGCACTTCCGAGTGCTGAAAGGCGGACTGCCTCAGCTCCGGCTCCGTCAAGCAGAAGCCTGTGCCCTGGAAGGACCATTAGCGCGGTATCTCCATCCGGTGCTCCTAAAAACACTGAAGGGATAACGTCATGGAAAGTTTGAGATAGCGCATTTGAGAGAATAATTACGGCTATGTAAAAAGGTGAAAGCCCTTTCTCAGCCAGGAAAGGAGCAAGGGCTACAAGAGCAAGCGCAAAATTATTGTTGTGTACTCCCGGCAGGAGCCCTGAGACTATCCCAAGCAGGTAACCTCCTAGAACTGACAAAAAAAGAATAATCAGTGAGACTTCTTCCACCCATCCAACCCTCTGAGACTTGATTGAGCTCTTTGAATTTGACTCAAACTTTTGTAAGTTGTACCACAGAGTATAATCATAACTATTTAAAAATATTTCTGTTATCTTTTGCTTAACTACTTTTTATCGACTTAACTATTTTTACCGACTTAACTAATTTTATCCAGTTCCTTACCTTTTATTTAGTTCTATTATGTAAAATACAGCTAGCAGGCTTATAACTCCACAAATTATAGTAAACTCAGGAGTTTTTTTGCTTTCTTTTGTAAGATTGCCTGTCTCTTTTCTTGAAATAACGCCAGCACTTTTTTCTTTATCTTCATCACTGCTTCCTTCATCGGAGCCAGTAGTTTCAAGCACGGTTATTGTAGACATTTTTGAGGCTGTTTTATTTGCATTGCTTACTATCAGGTTAACAGTATAGATTCCTTCAGAAGAGTAAGTATGAACCGGGTTCTGGCTTGTTGAGTTTAATCCGTCTCCAAAGTCCCAGTTCCATGCAATTGCATTTTGAGAACTGTCATTAAACTGAACCGAGAGAGGCGCGCAACCGGATGTGATATTGCTGCTGAAGTCTGCGAAAAGTGATGCTGTTTTTCCCGGATTTGCTTTCAGAATAACAAGACCGTTAACGCCTTCAGCTACATAGACATAACTGTCTGAAACTGAGACATCGCTAGCAGAGATGGCATAACGTCCTTTAAGAATTGGAGACAAAGGATTGCTAATATCGACAATTGCAAGATAATCATCAACGGCTACATATGCATAGTTTCCTGAAACTGAAACACATTCGGCATATCCGTTAGTATTGTAGCTCCCTTTAAGAACCGGAGAAGATGGACTGCTTATATCAAGAATCGCAAGACCGTTATTGCTATCGGCTACATAGGCGTAGTTACCGGAAACTGAAACATCGCAGGCATTTCCGGCAGTATTATAGCTTCCCTTGAGAACTGGCGAAGAGGGATTGCTGATATCAACAATCAAAAGACCGTTTCCTTCATCGGCTACGTAGGCATAATTGCCGGAAACCGAAACACTCCAGATACACCCGCTATAGTCATAATTTCCTTTCATAATTGAAGAAGTGTCATAAATTCCCTTGAGCACTGGAGAAGAAGGATTGCTGATATCAACGATGAAAATACCGTTAGCATTATCGATAACATAGGCATAGTTACCGGAAACTGCAATATGTTGAGCCCATCCACCAGTGCTGAGATTTCCTTTAAGAGAAGGAGAAGAGGGATTGCTAATATCAACGATAACAAGATCATTATCATCAGCTATATAGGCGTAATTGCCGGAAATTGCAACATCCTGAGCAGATCCAGGAGTATCATAGCTTCCTTTAAGAGTGGGAGAAGAAGGAGTGCTTATATCAACAATCATAAGGCCATTATTCCACTCGGCTATATAGGCGTAATTACCGGAAATTGAAATGCTTTTAGTCATTTCGATAGTGTCATAGATTTTCTTGAGAGTAGGAGAGGAAAGATTGCTGATATCGATAATTACAAAACCATTATTATCTGCAATATAGGCATAATTGCCGGAAACTGAAACACCTCTAGCATATCCTGGAGTATCGCAACTACCCTTAAGAGTTGGAGAAGAAGAATTACTTATATCAACAATCGTAAGACCATTATCATTATCGGCTACGTAGGCGTAATTACCGGAAATTAAAATATCCACCGCGATTCCTGGAATATCATAGCTTCCTTTCAGGATTGGAGAAGAAGGATTACTGATATCAATTATTACAAGACCTGTACTGTCATCGGCTATATAGGCATAATTACCGGAAACTGAAACATCAGCAACATATCCTGTAGTATTGTAATTTCCTTTGAGAACCGGAGAAGAAGGATTGCTTATGTCAATAATCACAAGACCATTATCCAGATCAGCTAAGTATGCGTAATTACCAGAAACTGAAACATCTCCAATATTTCCAGTATAACGCCCTTTTAAAATTAGGGATGAAGGATTGCTTATGTCAATAATCATAAGACCATTCAAATCAGCTACATAGGCGTAGTTTCCGGAAACCGAAACATAGCGAGCAGATCCAGCATAATATCCTTTTATAGTTGGAGAAGAGGGATTGCTAATATCAACAATTGAAAGACCGTTATTGCCATTGGTTACATAGGCATAATTGCCGGAAATTTCTATGTCTCCTACTAACCCTTTTGTCATAATCTTACTCATTAAAACAGGTGAAGAAGGATTAGTGATATCCAATATCAAAAGATCCTGTCCCTGTCCAACATAAGCGTAATTGCCAGCGGCATCAACAGCATCTGTCGTCCCACCAAAATGTCCTACCAGTTCCATGTTAATTTCAGGATCGGAGGCAGCATCGGCAAATGTTCCTGTAATCGTTATCAAAAAAACAACAGATATAAATAAACTAATTATTTGTCTAATAAATAAACTAATTATTTGTCTACTTATTTGTCTA
>DAQQ01000170.1:1994-7891 GCA_002508465.1 Methanosarcina sp. UBA7 | reverse complement strand
CTCAGTTATTCCCGTTTATTTTTAACTTTTACTCTTTTTTACGATTTTTCACATTAAGGGGGTAAGTTCCACTATCTTAAATCACGATTTTCTTTTGAATGATATTATACAGTTTATATTATAACAGTTACTAAAAATAAATGTTTTGAATTAACTTTTTAATCTTGGGAAAAATATCTTCCACTTAAATAATGATATTTTCAATAAGCTCTTTTAATAGTGTTTTCTATAAGTTAGAGACTAATAAATTAGAGTGGCTTATTGTAAAGGAGTAATTTTTGAAAAGTGACTATCAGGCATGATCATTCTGCGAAAAACACCATCTTAAGCGTGTTTGATTAACAAAGTGATATCGTTAGATAAGAAAAACTACTCATTAGGATAAAAAACTTTAAATATTATCTATCCTGTGGTTATCGTATCTGTTTTCTTTTATGCTACATATTAACATATTTCCTGAATTACAAAACTTACTTTTGTCATACTGCCTTTACTATTGTTGCTTCCAAGCTAACGGGAAATAGATTCGATTATATCTCCATGAAAAGTCTAATTAATTTTATAAAAGTCCGATTAAAAACAAAAACTTTAAGAATTTTAAATAAATTTTAGTATTTATTTTATATCTTTTGTAAATGATATAAGTAAAGGCTGAAAATATAATGAGGGAGAAGGAAATATCAGACCCAGTTGTTTTAGCTTCAACAGTCCTCTTTTTAATTTTCATTGTCTTCTCTTCTACTGCGTTGGTAACCACTGCACAAAGTTCCTCCCCTACAATATATGCATATGCCACGACTTATGATAACACTGTCTCTGTAATTGACACAGCTACAAATAATGTAAAAGTCACTATAAGTGTAGGAGTTGATCCTTATGGAGTTGCAGTCGATCCAGATGGAACAAAGGTATATGTGGCTAATTCTGCCAGCAACACTGTCTCTGTAATTGATACAACCACAAAAACTGTTATATCGACAGTAAATGTAGGAGTCAAACCTTGGGGAGTTGCAGTCAACCCTAATGGAATAAAAGTATATGTTGCGAACATCGAAAGCAACAGTGTCTCTGTGATTGATACTGCAACAGATATTGTTACAGCTACTGTGAATGTAGGAGACTATCCTTATGGAGTTGCAGTTAATCCAACAGGAACAAAGGTATATGTGACAAACTTAGGTAACAGTGGCTCTGTCGATATAATTGACACTGCAACCAACACTGTTACAGGCAATGTGAACGTAGGGTCTACTCCTGAAGGAATCGCAGTTACTCCAGATGGAACAAAAATATACGTAGCAAACTCTCAAAGTAATAACGTAACTGTGATTGACACAGATACAAACCGTGTTACAGCTACAGTAAATGTAGGAAAATGGCCTTCTGGAGTTGCAGTAACTTCAGATGGAAAAAAGGTATATGTGGCGAACTCTAACGACAACACTACCTCTGTAATTGACACATCTACGGATACTGTCGCAGCCACGGTGAACGTAGGAAATGCTCCTCGAGGAGTTGCAGTCACTCCAGACGGAAAAAAAGTGTATGTGACGAATGTAATGGGTATATCTGTAATTGATACCGCAACAGATACTGTTACAGCTACTATAGATACAAGTGGAGGTGCCACTGCTTTAGGGAAATTTATAAGTTCTGTTCCAGTAAGCGAAAGTTCCTCTAATTTAGGGCAGTTTACAGATTCTGATTCGGTACAAAACTCGACACTTCCTGTTGCAGATTTCAAAACCAACATTACAAGTGATTATGCTCCTCTTTCTGTCCAGTTTACTGACCTTTCACAAAATGCGAACGGCTGGAATTGGAACTTTGGGGATGGAGTTATTTCAACTGACCAGAATCCAACATATACTTACTCTGCAGCAGGAACTTATACTGTTAGTTTAACTTCAGTAAATGAAAATGGAACTTCTTCAAAAACTGCTACAATAAGTGTACTGGAAGAAAGCAACTCAAGCGATGATAGTAGCTCAAGTGAAAGAAGCAGCCATCACAGCAGTGGCGATGGAGGCATCGGTGGTTCACCTGATGAGCTTGCAAATAATATAGCAGCTAAAGACACAACAACAGAATTCATCCAAAATGAAAAGCAGGTATGTTTCAACTTTATAAATAATGTTACTGCAGTTAACAGTATAACCTTTGAGTCTGAAAAGACTATGGGTAAGACTACAGCTATTGTAGAGAATTTGAAGAACAAATCTACTATTGTTTCAGCTCTACCTGAAGGAAATGTTTACAAGTCTTTTAACGTATGGGTTGGCAAAGCAGGTTATGGGAATTCTGAGAATATCCGGAATGCGACAATAGATTTCAAAGTTGAAAAATTATGGATTAATGACAACAGCATAAATGTGTCCTCTATATCTCTCGACAAATATGATGACACGGACAAAAAATGGATTGAAGTTCCAATTAGTTTGACAGGTGAAGATCAGACGTTTTTTTATTTTAGGTCTGAAGTTCCTGGTTTTTCTTCTTTTGTAATAAAAGGGATATTAAAAAGTGATTCCAAAAAAGAAACAGAAAAGGTGGAATCGGAGATTTCATTATCTTCTTCACCTAAGTCTTCTATAATCATCGGGAAATCAGTAACACTTACTGCTATGGTTAATACATCTTCAAAAGGAACAGAAAATCTTTCAGGAACAGTTACTTTCATGGATGGAGACTCACCTCTAGGAACTAAATCTTTAAGTTCTGGGCAGGCAAATTTGACTACTTCATTGCTTTCAGTTGGTTCACATTCTATCACAGCAGAATACAGTGGCGACAGTAAATTCAAACCTAGCACAATATCTATCGTCATATCGGTTCAAAGACTGTCTACTTTCCAAAAATTACTGCTAATTATTCTTATCGCTCTTGCATCTATGCTTTTAGTAATTTTAATGCTCAGACTGGTTGGCAAGGGTGAGTATTCTACAATATTACCACCCAGTATATTGCATTTCATCATATCAGATAAAAAAATATCTAAGATCCAAAAAGTACTACTACTTACTGGCATAAGTACTGACACTTTACTTTTAGTAATTTTGTTATCTCTATTGATTGGAAAGATGGAGTATTCTACATTAGAATTAATCTTAAGTAATCAAATTGTTAGTGGTATTATTATTCTAGTAGTTGGGGAATTCATTGTGGGAATCATGTTGCTCTCCGTACAGGAGAAATAATTACCTCCTTGATGTTCTCTATGAGTCTTTTTATACCTCTCTGTTTTTAAACTTGCAGGTTTACTTTTTAATCTGAAACTTAATGACTAGTCAAACGCGCATGATATTCTTCGAATAACAGGCACAAAGAAATGAAAGTACTTTTCACCTTACCTTTTTTGACTATCGATTTCATCATTACCTTGGGTAGTAATGTTGTCCTAAATTTGGTTTTTCAAACCATGCTAAACGAATCAGTGAATTGCCATAAAAGGCTTAAATTTGATAAGAAACAGAAAATCAAAAGGAGTATGGGGAACCAGTTTTATTCCGTACTTTCATGGTAAACAAATATGTCAGTTGTCTGTACATCATAAATGTTCCTGTTAAGATGTATTTGAGGCACGTCTAACTAACAAAATAATATCCTTAGCCAAACGAACCACCCTTTAGCTCTAAAAAATGAAAAAGTTCGATCTACCGGGTGGCTCCTAAGCTTGTTTCGAGTGTATACGAGCACAGATGTCAGTATGTACGCTTATGGTTATATCTTGTTTTTACCAGATCTACCCGTGATATGAACGCTCAATTTTGAAAATGCAAATAGCTTTTCTTGTAACACAAAATCGATATGTGAATGCCATAAGAGCTGAAGACCAAATGCCTACATTAACATTAAATTTATGCAGTTTCAACTTTTATTAATGCTCATGCAGATCTTTCGATCGGGTCTGCACAGCTGTTTTGGGGCAGGTCTGTTTATCCCTGCCCTTATCTCAAGCCCGTGCTGGCAACCCTCGCACACTGATAAATATATTTTTATTTTTTGCCTGTTCTTACATTTCTTTGCTTTTTACCCTTTTTGTTGGGTTTACTTCCTGTTTTTATTCAGTCCTGTATGTTAGATCTTAAGTATTATTCAGTTTTGAAAACAATAGATATAAAGGATATTAGAGTACATTCAGTATTAACATAATATAAATTTTATTGGGGTGTAGGAATAAATGAAAATGAGGAAAAGATTGTATTCAATAGCGTTATCATCAACAACCCTTATTTTATTTTTAATTCTCATTTCATCTTCAGCATCGATGGCTTCTGCACAAAGCGCTTCGCCCACAATAACTGAAACTTCGATGATCACCAACCGATTAGTGGATAATACTATAGCATCAAAGGAGAATTCTATTACCGGAGTATCAGAGGAGAATTCTATTACCGGAGTATCAAAGGAGAATTCTATTACCGGAGTATCAGAGGAGAATTCTGCCAATGAAGAATCAGTAGATATTACCACAGGATCGGTTGCTGCTATCTATGGTGATAGGATAGTGTGGGCGGATAATCGCAATGGAAACTCCGATATCTACATGTACGATCTCTCCACTCACAACGAAACTCAGGTCACTAACCACAGATCAGCAACCAATCCTGTAATCTATGGGAGCAGGATAGTGTGGGCGGATAATCGCAATGGAAACTCCGATATCTACATGTATAATATCTCCACTTCCGCTAAAACCCAGATAACTACCAATAACTCAACTAAAGGTAACCCTTCAATCTCTGGTGATAGGATAGTGTGGGCAGATAGTCGTAATGGAAATGGCTCCAATGTCTATATGTATAATATCTTCACTTCCACTGAAACCCAGATAACCACTAGTAACTCAACTCAAGGGAATCCTGCTATCTATGGTGACAGGATAGTTTGGGTGGATAATCGCAATGGAAACTTAGATCTCAACCTCTATATGTACAATATCTCCACTCATATGGAAACTAAAATCACCACAGATGGATCTGAAATTAACCCTGCTATATACGGAGACAGAATAGTGTGGGAGCACTGGGATATTTACAATGGAAGCTTCGATATATATATGTACAATATTTCCACCTCCAATAAAACTCAAATAACCAACAGCGGATCCGCACAACCCCCTGCTATTTACGGAGACCGGATAGTATGGATTGATTCTCGTGGTCCCTCCTGTCTCTACATGTACAACCTTTCCACTTCCATCGAAACTCCACTCGTTTTCAGTGTAACAGCAGATAGTCCTGCCATCTATGATGATAGGATAGCCTGGATGAATTATCGCAATGGAATCCCTTATCTCTACATGTATAATCTTAGTTCAAAACTCCCATTTGATGCTTCTTCTGAAAATGATTTCATCTGCTATTCCCCTAACAAACTTCCGCCCGTTGCTGCTTTCTCTGTATCCCCTCTCTTTGGAGAAGCGCCTCTGAATGTCACCTTTACTGACAAAACCAAAGGTACACCTACTGTATGGGAATGGAATTTTGGAGATGGAGCTAATTCAACACATCAGAATCCAACGCATGTTTACTCCAAAGCAGGAACATATAAAGTTAACTTGACAGTAAGCAATGCGAACGGTACAGATTCAAAGACAAACGAAATAGATGTTAAGAATGCTTCATCCATGGGACCATATGCGTATATTACGAACTCTTGGGACAACAATGTCTCCGTAATTGACACAACTACAAACACTGTTATAGCCACGGTGGATGTCGGTTCCTCACCTTGGGGGGTCGCAGTCAATTCTGCGGGAACAAAGGCATATGTAACAAACTCTGGCAGTGATAGCGTATCTGTAATTGATACAGCTACAAACACTGTTTCAGCTACTGTGCCTGTAGGGAGCTCTCCTTATGGAGTTGCAGCCAACTCGGCAGGAACAAAGGTAT
>DAQQ01000170.1:0-1921 GCA_002508465.1 Methanosarcina sp. UBA7 | reverse complement strand
GCAACAATGTTTCTGTAATTGACGCAGCAAGCAATACTGTTTCAGCTACTGTGAATGTAAGTAGCTCTCCTTATGGAGTTGTAGTCAACCGGATGGGAACAAAGGTATATGTGGAGAGCAATGACATGACGACTGGAAACGGCACTGTTTCTGTAATTGACACTGCAACCAATAAAGTTACAGCTACTGTAAATGTAGGAAGCTATCTTTACGGAATTGCGATCACTCCAGATGGAAGAAAGGTATATGTGTCAAAGGAATATGTGTCAAATGATGGCAACAATACTGTCTCTGTAATCGACACCTCAACCAATTCTGTTACAGCCACTGTGCCTGTAGGAAGCTATCCTTACGGAGTTGCAGTCAATCCTGCAGGGACAAAAGTATATGTGGCGAACTCTGTCAGCAACACTGTATCTGTAATTGATACCTCAACCGACTCTGTTACAGCCACAGTGCCTGTAGGAGGCTCTCCTCAGGCCTTGGGAGATTTTATAGGAGAAAAAACTGTAGAGCAGACGCAAAGCCCAAAAACTTCTAAGAAAGGAAGTATGAAAACACCTGGATTTGAAACTATTTACTGTGTGGTTAGCTTGCTTGCTGTATTTTTGCATAAAAGAAAGTAAGGAAAGTAATAAGAAAATAAACAAAAAAATAAGATGAAGATTCAATATCTTCATCTTATTTTTTTGTTTTACTTCTCGGTCGTGGTGTCACTTACTGAAAATGTAAGCGTACGAGTCTCTTTACTTTTACCCAAAGAGATGGGTTCCGTTGCAAAAAATCTGGCTTCCTTGAAAAATCAGTGTAATCCTTCGCAATTAGGAAAGTTAATCAAATATCATCACCTGGGAAAATGGTACCTAAAGGTAGAAATTATAGTATCAAACTGCGGAAATATTATTTTTGCACCAGAACCCACTTAATCAAAGACGTATGAAATAGAATTAGATAATTTAAGTGAAAATAAGAGTTAATTAAATTTAGTGTGAGAGGTGCGATTCGAACGTACGAACTTCTACGAAAGTAGGCTCTGAACCTACGCCTTTGACCTAGCTGGGCACCCCTCACAAATTGATTTACTTCCTAATTAAATATAGTTCTCTATGTTGAACTCTGAATACAGTACCTTGACCGAGTTGCTTGCCGCAACTTAAAAGAAATGTAATAGAATTAGATAGAATTAGAGAATTTGAGCGAAAACAATAATATAAAAAAGATAGGAAAAACTTAATAAGTTTAGTGCGGGAGAAGGGATTCGAACCCCTGAACGTCTGCACGAACAGATCTTGAGTCTGCCACCGTTGACCGCTTGGTTACTCCCGCATTTTAAGGAATCCAATTAGGTAAAGATAGAACTAACATATAAAGCTAATCCTGTGAGCGAATGACTCCGCAAAATTATATATGTAGTAAAAATAAAAATTAAAGTAATTTATAAGTAAGTAATTCTTGTGAAAATAATTAATTCGTAAGCCAACGCCATTATTTATTTCAGTTTCCTATTTCAGGCTTTCCTGCTTCAAAGTTTGGTTCTTGCCTTATTTTCAGTCTCCTTCACCTGAACTATTAACATGAACCCAGTCAAGATACTCCTTTTCTCCTTCAATTCCCCAGAATTCTATTGCAGGCATTTCATATGTATGTAGTGACTTTACAAGCCTTATGATTTCTTCAAAACGTGAAGAATCAGTTTTTACAAACATGGCAATCTCATTGTCTTCTTCAATCTCTTCCTTCCATCGGTAAACCGAAGATACCGGAAACATATTCACGCAGGCCGCAAGCCTCTTTGAAACCAGCTCTCTCGCAATCTGTGATGAATTCTCCATGTTCCCAGCTGTTATATACACAATTCCAAGCATTAGCAGACACCTCAAGGAAACCTGATATCGCGAACAAGATCTTTAATATACAAGAT
>DAQQ01000174.1:0-11543 GCA_002508465.1 Methanosarcina sp. UBA7 | reverse complement strand
TATCCAAATTATTTGCATCTGTTCCAAAAACGCTATCAGGAAAAATATTGATTTTCGAAAAAATACTGCGGAATGTGGGATCAAGCTTTAATTTTAGATTATCTTTTAGCTCGAAAGCCTGAAAGAAGTATAACAGATAAGCATGGGCATAGTTTATTATATTGATTCTACTTTGTTGAGAAATACTTTCATCGGGTACACGGTAATTTTTAGTAGGACCGCTTGCATACCCGTAGCATATATACCTAAAGTAATTTTACGATAGCTATATTTAAAGTATCTTACCAGGACTTTGAAAAGGACTATTAGAGCCTTGATTTCCGGTTGAAGTTCAATTTAACAGCTATTGAGGAATATTTGTGGACTTAATTTCAAACTTACTGTCAGGTTACAATCCGCAAGCTTTATAGTAAAAAAATTGGTGGACTGCTTGCAGTACGTTACCGAGGCTGAAAGAAAAGGAAAATGAAACACAACTTAGAAAATTAAACTTATTAGAANNACTTATTAGAAAATTAAACTTATAAAAATAAAGCTTAAAATAGCTGGAATTTAGAATCAAAAAGAATAAAAGAGACTTCACAAGATATTTGGTTATTACCGTTTTTATCATTCATTAAATGACGCGATTTAAGAATTAATGTGCTCAGGTCTGTAATTTATATTTACTAGCTACAATTTACTGGTCTCTTAAAACAGCTTTTGAATTTTATACTATAATGATGAACTGGATTCAAGGTAGCAACATATTAACAATTATTACATAGAGTTGAAGCAAATAATAGACACTGAAAACAGAAATTATACATTAAGGGGATAATATGACAGATATCGAATCAATCTATAAGAAGCTCAGCCACGTTATCAGTAAAGAAGACTTCCTGCAGCATGTACAGGAAAAGGTCGAAAGCATGGGAGGGCTTTGCGATGAACCCATGGCTGCCATGCTAGTTGCCAACGAACTTGGGTTTTCAGATGTAGGTCGAGACAGTGTGAAAATTGAAAACATTACAGCTGAAAGCGGACAAATAAATTTTGTTGCAAAAGTTGTGTCGGTTTTCGATACCAAAGAATTTACTCGAAATGATGGGACGATAGGTAGAGTCGGAAATATAATTGTTGGAGATGAAACCGGAAAGATTAGGATAACGCTCTGGGATAACATGGCAGATCTTATAAAAGCTGAAAAAATCAAAGTCGGACAAACCCTCCAGGTTAGCGGTTATGCGAAGCAGGGGTACTCAGGAGTAGAGGTCAATGTAGGAAATAATGGAGTCCTGGCCGAGAGCGAAGAAGAAATCGATGTGGCTGCCAGCAGCCAGAAAATAAAGGATATAAAAGACGGCATGGGAGACCTGAATCTGACAGGAAAAATCCTGGAAATTTCAGAAGTAAGGACCTTCCAGCGGAAAGATGGTACTAGCGGACAGGTAGGAAACCTGCTTCTCGGGGATAGTACAGGCACAGTCAGAGTAACCCTTTGGGACGACAGAACCGAGTTCCTGAACCAGGTAGAATACGGAGACACTATTGAACTGGTCAATGCTTATGCGCGAGAGAACGCCTTTACTCAGAAAATTGAACTACAGGTGGGAAATCGAAGCATAATAAGAAAAAGTGAGAAAAAAGTCGAGTACGAAGAGGAATTTATTCCAATTGAGGACATCAGGGCTGATATGAGCAATATAAACATTTCAGGTAGAGTACTCGATATAGGAGAAATCCGGACTTTTGAGAAAAAAGACGGGTCTACCGGAAGAGTTGGAAATCTTCTTCTTGGAGATTCCACTGGAAAAATCAGACTGACTCTATGGGATGAAAAAACCAGTTTTCTGGATGAAGTCGATTTTGACGAGACCATAGAAGTACTTCATGCTTACTCTCGGGAAAATGCATTCAACCAGCAGGTAGAACTCAATCTGGGAGGCCGAGGAATAATCCAGAAGAGTGAAAAGGAAATTGAGTACAGAGAAAAGTTTACGGATATTACTGATATTATCCCTGGGGAAAGCTATTCGGTTCAGGGTAAAGTTTCCGAAATAGGGGAACTCAAAGAGTTTGAAAGGGAAGACGGAACCGAGAATGTAGTTGCAAACCTTCGATTAAAAGACGAAACTGGCAGCATAAAAATAACTCTCTGGGGAGAACAGGCTTATGTGATCGAAGATCTTGATATTGACTCCGAAATTCAGATCATTAATGCTTATGCGAAGTATGGTCTGAACGAAGAAATTGAACTGAGCATTGGGAATCGGAGCAGAGTAATTATGCTCTAATCGTTTTCCTTTTTATGCTCTAACCGTTCTCCTTTTTCAGTGTCTTCTTTCTGGTTTACTTCTTAAACCATGCTTTTCACGGTAAAAGCTTGTGAAGTATCTTCCAGTGGAAATAAGGGGGTCTGAAAAATTTACTGTGAGAAAAATAGAAAGCATTACAAATATAATTTTGATTTTTTTAAACTGTATAAACTTGTTTTCTAAGATATATTTCTCTTCTGCACTTCTTTCTAATACTTCTTCCAGATGATGGAGCATTTTTCATTCTCAGCAAAAATCTCCAGTGGAAACAAAGGGGTACTTAAAAAATTCCTGTGTATATCCTATAAATTTTTTTATTATGAATTCACCAGAAACAAGCTAACTGGAGATTTAAAGTGAATGTCCTTGATTTCATAAAGATTTATGTGTTTTATGAAAAAAGCAAATGCCGTTATCATTATGTACCATTGACTCGTATATATATGCTGTAAAAAAATCCGAAAATTATGGGGAAAACATCTTAGAGGATGCGGACAAAAATAAATTCGGGATAACGAGCTTCGCCGGAGTGTCGTCTTTAAAAAACTAATAATTTCAGAGTCTAGACTGGAAGGGAAACTAAACCAATATGGAGCGTTTTCCTAGAAAGTGGATACTTAAAAAGCTTCAATCGTAAATTTATATCGTAAATTCTACATTTTGGCTTTTTATACTGTGAATTTTATACTGTGAACTTCGTATTATTAATTGCCGACATACAGGACAAAGGGGGAATGGCAGTAGATGGCAGATGGACCTGAAAAGGACATAGATGCTGACAGGGGAAAATATGCTGGCATTCACAATAAAGAGATTGAAAGAGAGCTCTCAGTTGCTGAGGTTATGAATAAAGCAGTAATAGTAATGGATATTAACTCAGATATTCCTTCTATTGCAAGAGAAATAGTCAGTCGTGATGCAGGAAGCGTTATCGTCACAGAAAATGGTAAAGCTATGGGGATCATAACTGAAAGGGATATTGTTAAAAAAATTGTTACAGAGAATAAAAAACCAAGTGAAGTGGAAGCGAAAGAAGTCCTCTCAAGTCCTCTTATAACCATAGAGCTTGAAAATAACATAATAGAAGCTTCCGAAATCATGCTAAAAGCAAAAATTAAAAGACTACCAGTCCTGAAAGATAGGACAGTAATAGGAGTAATTTCGAATACAGATATCCTGATGGTAGCACCTGGACTTAATACTATTCTTCGAGATCTTATTGATATGAATAGAGAGGCCCTACTCTCTATTCCCTCGAGAGATGAGATTCCAGATTTAGAGAATTCCAGAATGAATGTATGTGAATCGTGTGGTTCTACTTCCATTGACCTCAGGTATGTAGATAGCAGATACTTATGCGGAAACTGTCGGCACGAAAAGGATGTAGAGGCTGACAGGGGAAAATATGCCGGCATTCATAACAGAGACATCAATAAAGTTTCGGTTACTAGGGCTATGAATAAAGCAGTAATAGTAATGGATATCAACTCAGATATTCCTTCTATTGCAAGAGAAATGGTCAGTCGTGATGCAGGAAGCGTTATCGTCACAGAGAATGATAAAGCTATGGGAATCATAACTGAAAGAGATCTTATTAAAAACATTGTTACAGAGAATAAAAAACCAAATGAAGTGGAAGCGAAGGATATTTTTTCGAGCCCTCTCATAACCATAGAACCCGAAAAAAGTATTGCAAAAGCTTCCGAAATTATGTTAAAAGCAAATATCAAAAGACTGCCAGTCCTGAAAGACAGGACAATAATAGGAATAATTTCGAATACTGATATCCTGGCAATAACACCCGGACTTGATACTATCCTCAGAAACCTTGTTGATATGAATAGAGAAGCCCTATTCTCCATTCCCTCAAGAGAAGAGATTTCAGAAGATTTAGAGGATTTTATAACTGGTATATGTGAGTCCTGTTTAGTTTTTTCCGTTGACCTCAAGTATGTACACGGTAGGTATTTATGCAGAAACTGCAGGCAAGAAGAAGGTGAGGACTACGAATAACTCACAATCTTTAGATCTCGATTTCCAGAAACATCTTTTTTAAGGAGAGTATAAGGAGGTATACAGTGAACGTTAGTGAGATTATGACAGATGAGCCTGTGAGTATCAAAGAAGGAGAGTTTGTGACTCGTGCCCGTCAGCTGATGCGCGATTACCTTCTTCGAAGTCTTGTTGTTGTTGACGAAGAGAACAGGCTTGTGGGAATGCTGAGTGACCAGGATATCTTGAGGGTTACCTCTACACGCTCGAATGTCACAGTAGGCGGGTATGCAAGCCAGTCCCCTACAGTCACTCCGGATATGGATATTATAAAGGCCGCAAAACTGATGGTGCAGTCGAAGCAGAACAGAGTTCCTGTTGTTAAATCAACTACGGACCGTACAGTGGTCGGAGTCCTGAGTAACGTGGATATTCTCAGAAACATTGAAGTTCCAAAAAATGTTCCTAAAACATTACAGGCCGTGATGACGAAAAAAGTAAAAACATGTTCACAAGAGGACAAAGTCAGCGTAGTCTGGGCGCATATGCTCGAGACCGATTATACGGGTATTCCGGTAGTTACAAAAAAAGGCGAACCAATTGGAATGGTAACCAGAAGGGACATAATAAAATCAGGTGCTGTGCGAATTGAGGTCGAAGACGAGAGGCGAACAAGACCCAACGATAGCCCAAAAGTTGAGAAAATAATGTCAACTCCTACCTATACACTTTCTGAAGCTGATTTCATTCAAAGTGCAATTGAGATGATCATTCACTATGACATAGGAAGAGTTACTATAGTAAATGAAAAGAACAAGGTATCTGGAATCGTTGATAGACAGGACCTTCTGGAATCTATTATAAATGTATGGCCTGAAAAACCATCAGAAAACCGTCTTTGAAAAAAGTGTTTAGAATTAATCATGTTAGTTGACTATGTAGGTGAAGTTACGGTAAAGAACAGCAACCAAGTAGAGAATTAACCAAATAAAAGGAATTATTCGATGTAAAACAGCAACAAGTTTTCACGCAAAAAGATTATAACATCAAAGATCCTCACTAATAATAATTATAAATTTGCAATAAAGGAAAACTTTCGGAAAGATTCGGGAAAAATTGCTTTCAGGTTTTATTTTTTTCCGGGAGCAACTCTGGGTCTGCTGAAGAATCAACTGCAGGCTCCAGAAAAGTTTCTGCAAGAAAGCAGGAAAAGAAGAAACGGAATATGAAAAAGCAATTAACTGCAACTCGAATTCGGTGATCCTATTGAACAAAAATACGACATTTTCATCCGTCGATAAGATGAAGGTTCAGCCAGGTGTGAGCAAATCTAAAAAAGCGCAGCAAAAGGACCCATATATGATTAGCAGTATGGGCAATATGCGAATTGGTCCTGAGTTTAAATCCCGTATTTCAGAACATGAAGGAAGAATCCTGGCCCTGGCAACGAGGAGTGTAGTAACCCTTCCTCCTACTGCAACAATTATGGAAGCAATCAAGATTATGACTGAAAGAAGGTTCAGACGCATTCCTATCACAGATGCTGGAACGCGAAGGCTGGAAGGGGTTGTTACTTCCGTAGATATTATCGATTTTCTAGGGGGTGGGAGAAAGAATCTGCTCGTTGAAAACCGCTTCAAAGGTAACCTTCTGGCTGCGATCAACGAAGAAGTACGGCAAATCATGGAAACTGACATTCCCTACCTCCATGACCAGGCTGATTTTAAAGATGCTGTATCAACTATGGTTGAGAGAAGAACAGGAGGTTTGCCAATCGTGAACAATGACATGCAGGTCGTTGCAATTTTTACCGAAAGGAACGCACTTGAACTGATGGGAGGAATAGTGACAAACCGAACTGTTGATGAATATATGACTGAAAACGTCAGAATGGTCTCAACTGATACCCCCATTGGACAAGCGGCAAAAGTAATGGTAGGGAATAGACTCAGAAGACTTCCTGTAGTCAAGGATGGCATCTTTGCAGGGATAATCACTTCCTCTGATATTATCAATTTCCTTGGAAGAGGAGATGCTTTCAGTAAGTTAACAACTGGAAATATTCATGAGGCACTTGACCAGCCTGTAGGTTCTATTGTTTCAAGAGAACTGATATGGACCGTTCCGGGTACAGACCTCGGAAGAGCAATGGAAATAATGATTGAGAAAAAAATAGGTTCACTTCCGATTTTGGAGAATGGACTGCTCTGTGGCATCATTACTGAAAGGGATTTCCTTAGATCTCTGAATGAACCTGGTAAATAATCAATTGAACAGAACTGGTTTCAATTAATCAACCTCGTCATGCTAGTTCAAGCTAGCTCAAACTACCCTGAAACTTAACAAAGTTTAGTGAAACTAAAGTCTAACTGAGCCTTAAGTTGACTGAGCCCGAAAAAGCTTCGGGCTTAAGCTTTCAAGAATTTAAGGTTTAAGGAGACTAAGTTTTCAGGAGTTTAAGATTTAAGGAGTTTAAGATTTAAGGAGGCTAAGTTTTCAGGAGTTTGAGGTTTTAAGGAGATTAAGCTTTCAGGAGTTTTAAAAAAGAAAAATCCTCTAGCTGGACATGCCAGGAAATAAGCCTACTTTGTAGATAGGTCGAGAAGTAATCTGTACATTGAATATTCAGGATTTGGAGTGTAGTCTATTTTAAAACAAAGATTTTCAAAAATAAGAACTTTTAAAATAGCTCTCACTTCAACAAGAGGTACTGGTTACTCCCCTAAAAATTTACAGCCTATAGTTAAAAGTTGTAGCTTTCACATCCAATTCAAAAAGTATAATTATTGATACTTATATATTGTAAAAGTGAAGGAGGTACTTCATGAATGTGGCGGACATCATGAGTTCACCTGTGTATGTCCTAAACGCAGACGAACCCGTGTCACGTGCAAGAAAACTGATGTTAAGGCATAGAATCAGTACATTGCTTGTCCTCAATGAGGGCAAGATGGTGGGAATCGTTACAAAATCAGACATCACTAACCGTCTGGCTCAGGCCGAACCTCTCTGGAGGAGAAGACCGATAGACCAGATCCCTATTAAGTTACTGATGACTGAATCGGTTATTACCATCTATCCTGAAGCCTCAATTTCCCAGGCAGCTGCCTTAATGCTTGAGAACGGGGTGCATAACATTCCGGTGGTAAAGAACGATATTGTAGGCATTATCACCAGGACAGATCTTGTGCGTTATGTTGCGGAAAATAGCGAGGAAATGAAAACAAAAATCCCCAAGTTAATGTCTGAAGATATTGTTTCTGTTCACAGGCATCACACTATTAACCACGTAATTGATGAAATGAACAGGAATGAGATCGAAAGAGTAATCGTCAAAGATGATGCAGGAAATCCTGTAGGGATAATTTCCAGCAAAAGCCTTGCTTTAAATCTCTTAACTGATTTTCAAGGCGAACTTTCCACGAAAAACATCAAGATGGCACGTAAATCCTCACCTGCAGGCCAGAAAACCTTCAGATACGTAAAAGAGGTGCCTTTAATCGCAGAAGACATTATGGTTTCTCCGATAAACTCCATTGACGTAAATGAAAATGTCAGTGAAGCTGCTAAAAAAATGATAGAGGAAGGAGTGACTGCATTACCTGTCAGTGACGGAGAAAATATAGTGGGAATATTAAGCAGAACCGATATCATGAAAGCCATCCTCTAACCATTATCTGGCAGTGCGGAGGTATATACTGCAAAAGTAGCAATAGAAAGCAATAGAGAGCGATAGATAAAACAGCTAAGAGCAAGAGAAGGATGCGAAATTGAAGTAAAGGAAAAACGGATGAAGAAAACACGCAAAAAATTGCGAACATTATGATTAAAAGTTCTGGATACGCATGAGGTGAATTGCATGCAAGTTAAAGATATAATGGTACAGCCATATAGGATTGACAAGTCAGACACCATATCTCACGCCCTGGATCTTATGGAAAAGAAGGACACAAAGCGCCTGCTGGTAGTCCACGATGATCAGATACTTGGTGTACTTACAATGAGAAGTCTGACAGAGGAGCTCGGAACTCGCAAGAAACTGAGCAAACCTGCATCCTCTCTGCATGTTGCAACAGCCGTATCCGACAATTTCGTAAAGGTTCTGCCTGATACCGATACCAGGGATGTTCTTACCCTGATGAAAAAGAGTGGTGGCGTAATTATTGTCACTGATAATGGAAAAGCCCTGGGCTGGGTGACACCCCAGGAATTCATGAAACGAAACCACTTCACAGGCTTTGTCGGGGAAATAATGGAAAAAAACCCTATAGTTATCAGTTCATCTGATAGGGTTAGCCACGCTAGGCGACTTATCCTTGACAAAAACGTAGGAAGGCTGCCAGTAATTGAGAGCGGAAAACTTGTAGGCATTATTGCTGAAGAAGATATTGCCTTTGCTATGCGTTCTTTTAGAGATCTAGTCGCTGATAATCAGCAGGATTCAAGGATCAAGAACTTATTGGTAGGGGATATTATGACTCGTAGTGTGATTAGTGTCTATACCAATACACCGCTTGAAGAAGCTGTTAGGATAATGTTGGAACATGATGTCGGAGGTGTTCCAGTCCTTAGCTTGGATGATGAACTTGCTGGTTTCCTAGCTCGCAGAAATATAATAAGTACACTTGAAGAATGAGCTCTAGTCTAGTGAAAAAGAGCAGAAAAAAACTTGATTGGAATCCTGAAACCAGTAATTAAAAGAAGGCCTGCTTCTTAAAAACAGGCCTTTTTGAATTTCTAACTTTCCTTTGGATTTATTTCTTGTTTTAGAACAAATTCTACTTTAAAATGAGTTTCTCTTTAGTTTGATTTACAATTAATTATCATTTTAGAGTATTTTTATTTAGAATAGTTTCTTATTTTTAACGATTTTTTCATTTAGAGTAGTTCCCAATTTTTAGAATGATCTATCTCCGCCAATGATGCCTCCAAGAATACCAGTCCCGGCAACGCCGGTTTGTTCGTCTCGGCGGCCATAAACAGAGGCTGCAAAGATTCTGTCAGCAAGGCGGGAGAAAGGCAGGCTCTGCATATACACTGTACCTGGACCTGTAAGGGTTGCAAGAACAACTCCTTCACCACCGAAAAGTGCATTTTTAAAGTTCTTTGACCAGGTTATATCATATGTTACGGTTTCGGTGAAAGCTGCCACACAGCCTGTGTCTACACGATAAGTTTCACCAACTGCCAGATCTTTTCTTATAACTGTGCCCCCTATATGAAGAAAGGCCAGACCGTCACCCGTCAGTCTCTGCAGGATAAAACCTTCGCCACCAAAGAACCCTGCTCCGAGCTTGCGGGTGAAAGCTATTTCTATATCTACTCCACGAGCAGCACAGAGAAATGAGTCTTTCTGACAGAGGAGACTGCCTCCAAACTTTGTGAGGTCAAGGGGAATAATCTTTCCCGGATAAGGAGCCGCAAAAGCTACATGCCCTTTTCCGGAACCTTTGTGAACAAAACTTGTAATGAAGAAACTTTCTCCTGTCAGAGCTCTTTTAAGTCCTTTTTTGAGACCTCCGAAAAATCCGCCGCCTTCATTACCCAAACCGGTCTGCATCTCAATTCCAGGTCCCATGTATGCCATAGCCCCAGCTTCTGCCTGAACAGCTTCATTCGGATCAAGTTCAATTTCGACGAGCTGCATATCGTCACCGATAACCTCGTAGTCGATTTCATCTGCCATATTATACTCTCCAATCTTTTAGTAAGCTTAGATATACCAGACAATATAAGCCAAATACTTAAAAACATTTTCAATGTACTGAGACATTTCCTAATTTTTTTGCTCGGGAAACAGGTGAAAACAGGCAATTATAAAAATACACTGATACTCACATCTGAGAATTATATCAGATATCCATACCTGAAAATTGTATCAGATATCCATACCTGAAAATTGTATCAGATACCCATACCTATTTCATACTGATACCCTGAAAGCAAGCCTGAGAACAATAACTTATTTCAGGCCTGAAAACAGATAAATAAACATGAGTAGAGAGGGGAAAGAGGAGATCGGTCCTCAATTTATAGCTAAGCTGGCCAGTTTTCTGGAGTTTGATAAAGAAAGAGTTCAGCACCTTTTTGAGAAGAATTATCTTGCACAGAATTGGGGAAAATATGAATACCTGTTCCGCTTCGATAAGGAGATTTCCCATATAGAGAGAGGAACTGTGCTTTATGAGAAAGACGGTTCCTTTGAAATTATCATGGGTTTCCCGAAAATCAGGAGAGCCATGGTACTGAATCCCACGATTAAAAAGCACTTTAGTGGCCTTGAAAAAGTGGCTGTGGAAGAAAAGATGAATGGATATAACGTCCGCATAGCACTTGCAAAAGACGAAATCCTCGCAATCACTCGGAGCGGGTATATCTGCCCTTATACAACTCAAAAGGCAAAAGAAAAATTAAATCTGAAATTTTTTGATGATTTCCCTGAATTTGTACTTTATGGAGAAATGATAGGCCCAGACAATCCTTATGTTCCAAAAGATATCTATGGCATTGAGTCGGTAGAGTTTTACATATTTGATATTCGGGAGAAAAATAGCGGAAAGCCTCTTACAATAAGCCGAAAACAGGAAATTCTGGAAAAATATGGCTTTTTTCAGGTAAAATTCTTCAAAAAAATTCCTTTGGAGACTGCTGCTGAAGAAATCATAAAAATTATCCGTGAACTTGGAGAAAAAGAACATGAAGGCGTCGTAATAAAGGATCCGGAAATGGTTCTTTCTCCATTAAAATATACCTCTTCCCAGAGTAATTGCTCGGACCTCAGGCATGCCTTTAAATTTTATAATGAGACCGGCAGAGACTATATGCTTTCCCGGATTGTTAGAGAAGGTTTTCAGACAGTTGAATGGAACGAGGACAAGACCGAGTTTGAAAAACGCTGCATGCAGCTAGGAAGAAGTATACTGGGTCCTCTTAGAGAATCCATCCAAAAGGTAAAAAATGGCCAGAGATTATATGAGGAAGCAAGGATCCGGGTAAAGGATCTAAAAACTGCAGCAGATTTTGAAGATTATCTTAAAAGACTCGGGATAGATGCAATTTTTGAAGAACCTCAGTTAGTAGGGGAAGAGTATCTAATAATTATAAAAAAAATAAACAAAAGTACCAACGATAAAACTCAAGCAATCTGGCAGGGTGAAACCTGGTAATCTTTTTCTGCCAGGTTGAGCTTTAAGATTTGAATTTAAGAGTTTTTAGAATGTTTTGAAAAGAAATATATTAGAGTATAATTATACC
>DAQQ01000204.1:0-2729 GCA_002508465.1 Methanosarcina sp. UBA7 | reverse complement strand
AATATATTAGAAAAAATGCCGGATTAACGCAAAAACAAACATAATTTCATAGGCAATTTCCTAATTTAATGGGAGATAGCAATCTTAAAGAAAAATGCAAGTATTATAAAATCTTAACAGAAAATGCAAGTATTCAGATTTTGAACTTCAGCTGCATCTACCTTAAGATTAATCTCCCGTTGGCACTTGATTTACTTTAAACAAGCGAATTCATTTTTTATCTGGTTTAATTACGACATCGTTATTTTTTCTTATTTTTCAAAACGTTTTCCGCTGAATTCCTGAGCGACATCGGCAGCATTATTATATGTTCTGTCTGGAAGTTGCTGCAAGTCAGAAATTATTTCGCTACTTGCTCCATGTTCCTGGGCATACTTTACAATTTCGTTCTTGTTTTTAGGAAAATCAATACCGCCCAATGAATGTTGAACATCAGCCATACTTGTTCTCATAATTTCCCCCCATACCTTGCTTGTTTTCTTCATTAGGTATGAAAGGTCGTTCCTGTTTTTCAGATGACCAGTGGTCAGTGCTGGATACAATACTTAACTTCAGGTGGACTTACAATTTAACCTTGACAGGCTCAGGTAGCTACAGTTTTTCCCCTTTGTTGTTGTCCACCTCTATTAAACATTATATTTATAATTGAAGCTCATCCCAAAACTCGAAATTTACTTCTCGGGCCTTGTATTTCGTATAATCAACCAATCTTAGAATCATGAAAACAACTTTGAAAATTCCCAAAGATCAAGAATAAAGTGGCTTTTGGGATAGGCTCATTATATAAAAACAATTCAAAACAAAGATTTGTTAGAGGATATTTATCAACTTTTGAAATTCTATTTTCTTTACTGATACTGGAAAACTAAGATTTTGTAGAGATTCCCTAAAAAAGGTTGTCTGAAAGGCAAGGAGGAAAAAATCCGATTACAGAAAAATATGCTGTCGACAGAGAGCAGAAAAATCAAGTTTATGCTGATGCATATTACTCATATAATAAATTACTCAAGTAATAAGTTTATACCAGCGCTCTCATACAGTGTAATTCTCCATTAATGTAATTCTCCTATTGACGTAATTCTCCTATAGCTCCAAATAAGTTTTGTTACTGATTTCTCAGCCCAATAGCATAAGTTATAGCTTTTTCGAAAACTGAAAAGCCTTTTATTATCTAAACCCAAAATGTAAAATGAATATTATTTTTGGGGAGAAAAATGAATAAGAGCAAGAAATGTTAAAGTCCTTACACTCTATCATTGCTGTCCCTGTTTTTTCAATCTGGTATAACTTAGTTAGAGATTCTTTTACAATTTCAAGTCAAAAATATCAGAATCTTAAAGTTTCAGGGTAACTCCTCCTACCAATTCTGTCACCTTAAATTACAGTCAGTTTCATACTAAACAGATCTATACCACTATGTGAAGGGGGTACTATATGTCTCAGGAAACAACTGGAAAAGACTATCTGACGATGGGTGATGTTGCACTTGACGATAAAGCAGTACTTGTAAGGGTGGATTTTAATTCACCCATGGACGATAACGGAAATATCCTGGACGATAGAAAAATTAAAAGTCATTTGCCTACTTTGCAGTCCCTGGAGCACTCAAAAGTAGTTTTGATGTCTCATCAGGGTCGACCAGGAGATGAGGACTACACTACCCTGGAAGCTCATGCAAAGCTGGCAACAAAGCTTTTAGGTCGAGAAGTGATCTACGAGGATGATATATTCAGCTCCTGTGCAAGGAACGCTATAAAATCCCTTGCAAAGGGAGAAATCCTCCTCCTTGAGAACACACGTTTTAATGCCGAAGAGATCACAAAACTCACTCCTGAGGAACAGGCTAAAAGCCAGATGGTCAAGAAGTTGCATCCACTATTCGATCTCTTTATAAATGATGCCTTTTCGGTTTCTCACAGATCTCAGTGTTCCGTAGTAGGGTTCACATTGGTTTTGCCTAGTGTTGCCGGCATCCTTATGGACAAGGAAATTACAGGCTTAGATAAAGCCGTAAAATGCCATGAGCATCCATCAATCTTCGTATTGGGAGGAGCAAAAGCTAACGACTCTATAAAGGCCATTTCTAATATTCTCAAGCGGGATGGAGCTGATAAGATCCTTACTACCGGGGTAGTAGCTACGGTATTTATGATGGCAATGGGTGTCGATGTAGGCGAGGTCAACAGGAAATTCATTGAAAATGAGAACTATATGAACCAGGTTCCTATTGCTTCCAGGCTACTCAAGGAGTATTCGGACAAGATTGTCATACCTGAGGATGTAGCATTAAACAATGGTGGTGAGCGTCAGGAAGTTAAACTGGACAAGATAAAAGGGGATCTTCCAATAGCTGATATTGGCCGGAAGACCATCGAAAACTATTCCAGGTATCTTAAGGAAGCAAAGTTATGTGTCTTTCACGGTCCAACTGGTATTTTCGAGTTAGATAAATTCAGGCTTGGTACGGATGAACTTCTTAAGGCTGCAACTCAAGCAAGCTACTCTGTTGCAGGAGGAGGACACACTTTGGATGCCATTGATCAACTTGGCTTAGAATCAAAATTTTCCCATATAAGCTTGGGTGGAGGTGCAAGTATAACTTATCTTTCTGGCGAGCCCTTACCGGGAATCGCGGCTTTAAAAAACAACGCATCCAGGTATCATAACGGTTAAATGGTCTCTTATATTTCCTCAAATGGATCTTTGATTACTTACTTTTTAGATTAATT
>DAQQ01000113.1:0-2825 GCA_002508465.1 Methanosarcina sp. UBA7 | reverse complement strand
CACAGGTTTTATTGTAAAACCTATGCATTTTCCCAGTTTTAGCCTCAATTTTAGCTCAAAATCAGGGTGAAAACGGCAAAAATGCATAGGTTTTGTTTAAATCTATGTATCATACAGAATAATTACCAGAATCTTCACCAGGGCTTTTTGGATCCAGGGGTTTCAAATTGCTTTCTTCTATTTTCTATTATATTTATCAAGGGATACGGTACTTGATTTATTATAGTTGTTTGTCATATATTGTGTTATTAGGAAGGATAGAGCGACAATTTTGTTTAAGGTATCATGGACATGAACGAAGAAACACCAAACGAAATTGATTTAAGAATGTCTAAATTAAAAGAAATTTCATCTAAATCAAATAAAAAGTTTTTAATACTGCCTGGTTCAAATGCTATTGAATACAGCAGTAATATAAAGGGATTCATAATACGCAGGTTAGGACGAATTGTATCAATTTCAAATGATGATATGAATTCTCTTATCAAAATGACAGACGATGAAATGGGATCTTATATTACGAAAAGATTCCAAGGAGAGGAAAAAAAACAGGAAATTTTAAAAGAGTTCGTAAAAATAGTATTGATGGAAAGGTGACACCATGAATTTTATTGATACTGTTAGCCCGAGAGTATCTGAATCAACTCTATTGATTCTCACCAATTGATTTTTTCTTTTTTTGTATCTTTTTCCAATCATATAAACCCTCTGATCATCTATAACGTTTCTTTTTGACAACTTATTTAAATCATCCATATAATGACATTAGAACGAGAATCGAAATCTTTTTTCTTTTGTTGTAAATTCAACTCCCAATTTCTGAATATTTCCCCGATTTTCGACTCTATTCCCAAATCTAGTGATTTTTGCATTTTTTTGATTGAAAATCTGAATTCGCAAGAAGAATCCAGTTTTCAATCAAAATCAATATTCGACATCTAAAGACTTCAACCTCTAAGTTGTATCTCAAGGATTATAACCAATTACAAAATCCAGTGATTTTTGATTTTATGTTGATCACTGGATTTTGGTACTGAGTCCCTCATATTAATATTTTAGTAAATACGTGTATATATATAATATAAGTTCTATATATACAATTATTAAAAGATATACTGGTTTAGTATTTTCTATTTTTCGAGTGATTAAGCTACTGAAAAATAACATAAGGAGTATTTATGGAGTTTATAGATTCTTCGATAACATTTAAGCAAAAAAATTTAGTAATAAAGTCTCTTAATTATATGGAGAGACATAAAAAAATTGACCAGTATTGCAAAGAATATTGCAAAAAGAGCTGGACTGACTTATCCTTTGATGAGGCAAATAACTTAATCAGGATGCTTGACAAGATGGCTTGGCGGTAACTATTCTAATTGGTGCAAAAAATCTGGCTTTGTTACAAAATCAGTGTAAACCTTTATAATTAGGAAAGTTAATCATTTTCATCACCGGAAAAAATGGTATATAAAGGTAAGAATCATAGTATCAAACTGCGGAAATATTATTTTTGCACCAGAACCGGTTATGTTGTGTTTTCAAACAAAGACAAGCAGGCGAACAGGTATTGGGTTTACGAAGCTAAACGGACTTTGCCAAGCAGATATAGACAAGAAAATTGGCACGCATACAATGAGACGGTTCAGAGCCACACATCTCCTTAAGGGGGATTTAAGCTTGCAAAAGTCTCCAAGTATATTCAGCACAAGAATTTGGCTACTACTACGGCATACCTGAAGATAACCACTACAGACATTCAAAGGGAACTCGATGAATTCGGCAATCCTGTTACAAACATTATAAAATGGGAATGAGGGGGTTAGAATGGTTGAAAAACGACTCATAAAAGCTTGTCCTTACTGTGACAGTTCAGAAGTTCAACATAGCAGGAGGGTCAGGAAGTACAATTGTGAAAGATGCAAACGGAGTTTTCCAGCCGCTAAAGTCGTCACACGTGTAACGAGAACACCTGGGAGACGTATAAATTTATCCATACCTAAGCGGGTTCCGTTGCAAAAAATCCTTTCTAATGATACAATAGAATAAAAAGAAAAACAAAGATAGTAATATGCGGTTGTGGTGCAAAAATGATATTCTCGCAGTTTGATACTATGATTCTTACCTTTATATACTATCTTTTCAGCTGATGAGATAGATTAACTTTCATAATTGTGAAAGTTTACACTGATTTTGTAACAAAGCCAGATTTTTTGCACCACAACGGAAAAAGGACTAATAGGAAGCCCAACAAACAGTGATATCATGTTACCTGAAAAAATGGCTCGACAAATGTACGCGAAGAATCGTGAAAAGATAATTCAACATGCACGAAACGCACGGCGCGGATACTTTATTGTGAATTTTTATAATAATTATGATGTGAAAATAAGCTCTGAGAAAGATGATAAATCAGAGTTCAGCTTTATCATACCTAGCGCGCTTGAACTTCTAGATGTTAACTTTAACAAAGCATTGGCTGATTATCTTACTTATCGTAAAACTCGCTACTAAATCCTTGACTCAGGTGAAATGAGAAAAAGAGGAAACTATAGTCAAAAAGGTAGTGTACCGCTTTTTCTTTAAATTCTCTGTTTACTTATACACAGATTTTGTGCATTTACCTAATACGAACGTTTTCATAGAACGTTGGTATTTCTGATTATAGTGACAGAGCAAAAACGACGGCCGTAAGTAAAAACTAAGCATCTTTTTAATACTTAGTTAGAAGACAAAGTATAGAAAACACCAACTTATTTATAGAACGTTGGTATACTACTTTTTGAAGGGATTTTTATAGAAAATGGATTAATAACAGCAGACGGCAC
>DAQQ01000249.1:0-11602 GCA_002508465.1 Methanosarcina sp. UBA7 | reverse complement strand
TTTGGTACCTGACTTGTGTTTCCGCAGTCAGCACTGTAGAAAGCGACATAGTTATCATTTTCATTGCGGGCTTTTAGAAGGAAACCTGTGTTTTCATACTTACCACTGACATACTCTTTTACAAGATCGGTTACATTGAGTTCGTAGTACCTGTTATCCGGCAAACTACTGGCTTTAAGAGTTAACGTAGCATATGGAGTACTGCCCCGGAGGACACCGCTTCTGTCATACCAGTCTCCTCCGGCATTATTCCATGCAACATTCGCATTCTTTTTATTCCAGCTCACATAGCCAGGGTTCCAGGAAACAGGCCTGTAGACCTCGATAACAGTATCATTTGGTCGTGTACTGGAAGGATAATACCAGAAAAGAGAAAGAGTTGCACTGCTGATTTCAGTGGAATTGGTGTATTCACTTACGTTAAACCATACAAGGTCTCTGTATCTGCCGACACTGCTTATTCCTCCTACATCGAGAAATGTTTTATCCGGAAAGACATCCTCAGGAGATGCTTCACGTATGCGGTTATTGTATATCTCGCCAGAGAGATTCAAAATGACACTTATTTTTGCAACTTCAGAATCATTGAGCTTACCATCACTTACTTTAAAAGATATCGTGTAAACTCCTTCCTGATCATTTACCGGCCTCCAATTAAAAAGCCCTGAATTTCCGTCAAAACTTGCACCTGCAGGAAGGCTTGAAGCTGAGTATGTAAGGCTGTCTCCATCCTTATCAGAAGCTGTTACTAGAATACTCAGTTTCTCTCCAGCTTTTACCGTAACCGCAGAAATAGGCTTCATTATAGGAGCATGATTTACCTCAGAAACCCCTGAAAGAGATGCATAAATCGTGTTTCCATACCTTCCTATATTGATTCTGTTTCCATTATCTTCAGGCTCATTAGAACAGTTCGAAGATACATATCCAGCATCAATACAGGGAGAGCTAACTTTGTCCTTAACCCAGGTTTTCCCGTTCCAGCGGCCTGAGACCGACTGAAGATGATAGTCATGGTTTTTCGGATCTGCAAAAAGAGGGTTTACATAAATATCAGTTGTCGATTTGCAGTTTTTATAATTACCTGCCGAGTTATTGTAAAGGCAGTTATTCTCCAGCACAAAAGAGTGTGTTTGAGGCAGATAATTCATAATTCCATATCCGGTCCCACTCGGAGAATTTGTGCGCAGCCTGGTATTTACAATTATGTTGTTACGGACAATTGTTGTGAATCCATCACCTGCTGGTACATAGGTTGGAGAATAACTATTGATATACATGTTGGCGATTGCAGCGTGATATATTCCGTCAAAAACATTGTTTTCAATGACAGTGTCCTCGAATCCACCTGTTATTATGCCACCTACCCAGGTAATGCTAGGATTAGTGCCAGTGTCATAGAAAATATTGTGATGAATATAGACATTTTTCGCCTTGTCTCTAGTAGCAGAAGAACTATCATAGTTAAAAAGCCAGATGCCAGGACAATAAGTATTATGGATAGTGTTATTGTAAATCTCTACATCGTCCATAACACCTGCAGACTTTTCGATCTGAATGCCTGGCCCGCCTGCACTCCAGTGGTAGAAAGAATCAATTAAGTTGTCATGGAATTTTACGTGGTTTGAGTTCCAGATTCTAAGACCACTATTAGTCCTGCAGGTTATTGTGTTATTCCAGGCCTCTACATTCTGACAATCAATTGCGAACAGACCGTCGTGTCCAAGCTTGTAGATAGTATTATTATAAAACTTGACGTTTTCTCCATACTTTATCCTCAGCCCGTCTCCATGACCATCGTGCATATACATATTATATACGGTTACGTTCTTGCAGTAAAGAAAGTAAATCACATTATAATATCCATCACCCTTAGCGAACTCGGTGTTACCGTCATGGTTCACATTAACCTCAAAACCCCTTATTACAATATTATTATTCCCGGAATTGCTCATCTGCTTGATCAAAGGTTTCATTGGAACCCAGCCTGCGTGATCAACCAGTTTGATAACAGCATTTGAATCCCCTTCAAGAATAGTATTGCTACCGATGAGAAGAGTATCATCAATAACATACGTAAAAGGACCTTTAAGGTGGACAGTGGTATATCCGGAGTTGTCAGCCACATACTTAAGGGCCTGATTTATCTGTACGTGATCATCTTTTCCATCGCAGTTAAAATCTCCACTACCGTCACCTGCAACATAAACAGTTGGTGCAGGACTCCGGCATAAAGCAGTAGGAACGTTTGCAAGAATAAGGCAACTTACCAGGAAAAATATCCCTAATTCTCGTTTTAATATCGAGATTACCTGGGACTGATCACAACAGCGCATATTTTTAATTTTCATAGGTAGATATTCAAGTGGTGACGTATCAATATCCCCGTAAAATTTATTATTATTTGCCAAAAGTTTACTTAAACCCACCATTTTATTTCTCGTAGATTAGATAGAATTTTTAAGATAGTATTCACTCTCCGACGTTAAAGGCTATAGAAAAGTTCTGGAGAATTTATTCATGGCAAATGCTACTGAATCCGATAAAATGCAATAAATTAGTGACTCTGAATAGATCTCCCTGATTTTCAGGCCAATTCCTCGAACTCACCTAATTCCCCCCTGAAACATAGTGAATAAGCTGAGATTAGCCTTCAATTAAATTTCTATAGTCAACACTGTAAACTATATCTTGATGTTATAAAAGTATTTGTGCAAACTACATAAATATTTAAGGAGTTGCATAGTGTTAGAAAGAACAAATAAGTCTTTAAGATGAAAAAACTAAGATTAGAATATGATTTATTAAAACTACTAAGAAAATAAATTTGTTGAGTAAGATTAAGATCCTCGGTTTTAATAGGATGCTCTCTTTTGATAATATAGTACACAGCTTTGGCAAAGTCAACTTTTTGTTTTACCTTAAAAGAGAGAATTATACATTTTAAAAGGCAGTTTTACAAATTGTCAAATATCAAAAATGTATAGATTAAGACTCCATAAAGGATAGAAAATTGCCAGGAAATACCCGGAAAATAGAAAAGATTATAGAAGTAAGAAAGGAGTGCAGAAGTTAGGCGTAACCCTCTGATATATCATAAGAGTACTGTCAGATTATGTTACTCCACTATTATTCTTGCAACTCCGTTATAGCTACATTCTTAAAATATTCCGACCAGTTTTCCCAAAAAGAGCTTGTTTTATCCAGTGTATTGATTCCATAAATTTCAATAAACCACGAATAAAAACAGATGAACGCAGACAGTTCAATTTGTGTTTATCCTTGTCCATCTGTAGTTTTTCGTGGGAAGCTTATTGATCAGCGTTAATTTTAAGGTTCAATCCTATTTCCATAATTTGGAACCGATGCACTAGAGAGCTAGTTTTACCACAAGCTACGAGTTTTTTGAGTATACTAGAGCTTATTAAACATCTATAATTCCTCCAATCTAAGAAATAAATTATTCACATAAAGACCTTCAGGAGAAACTTTGTAAAGATAGCTGTCGCAGACGTCAGAGAGATTCAAAGGAGCTTCTTCAACTACTGAGAGATTCAAGGGAGTTTCTTCAATCACGGTTATTATTGCAACTTCAGAATCACTAGACATACCATCACTTACTTTAAAAGATATAGTGTAGAGTCCTTCCTGTCCGTCTGCAGGTGCCCAGCTAAAGACCCCTCTTTCATCAAAACATGCACCTTCAGGAAGATCAGATGCTGAAAAGGTAAGGTTGCCTCCATTAATATCAGAAGCTTTCACTGTAAAGTTTAAAGTTTCTCCAATCTTCACTGTGGCATCAGGAACAGATTCAATAACAGGTCCCTGTATGTCGACAGAGAGATCTTCTGAGTATGTAAAGTTATCTTCGTCCCCTTCAAGAACTTCCGCCGTAAAATTAAGATCTTCGTCAGTCTCATTCGTAGCCTCGGAGATCGAACCTACTAATGAAGACTGCATAGTCTTTACTCGTGAACTCGGTGACAGAGACGCGTATATTGTATTTCCGTATCTTCCTATGTTGATCCTGTTTCCATTGTTTTCAGGTTCTTTAGAATAATCCGAAGAAACGCACCCGGTGTCAATACAGGGAGAACTCACTTTGTCCTTTACCCATTTTCCATTCCAGTGACCTGTTACCGACTGAAGGTGATAATCATGGCTTTTCTGGTTTACAAATAACGGGTTAAAGTAGATGTCAGTTTTCGAGGTGCAGCCTTTATAATTGCCTGCTGCATTGTTGTAGAGGCAGTTATTTTCCAGCACAAAGTTATGGTTCTTGGAGAGGTAATTGATCACTGCATACCCTGTTCCACTTGGGGACTTCGTACGTTTCTGGGTATTTACGATTATGTTGTTACGGACAATTGTTGTGTACTTCGATGAGTAACTTGGAGAGTAAACTTCCGGATACATGTGAATAACAGCAGCATGGTATACACCGTCAAAAACATTATTTTCAATTAAAGTATCATGGAACCCACTAGCTACAATACCTCCGACCCAGGTAATGCTAGGATTGGTACCTGTACTATAGAAAACATTATGATGAATATGGACATTTTTCCCTTTATCTCTAGTAGCAGAAGAACTATCATAGTTGAAAATCCAGATGCCAGGGCCATAAGTGTTAGATATAGTATTATCATAGATGTCTATATCATCCATAATACCTGCAGATTTTTCGATCTGAACAGCTGACCCACCTGCACTCCAGTGGTAGAAAGAATCGATTACATTATCATGGAATTTTACATGGTTTGAGTTCCAGATTCTAAGACCGCTGTTAGTCCTGCAGGTTATCCTATTGTTCCAGGCCTCTACGTTCTGACACTGAATTGCGAACAGACCGTCATGTCCGAGCTTGTAGATCTTATTGTTATAAAATTGAATATTTTGACCGTACTTTATCCTCAGCCCGTCTCCGAGACCATCGTGCATATACATATTGTATACTTTTACGTTATTACAGTTAGTAAAGTAAATCACATTATAATATCCATCACCCTTAGAAACTTTGGGATTACCGTCATGGTTTCCATTAACCTCGAAACCTCTTATTACAATGTTGCTATTCCCGGAACTGCTCATTTGCTGGATCATAGGTTTCATTGTAACCCAACCTGCGTTATTAGCCAGTTTGATAACAGCATTTGAATCCCCTTCAAGAATAGTATTGCTGCCAATGAGAAGAGTATCATCAATAACATACGTAAAAGGACCTTTAAGGTGGACAGTGGTATATTTGGAGTTACTTGCCACAAACTTAAGAGCCTGGTTTATCTGTACATGATCATCTTTTCCATCGCATTTAAAATCTCCACTCCCATCTCCTGCTACATAAACAGTTGGTGCAGGACTTTGGCATAAAGCAGTAGGAACGTTTGCAAAAATAAGGCAACTTACCAGGAAAAATATCCCTAATTCTCTTTTTAGCATCCATATCACCTGAAACGACTATAGACTTTTATTTACTAATTTACAGAGTAAGAACCGGGTAAAAAAGGCTCATTAATTTACAGAAATAAAAATTGTCTATGAAATAGTTAGACAACTTTCTTACTCAGTTCACTGAATGACAGATGGGATTTTTCGAATAGTATCCACTCTCCGACATTCAAGGCTATAGAAATTTTCAGGGAAATTATTCATAGCGGGAGCTACTGAATCCTGTTAGAGGAACAAATAAGAGATCCAGAAAAATCTCCATTTTTTTCAGGCCAATATATCAAGTTCACCAAAGTCCCCCCATGAAACAGAGTGAATAAACTGAGTATTAGCCATTAATTAAATTTCTATAGTCTACTGTGTAAATTATATCGTGGTGTTATAAAAATATTTGTGTGGTTTTTTTAAATTTTTATCCAGTGTTCAAAATTGTAAGAAAAGCTAATGAATATATTGGAGAAGAAGAGAAATTATAAACGGTTTTATTAAAATTTACTGGTGGTCTCAAAAATCTAATACTTCCTATAATTGGAAGGGAAGGACACTTTCAATATAATTGAGATGGAAATTATCCCAAGATTTATGTAGGATTTACCTTCTCGTCAATAAAAGAGTCCAACTATAGAACTAAATGTCATTTTGAGACAACCTGTACCATATCAATAAAGGGTATTATTACATTATGAGCTCATCCCAAAACCACTTTCATTCCCAAATCTATACTTTTTTCATGTTTAGAAATTAGAGCAATTATTCAAAATTCAAGGTTTTGGGATAGGCCCTATATTAATAATATTATATAGAGCCGTTTTCAAATTCCTCCAAATTAGAGTTCTCAACGATGTATCTAGTTTCTCCTCCATAACTGCTATAGTACTTATGTCAATGTTAGTTTATTAACGCAACCTCAAATATCTGGACTTGCGATATAAACAATAAACTATCGATGCATCAGTGTTTTGATTTCGATGCATAGATTGTGTTACCATACCTTCCGATGTTGATCCTGTTTCCATTGTCCTCAGATTCTTTGGAATAGTCAGAGGACGGATCGCCTGAATCAATACAAGGGGAACTCACTTTATATTTAACCCAGGTTTTCCCGTCCCAACTTCCACCTCTTGATTGAAGATGGTAATCATGGTTTACCTGGTCTACAAATAATGGGTTTAAGTAAATATCGGTTTTTGAGGTGCAGTCTTTATAGTTACCTGCTGAGTTCTTGTAAAGGCAGTTATATAGAGTTGTAAAGGAGTGTGTTTTAGGTAGATAGTTAATAATTCCATATCCTGTCCCACTTGGAGACTTTGTGCGCAGCTTGGTATTCGTGATTATGTTGTTACGGACAATTGTTGTGAACCCGTCACCTTCTGGCACATAGCTTGGAGTGTAACTGTTGATATACATGTTCGCGATTGCAGCGTGATATACTCCGTCAAATACATTGTTTTCAATGACAGTATCCTCGAATCCACCTGTTATTATGCCACCTACCCAGGTAATGCTAGGATTGGTGCCAGTGTCATAGAAAACATTGTGATTAATATCGACATCTTTCGCCTTGTCTCTGGTAGCAGAAGAGGTATCATAGTTGAAAAGCCACATTCCAGGTCCATAGGTGTCATAGATAATATTATCGTAGACCTCTACGTCATCCATAGTGCCTGCAGATTTTTCGATCTGAATGCCCGGCCCACCTGCACTCCAGTGGTAAAAGGAATCGATTACGTTATCATGGAATTTTACGTGGTTTGAGTTCCAGATTCTAAGACCGCTGTTAGTCCTGCAGGTTATTCTATTGTTCCAGGCTTCAACATTCTGACACTGAATTGCGAATAGACCGTCATGTCCGAGCTTGTAGATCTTGTTGTTATAAAATTTGATGTTTTCTCCATACTTTATCCTCAACCCATCTCCATGACCGTCGTGCATATACAGATTATATACGGTTACGTTCTTGCAGTAGAGGAAGTACATTATATTATAATATCCATCACCTTTAGCGAACTCGGTGTTACCGTCATGGTTTACATTAACCTCGAACCCTCTTATTACAATGTTACTATTTCCGGAACTGCTAATCTGCTGGATCAAAGGTTTCATTGGAACCCAGCCTGCATGATCAACAAGTTTGATAACAGCATTTGAATCCCCTTCAAGAATAGTATTGCTGCCGATGAGAAGAGTATCGTTAATAACATACGTAAAAGGACCTTTAAGGTGGACAGTGGTATATCCGGAGTTATCGGCCACAAACTTAAGGGCCTGATTTATCTGTACATGATCATCTTTTCCGTCGCAATTAAAATCTCCACTGCCGTCACCTGCAACATAAACAGTTGGTGCAGGACTCCGGCATAAAGCAGTAGGAACACTTGCAAGAATAAGGCAACTTACCAGGAAAAGAATTCCTACTTCTTGTTTTAACATCGATATCATCTGAAGGTGATCAGAATAAAATTTATTAATATTTTTTGTAGTTAAATATTTGTAGAGTGACGTATCCACACCTCTGCAAAATTTATGGAAGTTTTTTAAAAGAATTTAATGTGTATGTCAGTTTTTCAGATATATTGGCCAAGTTATTGCAAATACTAGATACTTTCAGAATTCAAAGACTTTATAAACACAAATACATTTCTGAAAGCGCAAAGAGTAAATATGTAAGGACGCTTTTAAAGATAAGGCAACTCATCAATAAAAAGATTCCTGATCTTCGATATAACATAGAAATTTTTTAGCATTAATCATAACAAAATTAATAATTATCTCTTTTAGATAGATATTTGTCAAGTAACGCCGTTATACAGTTACAAAATTGTTATGGTTTGCTAAAATTCCGCATAAATTTGTTAGTCTTTTGTGTATTTGAGATAAGTTTTGCACATGATATATGGGAACTCAATGGCTGTAGAAAAAAGTAAATTTATTGTATACCCTTGTAAATTGTATGGGTAAAAGTAAATTTCATACACTTACTGAAAACTTAAAATTTAGCCAAGTCAGAAACATACTAAAAAACGTGTTAAACTTATAACCGTATGATAAATTTAGTTATATTTATCTAGTTAAAAAACTCTCCTTTAAGTTAAAGAGAACACGATTTGTCAGTTTCTAATCAACTTCTCGCAATAAAAAGTGGGATCAAGATAATATCAATTGCTTGACTCTTTTACGATAGAGCTATAATAGTTAAACTAAAGAAGAAAACTGCGAAGTGAAGATTGGTAATTTACTCAAGTCTGAAGACAGCATAAGTTATAGAACTACCCTCTCAGCCTGCGTTTGTTCTATAAAATACAAATACGGATAAAGCTGCAGATTTTACTTTTTGCATGTTTATAGGTATTGATTAAACGATATCTTTGCATATATCCAGAATTTTTCTTGCAACTCCGTCCCAACTATGATTCTCAACGACATATCTTCTGCCTCTCTCCCCCATAAGGGTTCTGGTACTCTCATCGAGAAGTAATTTTACTACAGCAGTCGCAAGTTCTTCAGGATTCTCAGGAGTTACCGAGAGTCCACCACCTGAAGCTTCAATTAAATCTTTGACTCCTGGAATACCACTTGCAACAATAGGCTTCCCACAGGCAAGGTATTCATAAGTTTTCAACGCTGAAAGTCCGATCTTCGAGTTTCTTTCCTTGATGAAAGGTGCAACGCAAACATCGGCCGCATTGATGTAGAAAGGAACCTGTTCATAGGGAATTCTTCCGGTGAAAGTAAATTTATCTGAAAATCCTAACTTAGAAGCTGTTTCCATCAGTTTATCCTTCATAACTCCGTCCCCGACAATAAGAAAATGAACATCCGGACATTTTTCAAGAATTAGAGGAGAAGCATGAATGAGAAATTCAACTCCCTGCCAGGCTGCAAGATGACCGACGAAGCATACGTATTTCTTTGAGCTTTCAAGCTGCAGCTTCTCTCTCATCTGTTCGGATTCTAGAGGCTTGAACACATCAGTATTTGCCCCATTATTAATAACATAGATTTTGCTCTCAGGAATAGAGTATAGTCTCACAAGTTCGTCCCTGAGTTTATCCGTGACAGAGACAATTCTGTCGCAATGCCTGTAGTTAAAATTTTCAGACCGAAGTGCAAGGTAAGAGAAAACTCTATACGCAAAGGACTGTGAATTTGGATCTACCTTTAACTCATCCAAAACTATCCCATTAACTTCTACAATGGAAGGAATTTTTAAAATTTTACATAAAGTTATTGGAAAGAACGGAAAAGAGTTCTGGCGAAGATAGAGTACGTCCGGCCTATTTTTTATGCAAGAATAAAGAAGGTAAAAAGAAAGCATGAATTCGTAAGAAGGCTGTACAAGATATTTATTGTCTATTACAGGCACATATTTTATCCCTGAAAGAGAACGGTCTACACTCTTCTGTCCGGGTGCAAACAGGACTATATCAGTATATTTTTTTAAATTTCTTAGAAGCTCAAGAATGTGGATATTCGAACCTGATTTAGTATTAAAAGAGCCGTAATAAACCAGGAAAATGTTATTTACTTTTTTTAACATAATGGTAGCCGGTTACCAGAATAGCGAAAGTAGTTAATTAGTTTATCCCACGACTTTAGTTATTATTTTCACAACCTCAAGAACGATGGTTTAGCATAAAGTTTAAGGATAGAAATTAAACACATTTTGGAGAGAAGTATTTATAGGATTAACTCTCTCCTCTGTCTGCTTTTGATGCATCCGAAGCGAAAACGAGCAAAAGATTATGAAAGTACTGGAAGCATGTCAGGAATTTCCTAACAGGTATTATCCTCAACTTGGAACATTCATAAAACAGAGTATAGACTCAATTGCAAATCAGGGAGTAGATGTTACTGTTATTTCCCCAAAACCCTTTGTCCTTCCTGTTTCTGTATTTCCATATTATAACTTTTTTAAACTACCAAAGATTGAGCATACCAAAAAATATGACCTTCACTATCCACGCTATGTTTATGCCGTTCCCAAAAAATATTTTTATCCAATAACAGGGTTCTCATACTCTCACTTCGTTTTTGAATACGCGATCAAAAACATAAAGCCCCAGCCAGACCTGATCCATGCACACTTTTCATATCCTGACGGATATGGAATGATGAAGCTTGCAAAGAGATGGAAAGTTCCTCTTGTAATAAGTGCGCTGGGTACAATAGAAAGAAAAACTGCTTATGAAGGCTCCTATACATCTAAACAGATTATAGAGGCAATGAATTTTGCAGATAAAATTCTTTCTGTCAGTGAAGACCTCAAGCTTCATATAACAAATCTGGGAATAAACGAAGAGAAAGTTCATGTGGTTCCAAACGGAGTTGATACAGCAAAGTTCAAACCTGCAGGAAAAGCACATGCAAGGGATCTGTTAAATCTACCGCAGGATAAAAATATTGTTCTCTTTGTTGGAGCTCTTAGGAAAATAAAAGGTGTGGACTACCTGATTGAAGCTGCAAAAGATTTTGTGAACACGAACACCGATCTTTTTATGGTAGGCAGGGACGACGGTTTGAGAAAAAGTCTGGAAAAAAGAGCACAAGAGCTCAAAATTGCAGATCACATCAGATTCACTGGGCCCGTAGACCATGAAAAGATCCCGCTCTGGATCTCAGCTTCTGACATCCTCGTATTACCTTCTCTTTCTGAGGGTAGACCAAATGTAGTACTCGAAGCCCTTGCTTGTGAGGTACCGGTCGTGGCAACCAATGTAGGTGGGATACCTGAGATCATGATCGATGGGGAAACAGGCTACCTGGTGCCTTCAAAAAATCCTATAGAGATATCCAGAAAAATTAATAAATTGCTTGAGAATAAAAGCCAGAGAGAAAATATGGGGAAGCTAGGGCGTAAAAGCATAATTCAGAGAGGACTGACCTGGGAATCCCATGCAAAAAAGACTGTGAATATATACTCAGAACTTTTGGAGAAAGCTTCAAGATAAAAGCAAAAACAGTACATAAACATTAAATGTACGGGAAAAACAGGCGCATGAAACTCTTTTTTTATTTTAATTTTTTATGCTTCTCAAATTAAGTGAATAACAGATAAAACCTTAGTTTGACAGTTTGATTTTTATGTGGGAAGATTGTTTTCATATCCGTTGGAATGATAAGTAATATTATTTCAACAAATTTTTGCCAATTTTTT
>DAQQ01000177.1:3352-16489 GCA_002508465.1 Methanosarcina sp. UBA7 | reverse complement strand
TAGGGGGAAAACAGGAGCATGAAGCTCCTTTTTTCATTTTAATTTTTATTTTTCTGTCAAATTCGGGGTAAAACAATAAAAGAGTAAAACAATAAGAAAGTAGAGCAATAAGAAAGTAGAGCAATAAGAAAGTAAAGCAATAAGAAAGTAAAGCAATAAGAAAGTAAAGCAATAAGAAAGTAAAGCAATAAGAAAGTAGAGCAATAAGAAAGTAGAGCAATAAAAAAGCAAAGAAGTAAAATAGAAATATAGACAAAAGGGACGGAGAGTTGAGTTTACTGCTTTAAACCGTCCACAAAGTCTTCCATTCTATCTAACGCTTTTCTAATATCATTTGTAGACGCCGCGTAGGCGCAGCGCAGGAAGCCTTCACCTGCCTCTCCAAAGGCATCTCCGGGGATTGCAACGACTTTCTTTTCATCCAGAAGGCGTTCTGCAAACTCAGAGGAAGAAAGGCCTGTATTTCCTATATAGGGGAAGGCGTAAAATGCACCTTTAGGGTTGCAGCACTCAAGTCCTATTCTGTTAAAGCCCCTGACAATAAAGTGCCTGCGTCGGTCATATTCTCGAACCATCCTCTCCATTTCATCTTTGCCATGACGGAGTGCTTCGATTGCGCCTACCTGAGCAGTTACGGGAGCACACATCATGCAGTACTGATGGATCATCATCATTGAATGGATGATCTCCGGAGAGCCCATTGCAAAGCCGAGCCTTAGTCCTGTCATTGCATAGGCCTTGGAAAAGCCGTTAAGCATAACAGTCCGCTCTTTCATGCCTTCAAGTGAAGATAATGGGACGTGCTTGCCTTCATAGGTAAGGCACTCGTAAACTTCGTCCGAGATAACAAACAGGTCATTCTCCACAACCAGGTCAGCAATATCCTCGAGTCCTTCCTTTGACATAATTGCTCCTGTGGGATTATTAGGAAAATTGAGAATTATTGCTTTTGTCTTGTCCGTGATTGCAGGTTTGAGGGCTTCTGCAGTCAGGCTAAACTCATCGTCCCTGTGGGTGGAAACGATAACCGGTTTACCTCCTGCAAGAATAACCGAAGGCATATATGCCACATAAGAGGGCTGGACGATAATAACTTCATCACCAGGGTTGACTACGGTCCTTACTGCTATGTCCAGAGCTTCACTCACACCTGTTGTAATGAGGATCTCGGATGAAGGGTTATAGTCCAGACCGTAACGCCTGTAGTAGGTTCTGGTAAGTTCGTCTCTGAGTTCCGGAAGCCCGTAATTTGAAGTGTATGAGGTTTGCCCTTTTTCCAGAGAGTGAATACACATTTCACGGATATGCCATGGAGTAATAAAGTCAGGCTCTCCTACACCAAGGGAAATTACATCCTCAAGTCCGGAAACCAGATCAAAAAAACGGCGTATTCCTGAAGGAGGAATTTCTTTCATAACGTCGGCAACAAACTTTGAAGGATCACATGAAGGTCTCAAGCAAAACACCACATAAAAATTATATGAGTATTCTGAAATGTAAAATCTGATAGGAAAATCAGGCTCTGAATCATCTCGTATCAAAATGAGACTGGTAGCCTTTGAATCGTTTCAGGTTCATGGAGGATAACCCCATCTTCTTTATAGGTTTTCAGCACGAAGTGGGTTGATGTGCTCTGTACCTGATCGAGGGTTGCAATTTTCTCTGCTACGAAAAAAGCCACATCCTTCATCGATTTTCCTCTGACAGTCAGGGATATGTCATAATTTCCAGATAGGAGCCTTACTGACCTGACTTCCGGAAACTTGTAGATTCTTTCTGCAATTGCCTGATAGCCCTGATTACGCTCGAGAGTAACCTTCAACTCAATAACTGCATAAACATAGTTTTCCCCAACCAGATCCCAATCAACTATGGTTTTGTAGTGCCGGATAACTCCCGTCTCTTCAAGTTTTGCAATTGCCTGGGAAACTTCCTGTGCAGACATATCCGTGAGGGATGCTATTTCCTCTGGACTCGTTCGTGCGTCATTCTCAAGAATTTCCAGTATATGTCGAATCTTTTCATCCATATTAGTCACCGGCACAAGGTAAGGGAATTTGATAAAAAATCCCCGTTTTGGGGTAGTTAAATTTTGATTATTCAATTAATACAGCATTTACAACTCCGTCCTGTCCCGGTCTGCTTGTAACTTTAGCAGTTCCGAGAGACGTCCTTATTACTGAGCCTTTTGTCAGAATGTTACGCCTGATGTAGTGCTTGTTTGCAACGTTGTCGAGAACTGTCTCAATGGGAGTTGAAGTGGTTTTTCCGTCTTTGGGATTGGTTACGTTTGCAGTATTGCACTGAAGAAGTCTTACTTTCCTGTTGCCTCCCATAGTGTGAACGTTCTTCCTCTTTATTTCACTTATACGGGTTTCTGCAGACTCACGGCCCATTTCGAACTTGCGCTTCCCACGGGCAGCAATAACTTTCCCACCAGTCACTTTTCTTCTGGAGCTACCTTGCCATCTCATTTTAAAACCTCATCATGTATTGAAATTATAATCAATGCTTATCTTTAATGATCATTTATGAATTTTCCTATTGTAATTCTATATTTTTCCTGTTGTAAATATACTGTAATCCTGATCTGGTGATCGTGTCAGGGCATAAGCATACTTATCGCTCTGATTATATATTAATTATATTAGCAGGAGTACTTAACTAGCATATTTGCTATGGACTAATCAATACAAATAGGATCGTATAAGAACTTTACGATCAGAAAACCAGGAAAAAATTCAATTTTACATCCTGCCTGTATCTGTAAAATGAGATTAAATTAGAGAGCTGTAAATACAGATATAGAGGTGTAAATGTGGATACGGAGATGTAAATACAGATACAGAGGTGTAAATGTGGATACGGAGATGTAAGTATGGATTATAGAGTCGCAATTAATAATGCTGCAAATCTGGATTACAGAGTTGCAATTAAAAATGTTGCCGAGTCCTAAACAGAAGTCCTATAATACGTTCACAGGCGCAAGTGAAAAAAAGGCATATGCTAAAAATTATATAAATATAAGGTAAATGAATCTTTTGCAGGTTAAAGTTGGGATATTAATTTCCAATTTAAACTCCATGCTAAAAAAGGTCCGATATCACGGGAAAAATAACAATAACGAGGAGAGATAATGGTTACAGAGATTTCATTGAACACAATATGTGGACATACGACAAAGATAATTGCCACTAAGGAGGGAAAAAGTACTCATATACATATTAAGTCTACATGCAAAAAACTCCGAAAATGGGGCACACACTTTGATATGGAACTGAAAGACCTTATGGGGGGTCCAGAAACTATACTTGCCAGGAAATCAGCTGAAATGCCTCTTACGCCTACCTGTCTTGTTCCAGCAGCAGTAATGAACGCTTGCTGGCTCGAAAATGGCATGATTTCGAAGAATCTTGCTCGCGAAATGGGAAAGATGGAGATTATCTTTGATAAATTAGAGTGAACTTTTCCATGAACCCACTTATTTCTTTTGGAAAGATCATCGGAGATTCTCAGTACTGAATAAAAACAGCCAAAAATAGTAGTACTGTGAGAAACTGCCTGTATACATATAAACTTGGGAATGCTTATATCGAATCTTATCATGTATTATTTGCCTGTAACTGATAAGAATTGACCTTAACCGATAAGAATTTGTCCGTAACTGATAAGATAGTTCTAAAGTTTCCAGTAAAAATTTGATAAAAATTGTCATGTCTTGTCATGTCTTATTTGTCCAGAACTAGACAAACAAGTCTGAAAATACTTAGGAAATTATAAAACGGTATTATTGTCTTAGAAGTGACAAAAGTTTCAAAACCCGAGTTGAGAATATGGATGTAAAAGAGATAAACAAATATGGACAAGAACTTATAGATTGTTTGAAACTGAAGACTTCCCCTGTTGCCGTGAAACTGATCCCAAAAGGAGGAGAAGTTCCGGAGGGAATAAAAAAAGTAGATGAGACTATGAGGCACTGCCAGCTGGTTGATAGAGTTAGAAGAACAGGTGAGGAGTTCTATACTCTGGGTGATGACCAGATGTGCAAAGGCGGAGCCGGCGCAATGGGTCTTGGAGAAATGCCTCCAAAAGTTGCAAGTGGAGAATTTTATTTTAATAAACTTAAACAGTTCAGTACCCAGGGTGCTGCAAGGCGTACCCTTGAAAAGGTTCCCAAGCTTCCTCCAAACTCAACAGAAGCCATTCTGTATTCTCCCCTGGAAAAAGCCACGTTTACTCCGGATGTTGTTATAGTCATCGGTAATCCTAAACAAATAATGTTACTTACACAGGCTGCAATGTATAAAACAGGTGGCAGAGTCGAAGCAAGTTTTGCAGGAAAGCAGAGCTTATGCTCCGACGGAGTCGTAAATGTGTACAAAGAAGGCAAAGTGGGAGTCACAGTCGGTTGCAGCGGCAGCAGGACGTACACCAAGATCTCAGACGAAGAAATGATTATGGGAATTCCTATCGAACTTCTGGCTGATATAGCAGCTGGCCTCAAGGAAATTTGCCCGAAGTAAAATCTAAAAATAATATTTTTCTCTTCAAAAGTAAATTCCTTCATGTTCAAGCCCTTTCACAAGGTTTTTAAAACAATCATGAAAGGGCTTGTCAATACATAAGCAGAATATTTGTCAATACATAAGCAAAACACTTTTGCTATATTCAACTCAAAAAACATCTTTAGTTTTATCCTTTTTGAGCAAACACTAATCTTTTCTTGTCATTCTTAATGTAATTCATGAAAAAGTAATCCTGGAGAATTTCGATAAACCTCTAATCTCAAGAAATTACTTATATACCATTTATAAGCAACCAGCCATAAACTGGAGTTTATCGAAATTCTCCCTGGACCATAGATTAATCATTTAAGAGGAGCAAGATTCAAAACCATAAATTAGTCCTCTTAAGTAAAGCATAGCGAAAAGGACAACGAGCCCCTTAGATGCAGTTTGGGTAGCAAAACTCAGGTTGTGAAAAGATGTCAGTTGTTTAAATGCTAGTGCCAAAAGCTTGCGCTTTATTTAGCCAATCTCCTTGCAAAATATCTCCTTTTGCTGATACGCTAGTAGCTATTAAGATACCCCTGTCTTTCCATTTCATATAATCTGCCGTATGCTTGTAAGTATCTATGGCGCCGCTGAAAAATCGTTCTTCATCGCACTCTCCACACATAATTAAAGCAGATTCTTTTACCTTAAGAGATTTTTTACGGCTATCCACACAGTAGGCACAAAACCTGTCAATTACAGCCTTTAACTGTGCAGAAATCCCAAAAAAATACAAAGGGGAAACCAGTACAAGCATATCTGCACTCTCGAGTAGTGGTTCAATTTCTTTCATATCGTCACATTGAACGCAGGCTCTATCCTTTGTCCAGCACATAATACAGGCTTTGCATCCATTAACATTGAGTTTTGCCACTTCTATTTTATTTACTGTATGCCCCTTTTCCTTTGCTCCTTTCATAAAGGCATCTGCCAGCATATCGCTATTCCCATTCTTCCGTGGACTACCAGTAAGTATCAGTATATTTTTATTCATTATGTGGCATCTCTAAAAAATTAATTTTATCTTTTTCTGTAATTTTGCGTTTGACCCTACACGGACTGCCAACAGCTACTACATTGGCCGGAATATCCTTTGTTACTACACTTCCAGAACCGATGACGGCGTTATCGCCAATAGTAACACCAGGATTCACAATAACGCCACCTCCAAGCCAAACACTGTTGCCTATAAAAATAGGGAGGGCATATTCCAACTGTTCATTCCGTATATCAGGATGTACGGGATGTCCTGCAGTAAAAAGACTAACATTGGGTGCAATAAAAGCGTTGTCACCGATGATAACTTTAGCGCAGTCAATAATTGTGCAATTATAATTGGCGTAAAAGTTCTCCCCTATGGAGATATTATATCCATAATCGCAGCGAAAGGGCGGTTCAATAATGAAGTTTTTACCTATTTTGCCAAAGAGTCTTTGAATAATTTTGTTTCGCTGCTCAGTTTTACCTGGATGAAGAGAATTAAATTCAAAAATCAATTCCTTTGCAGCCTGACGTGCTGCGACGAGTTCTTCCCCAAAAGCTCTATAAGGTTTGCCTGCCATCATTTTTTCTTTTTCTTTCATTTTAAATTCCTTATATATTTCAATATGACGATAACACTTTAAGCTTTCTGATTGTAGTAGGTAGCAATTGTCCCTTATCGACTCACATTATCTTTTGATGTACAAATTTTGGAGTAGACCTTTTATATAATTACGAAACAGTGACTATAAATAGCGGACGATTTTTCACACTGAAACAAATTTGGCAAAATAGAGTTTTGAAACTTCGTATGAGATTAGTCTTTTTGAGTAAGCGAAACACAGATGAGCAAAACAGGTTCTTGCTTCCTATTCCGAACTAGAGACACACTAAAAGAGCTGCCCGCTGCTGAAAAGAGCGCCGTCTTCCCGAGGAGAAACTAGGACTGTAGGGCCGCAACTCTGCCAGGATGGGACTCGCGGGAATCAATTATATACTAAAAGAGAAAAGAGAAGAAAAATGACTTATTACATAGCAGACTCAGCGGTTTTTATAATGGGAAACTGTGACCTGGACAGTTCTCTCATAATTACCGTTCCTTCGGTTGCAGAAGAATTAAAAAGCGGGGATGCTTCCCTTCGTTTTGATCTTGCAAAAGAAGGAGGGTTACGTGTAGAATGGCCAGATCCCGATATGGTAAAAGAGGTTCGGAAAATGGCTGAGCTCACGCGTGACTCCGAAGAACTCTCAAAGACTGACATGGAAATTCTTGCAAAGGCTCTCGAATATAGGGATAGTGGTATATTGCTTACGGACGATTATGCAGTCCAGAACGTTGCCGTGCAGCTTGGGATTCAGGTTAAGCCCATCGCCCAGAAAAAAATAAAGGATATTATCATCTGGCAAAAACAGTGTATAGGCTGCAAAAAAACTTTTGACAAAGGGGATGTTTGCCCTATCTGCGGTTCCCCTCTTAAGAAAAAAAGGAAAAAAAGTAGAAAAGAAAAGAGTTACTTTTGAGCTAAAGAAAAAGATATAATGCTTGATAATGTAATAGTGTCTTTAATTGAGAGAATATACATTTGAACATAGTTTACCAGGCAGTATTCAAGGCAAGTATTGCGAATAAGTTGTAAAATCGTGAAAAAANNAAAAGTGCCGAAAAATACAGCCAGAAAAAAATTCAGGTGGGAATGGAGGCATGAAGAACATAGAAGATTTAATCCAGAAAGCTGTGGAATTGCAGAGTAACGGGCTTGTAACCGGCCAGATTGCCGACGAACTCAATGTTTCAAGGGAAACTGTGACCTGGCTTTTAACCCGTTCAAAAAAAGAAGTAGCAGCCCCCGCTCCAAAGGATATTTCCGTAAATTGGAGCAGCATAGGAAAAAGTGCTACACGGCTCCACTACATCTCACTTGCACTCTGTGACATGGTACTTGAGACTCTGGAAAAAACAAACGCCGAAGTCGACGTTGTTGTCGGTGTCGCCGCCAGCGGCATTCCCCTAGCAAGCATGATGGCAAATGAACTGGGAGCTGACTTTGCCCTCTATCATTCCCGTAAAGGGCAGGATGTAGTCCAGCCAGGTCATAAAGGGACAATAAGCAGAAACTTCGGAAGCGTTGCCGGCAAGAACTGCGTGATCGTGGACGATGTTATTACTACAGGTTCCACAACTATGGAGGTCATTGAGCAGCTTCGGGAAATGGGCGCCAAACCAAGGGCTGTAGTAGTTCTCGTAGATAAAAAAGGCGCAGATATGATTGCTAATGTCCCGATCCAGTCTCTTGTAAGGATTGTACGCCTGGACTAAAAAGGCAAGACAAGAATAAATCGTAGTATCTTTTTGAATTGAAAGCCTTTCCAAATGAAGGGTTTCCTAAATTTTTCCATTATTTTTTGAAGTTTTGCAGCTGTTGAAAACTGCCTGCTTGGTTTTAAGAATAAACAGTGTGTAGATTTAAGAATCCAATTTCTTAAAAATAGACTACTTAAGAATGAAATTTCTCTATTCAGAATAGAAGCAAAGGAAGAAAAGAGTATTAAAACCATTTAATACTCGACATCGGTGGATGCTATCTTTTCGGCAAGTTTCGATAGCACTTCAGTTCTCATTCCTTCCACAAATTTGATACTACCTACAACCAGATGTCCTCCTCCGCTGACACCTGCGCCTTTCATTTCTTCCCTGAGTTCCCTGACGATTTTTGGAATATTCATAAGCACGCCCTTGGAACGTATGACTGCAAAGTCAGGACCGTATCCGATAGTTACCACGGGTTTATCCGGATACCTTTTGGTAAGCACGTCATGAACTTCGCCTGAGGTCTTTCCTGGTGGCGGGAAGGTGAATTTCTGGGCGTAGTTTTCAACGTCTATCACATTCATAATAGTCCCATTTGACAGTTTTTGAGACTTGACATTAAAGAGGCAGGTTTCAAGCTGTTCCTGTATCATGGTATTTGCCTGTTCGCAGAGCAGGGAAACCAGTTTTTTATGGGTTTCGTGATCCCCTAGATCCAGAATATCGTCGATAACACCTTTTCCACTACTGAATTTCAGCCAGAACTGCTCATAGTCCAGAGCCAGAGCCATTTCTTTCAGCTCTTCAAGGGTATAACGGTCCGAGACAAGAGAAATATACCTTTCAGCCTCCGGAGCCTCTGAACGGTCTCCAACTGCCGAAACTGCTGGAAGATGTTTTATTGTATCGCTGATGTCGGGATTGATCATACGAGCAACTTCAGCACAGAGCATTCCGGCAGTAACCCCGAAATCCCCTCCCACATGAGCAGGATTTACATGCCCTATAAGGTACTGGTCAACAATCTCATCCGGGTGGTGATGGTCAATGACAAGCATATCGATTCCATAAACTCCGGCCTGCCGCATCGAAGGTACGTCTTCTTCCGTTGATCCATTGTCTACAAGGATTACAAGCGGCATCTTCTGCCCGTGTCTGGAAAGATCTTCAAGTGCAAATGAAATATCCCTCGTAACATCGGCAAGTTCATAAAAAGGAGCTTTCGAAGGAGCACGTTTGTAGAAGTAATATTCCGCATCCGTTCCCCCGATTTCCGTAATAAGGGGTAGAATAGCTCTTTCAATCGCAATTGCCGAGGTAATGCCATCAGCGTCAGCATGGTGCCTTAGAATAATCGGGGTTGAATGGAGAATAGCTTTTTTGATTTCTTTAGCGACATGGAGCATCCTGGGTTTAAGTTTCTCCATAACCTCGCTTTTGATAAGAAAAGGAATATCCGCAGGAGCTGCCTTTTCGTCAATTACCCTCTCAACTCTGCTCTTGACAACTGCTTCCTTCTCTCCTGTCAGCAGTTTCATGCTCATGACCTCGATCTGTATCTGGTCATCTCGCAGAGTCACTTCTCCGGTAATGGAAACAATCATTCCTACATCAATATGCGGATAGGACCTTTTTCCAGCGCTCTCAAAGGCTGCACAGGGTATAAAACCTCCCTCATCGCTAATTGTGAAAATCGTAGGTCCACTGGTCTGCTTTACCTGAATCACTTCCCCTTCGATTCTGAGAAGTTTGCCCTTCATACTGGAGTCGATTTCAGCTGAACTTTTGAGCGGAAGCTCCTTTTCAAGCTCGATAGTTTCGTATTTTTTAAGGGTTTTGGGGATCAGATCCAGCTTTCCTCCGGCCTTGATGCTTTTTACCAGTACAATTACGGCATCTCCTACTTCAGGAGGAATTCCTACATTGCTAGAATGCATAAGTCCTCTTACGTGAGGGTTAAGATCCACAAAGACCCCAAAAGACGCTTTACTGCTAACTATCCCATGATAAAGTTTTCCTGCTTCCACATCTTTAAGGTCGCAGGACTCATCAAGGGCATAAACATACTGAGAATGGGCACAGGAATCACATACTTCTTCATCGGGATCCTGTGGGTTCTCAATACGTTCTCCACAAATCTTACATGTGTATATCTTTCCCAGCCCCTTACAGGTTTTACAGGGAGTAGTTACCTCAATACTTCCAGTACCTTTACATTTTTCACAGGCAGCACCATTTTTTAAAAAGCTATCAAGATTTTTTTCTGACATTTTCATGAAATCAACTGATTTTGATTTACCTTTACCCTTACATTGAGGGCAGATTTCAGTTGAAACAACTTTATAGCCACGTCCGTGGCAGTCTGGACATTCCTTACTCATTAATATCAACACCAATGGTTCTTTCGAACCTGCGTTTTCTTGACCTACTGTTTGAGGCTCAGAATACCTTCTTGAGCCTGACAGTATTCCTCTTTTCTATTGTAAGCTTTAAGTAAGCTGATCTAACTCTAAGGCCTTAAGGGCCGAAAATCAATAGCATTCTGACCTTTTTTCCCTGTCAACTTACTTTTCCCTGTTTTATATCTTCTATTTTTCAAATATAAGTGTTTTCGGAGACAACTATTTCTCAGAATGAGTCTCTCGCAGTCCTTTATAATTTTACACAATCAGGCATCTGCATTTTTGACATTTATTTCCTTTTCCGATGTCGTTCGAAATCTGAAAAACTGAAGTCAATTGGAAATCTGGAGAAGGAAACAATATAAATAATAATACATTAAATAATAATATAGCTTTTCAGATATTTGTATAATGCGGGGTGTAAAATTTTTGAACTATGAAGACTTACTTTATAGAAACTTTTATTATTGTTTATCTGAACAAAGAGTACTTAATTATTATTAAATCTAATTTAAACATTAATGGAATACGAGGTCATAAAAATTATGAGTATCTTTGCCAGTCAAATCTATCTTCCTGTATTATTAGTTTTAATATTAATACTCTCACAATCAATAAAAATGGTTAACGAATACGAGAGAGTAGTCATTTTTAGGTTGGGCCGCCTAAGTGGTGTAAAAGGGCCAGGGATTTTCTTTATTATCCCGATTGTTGACAAAGCTATGAAAATCGATCTTAGAGTTGTTGCAATCGATGTACCCAAGCAAGCAGTAATCACCAGGGATAACGTCACGGTTGAAGTGGATGCGGTTGTCTATTACAAGGTCATAGAGCCTGGAGCTGCCATAACTCAGGTTGAAAATTATATGTTCGCAACTTCTACCCTTTCACAGACTACCCTGAGGGATGTTATGGGCCAGATGGAATTAGACGAGTTGCTTTCGGAAAGGGAAAACATCAATAAGCAAATTCAGGAGCTTCTGGACAAGTATACCGATCCATGGGGGATCAAGGTTACAGGTGTTACAATTCGAGATGTTTCCCTGCCTGATACGATGAAGAGAGCAATTGCCAAGCAGGCTGAAGCCGAAAGAGAAAAGCGTGCCAGAATTATCCTTGCGGAAGGAGAATCCCTGGCTGCGCAGAAAATGAAAGAGGCCGCAACTCTCTATGAGGGAGTCCCCGCAGCAATCAAATTGAGGGAACTGCAAACTTTAGCCGAGATTGCAAGGGAAAAGAACCTCATAGTAGTTACCCAGTCCCAGTCTATTGAAACCGGAAATATAGCAGCTTTATCTACGGCTATTGCGGAAAGAAAAGAACAGTAAAGGCAAAAATAAGCGTAAACAAAAATTATAGCAGCAAAAAGAACTGAAGGAAATGGATGAGCAAGAAAAGATCGATAACCATGCCTGTAGAAAGAGGTTCACATCTCTTCTTTATTTTCTTCCTGTGTTTCATCCTCATAGCCGTTTCTATACCCTCTGTGGATGCAGGACCTGAACAGAAAGTACTTGTGCTTGAAATATCCGAGGCTATAACACCAGCTTCAGATGATGTTGTAGCTGATGCAATAGAAAAAGCTGAAAATGAAAACTTTGAAGCTCTTATAATTGTCCTGGATACCCCAGGCGGAGGACTGGACGAAACTCAAAAAATTATAAGTACAATTGAAAATTCAAGCGTGCCTGTTATCGGATATGTGCCAGAGGGTGGGAAAGCCTGGTCAGCCGGTACACTCATCCTTATGGGAACAGATATTGCTGCAATGGCGCCATTCACGGTTATAGGATCAGCTCAACCGGTTCAGATGTCGGCAGAGGGAACAAAACCCATTACAGATGAGAAAATAATAAATGCCCTTGTCAAATTCTCGGTTGCAACAGCTAGTAAACACGGGAGAAACGAGACTTTTGCAGAAGAGGTTATAACGAAAAATAAAAATCTTGACGCACAGGAAGCTCTGAAGAGCGGTGTAATAGAGTATATGGCTCCTTCTATTCCAAACCTGCTAGTACAGATAAACGGGCAGCAGGTAAAACAAAAAGTCCTGCAAACCGAAAATGCAGGAATAGAAATCTATGAACCTCCTCTTTCACTATCCCTTTTAGGACTCATCTCAAACCCGATTATTTCCTCCCTTCTTTTGACCCTGGGAATTTATGGGCTAATTTTCGGAATCTCAAGTCCGGGAGCCGGAGCAGAGATTTTCGGAATCATGTCAATTGCACTTGGGCTAATGGGTACAGGCTTTGATATCAATTTAGGGGCAATCTTCCTCATTCTTTTGGGAATAGGACTTTTGATTGTTGAAATTAAAGTCCCCGGATTTGGGATATTCGGGCTTGCAGGTCTCATCAGCCTTATAATAGGAAGTATACTTCTTGTACCGATGGGAAGTGAAAATATTTACACCCCTGAATTTCGAAAGGTCCTTACCCTGACGGTTGTTGCCCCTACGGTTGTTTTCGGATTGTTTCTGGTTTTTGCAATTTACAAAGTAACAGAGATCAGAAAGAAAAAACCGGTCATTGGAGTGTTTATAGGGGAAACTGCCGAAACCATAGACCCTTTAGGGCCTCAAAAGACAGGCTTTGTCCGCTATAACGGGGAATACTGGAAAGCCAGTTCAGAAGAGGAAATCGAACCATATGTAGAGGTTGAAATCACTGGAAAGGTAAGGGAAACCCTTTTAGTAAAAAGAAAAATGTAATTGTTCCATGTTAGTAAAACGAAAAACGTATTATTCCCCTCTTCCCAGCTCGATTTCTTTTTTCTTTTACCTTAATTGCAAAGTTACTAATTTCAGGATTTAACCTGTTTAGCTATCTTTACAAAAGTTTTTCAAAAAACCTTTTGGTTTATCATAAATTATGCATTTTACTAAATTTTC
>DAQQ01000177.1:1886-3328 GCA_002508465.1 Methanosarcina sp. UBA7 | reverse complement strand
AAGGCTTTTTTTTGAAAGGCTTTATTTACTTCTTATTTTTTCAAGGACTTTTTGTTTCTTTTCAATAGCTTCAAGCGCAGCCTTATCAATTGCTGCTCTCATTTCTTCAAAGTCTCTGGGATTCTCTTCTCCATGGACTTTTTTAACTGGTGTATAGGCAGACTCTCTAAACCTTGGTGTAAAATCTCTGCATTCGCCATTTAAGAAGATTTCAGCTCCGTTTCCTTTCTCAACATGCCCTATTACATCAATTTTAATGCCTGCAGCTCTGACAGTATCGAGGATTTCGTCAGCATATTCCGGGGGAACAATTATAAGCAGGGCATCGAGAGAGACTCCGAGATAGTCGATTTTCAGGTTTTCAAGCATTGAAAGTACTTTTGTGTTTACAAGAGCCCTTATTTTTTCCTCTTCAAAGACAAGTTTTACTCCTGCAGTTTTTGATATTTCCTTGGCATCTCCTCTAATCCCGCCATTAGTAACATCAGTCATCGAATGGACTTTCTTATGCAGCCCGGATTGCAACAGAACTTCACAGGCTTCCAGGAAACGAATGTTAATGGTTTCCTCCACAACTTCATGCATCCCATAGTAAAGCGCAGTTGTGGAAACCGTACCTCCGCCTGCGCCTTCGGTCATAAGGATAAGGTCTCCTGCTTCTGTCCGGTTCCGCGAGGTAAGAGAAGAGGTTATGCCAACAGCTCCAACTCCACCCGTCATACGTTCGCCTATGACCATGTCTCCGCCGATTCGAAGCGTGCTCCCTGTAATAAGAGGTATTCCGGTAAGTTCCGAGACCGTAGTTATTCCTGCAATATGGTCAAAGATCTTTGCTACATCTCCGTCGTCTGCTACATGAATGTCGGAAAGCATTGCCAGGGGTCGAGCTCCCATAGCATATATATCACGCAAAGCTGCTCGGGCTACATGAAAGCCCGAGAGAAAAGGAAAGTCGCTCAGACGAGAGTGAATTCCGTCAATTGTAACCACGAGGTAGTCTTCACCGATTTTGACAACTCCTGAGTCATCAAGCTGGGAGCTATCCACAACAGCGCCTGTCTTGCCTATAACTTCTCCTAGCTTGGAGTGAACGTAAAAGTCTCCTGTACCTCTAGAACCTACCCCGAATTCACCCATTAAAACTCCTGATAAAGTGGGGCTTAACACGTCTCCTTTCACATCAAGTGTTGCTTTTGCCTCACAAACAACCGCAGCCGCGATCTCATGAGCTTTTTCCAAGCTTATATGCTTAATTTCAAGAATTCTTGAAGCCAGCTTTGCTTCAAGCCCTGCTTCGTTTGAGGGGTCCTCTCTGAGAGCCCGTTTTGCGTAGCCTTCTATATCCATAGTAACCATCTCTTGCGGATCTTTCTGCCCTAAAAGATATACAGGGCAGGATAGTTTGGCATTCAAGTATCGGTCTATTTTTAGTAATCTGTTAT
>DAQQ01000177.1:0-1869 GCA_002508465.1 Methanosarcina sp. UBA7 | reverse complement strand
TAGGTAGTTATTTTTAGGTAGTTGTTTTGAGGTAGCGTGTTGATTTCAGACGCTTCATCGTAAAGTGTGCAGGAACCAGAACTTCATAATCAGGAAAAAGTGAAAAAAACGGTTTTAGCAAAAAAGGGTAATTTCTTAGATAAACCCTTTCAGCACATATTTACAAAGTTTTTCAGAATCTTCAGCCCGATAGTTCCACTTTTTTCAGGGTGGAACTGGGTACCCATAACATTACCTTTGGAGTTTACGACGGACGCTGAAAAGTCCAGCCCATAACTGCAGGCTGCAAGAGTGTTTTCAGGTGTCGTGTCCACATAGTAGGAGTGGACGAAGTACACAAACGAGTTGTCAGGGATCCCTTCAAATAGAGGGTGATCCTGCTTGATTTCAATATTATTCCAACCAATGTGAGGCACCTTTAGTTCGGATTTTGGAAAGCGCAGTACCTTACCAGAAATAAGATCAAGCCCGTCAGTAAGCTTTCCTTCCTCCGAAGAACTCATGAGAACCTGTTGCCCAAGACAGATCCCGAGCATGGGCTTGCCTGACCGTGCGTATTCTTCTATAGTCCCTTTGATGGGGGCAAGGCACTTCATAGCGTCCACAAAAGCACCAACACCCGGGAGAATTAAACCGTCTGCGGCAAGAATTTCCTCAGGATCCCCTGAGATTGCGGAACTTGATCCGACTTGTTCAAGCCCCTTTTGGACACTGCGGAGGTTTCCAAGCCCGTAATCGAGAATCACAATTCTTTTCATATTTCTAACAAACAAAGTTAAGATAGATTAACTTTACGAGTAACGAAAAGGGTATCAAGAAGATAATTTAAGGATAGAAAGAAACTAATTAAAAGAAAGATAAAAATGAAAATAAAAAATAGGCAAAAAATGAAGGGGCTATAAGATCTTTTGCAGTTAAGACCTCCCAGCAGGAAGGCTGTAAGAACTGTTTTCCCTTTCAAAAGTCACTTTGTATTTGCCACAATGTATACATTCGTAGCGTTTTTCGAGCACTGTTGGCAAAAAGCACAATGCACCGCTTTTCCGCTTCCATTTATGCAATCCTAAAAAACACAAGAAACTACGGTTACGATCCGATTCGTCTGAATCATCAGAGCATTCTTGAGCCAAAAAACTGTTTCCCCTTGTTTATGGTTGTTTAGTTTATTCCATAACAGTAAGGAAAATATGGTCAAAAGAACTATATAAATATATAGTTTTTATGGAAAATATCAAGAAGTTCTGCTATGAAACAGTATTTATGGCTAAAAATAAATAAACGAACTCATATTATAAAAACATTAATAATATTTAGCCTTAACACTTTAGCAAAATTTATAAGATCGTATGCTTGCTTCAAAGTTTTTGCAAGGGAACCATTTTTTTGACTTTTCAAAGTCCTTTTCTCCCGATATGATTGAAGAGATTGACTCTGATACTGCTATTAACCTCTTACAAACTTACAACCGACAGGAAATTAAGAAAATATAACCAAAAAACGCTATCGACAATGAAAACACGACACCTGCTGAAGTCCTGTCAATTATTCTATATATGCCAAGAGTGAGCTTTCCAACGCAACAAAAAGAGAAAAGAATCAAATTTATAGGGATTTACTGCGCGTTCGCCATTATACGCATTCATCCTGTTCGCGTCGAAAACTAAAGAAATAGCAAAAATATTAGTAAATATTATCGTGATGGTCGTAGTCTTCTAACGTCACTGTCATTGATTCATCGTCAACAGAAAAAACTAGGACAAAATGTTTGTCGATATGAACTCTTTTTAAATGGTTCATTGGGAATCTCAAATTTTTATATCTGTGAGGATCCTGGACAATCTCGTCAGCTTTATTTAAAATGATTTCAAG
>DAQQ01000176.1:0-9856 GCA_002508465.1 Methanosarcina sp. UBA7 | reverse complement strand
TCTATAATTAGTTATCAAAGCCTAATTTTTATATATCGGCATGTATCGGTTTAAATATTTTTAAGGAAGCTTTAAAAATTAATTAAACACTAATAGTGATATTCATGAAGTTTCATTTTGAGAGATTTTATCTCTGAAAATGTTTTTCTACTCTGGCTACATTTGAATAATATCGGAAAAAATTCTCTTCTATCAGGACTACTCATTACTGAATAAAAGAAATTGGGATTATCCGTAATGGATAATTCAGGTTTTTCAAAAGTCTTAAACCTCTTTGAAGGCTTATTTCCTCGATCTGGAGTTTTCAATTGTTTTGAATATTTGCCCTGGGTTGAAAGTTTTAAAAGCTGGAATCTTCATCCTATCGATCCTTGACAGGAGACATATTAAATAAGGTTTCCTTCAGGATGCTATTTTACCTCATTATGATAATTCAATGAGGATTCCAAAAAGCTTTTATATTAAGTCGATGAGGTACTCCATAGAAATCTTGGGGGAAATTTAAAAAATATACAATAAGTTTCCTTTATTCAAGTTTCAAAAAAACGACATAATACGGAACTTGCTCTGCCACCCTGAAACGGCTAAATTGATTACGAACTCTTGTGGAATTAAAAAGGAAAAGATTCGACGAGTTTCGCAAGCCGATTCCAGAGTGAAAAAACAGATTCCAAGCTTCAAAAAACAAACAAAATGTCTGTTGAGTTAAGAAGCAAATTAGCAGAGGCAAACCAGAATTAATACAAGGCGAGTAGAACTCATATCCGCCTTCCATAACCCAATCCTGAATCTGATCCAGGATTCACCCTGCAGTTCATATAGATCCCTACCCAGGATCTAACCCAAAGTCCAACCTGCGGTTCAACCTAAAATCCAACCTGCGATCCAACAGGGGTCTTTCGGATTCAATCCAAAATCCAACCTGCGGTTCAACAGCGGTTCCATGGATTCAATCAGCCTAACCTTCGATCCAACAGGGACCCTCCTGAACTTGGCCCAAAATCAGCTTCGAATATTCGGCACCTAACCGAGGATTAACCCAAGATCCGCATTCGAGCCATTTTGGGACCCAACAGGACTCAACCTTGATCCAACATAGTAGTTGACCCCACGATCCCATCAAGATTTAGCTCCGATCCGATCCAATCCTGAAGGGCGTAAGAAATCATGCAGCTTATCAAGAAACCCGAAAACCTTGTCTTGGAAGCTCAGAAAGGAGCAGCCAGACAAAAAGTTGAGCAAAAAGACCGATGTACTGACAAACTTAAAACTTACAACTGTTTTAAGGAATTAAAAACAGATAACTTTGAAACCCTAAACCCAGAAATGAGATTTTGCATCACATACAGTAACAGTATCCTATCTGATAGTACCTGCAAGGCTGAAAGACCAGGTTTACCTCTCCTGCAAACTGCAGAGAAAGACATATCAGGCTTTAACTTGCAGTTGACTGGGAACATTTTACAAGTAGTCACTGGCAATGCAACCGAATACTGCTCCTGCCCGTTGACCCGGAAAGTCGAGAACTAACCCAATAAAACGGTGTTAACATGTCAGTTAACGACTCGGTCAACCGGATTGTGACAGGTTCCGGTGTAATACTTGCAGGAACCTTTATTGGAATGCTTCTCGACATTATTACTAAAAAAGTACTCACTTCACATCTCGCGCCAGCTGACTTTGGCACATACTCCCTTGCACTTACTGTGATCTCAATTACAGGTGCATTTGCAACCCTTGGACTCAATGAAGGAGTTCCGAGATATATTGCGTTCTTCAGAGGTAAGCATGAGGAACAGAAGGTACATGAGTTAATCATCTCAGCCATGATTATGGGATTGATTGCAGGCTTGATTTCAGTTCTGGTATCACCTTCCCTGTTCCATGCTCTGGCAGGAAATGGCTTTGATGCGCAAGGCAAAGTATTGTCCGTAGTGAAGATACTTATCTTTGCGGTCCCGTTTACAATACTCCTGAACCTGACAGTAGCAATCTACAGGGGATTCGACCGTACTAGTGTTAACATGTATTTTTATAACATTATAAGGCCGGTATCTCTGCTTGGATTTGCTACGATTGCCGTGTTTATCAAGGCTTCCCTGAAAGGAGTCGTGTTTGCGGATCTGCTCTCAATGATCTTTACCTTCAGCATAATGTCCGTATACTTCATAAAGAGGCCGCCAGTTAAGCATAAAGCCAAACAGGAACGGAAGATTCAATTCAGTGACACAACCAGGCAGTTGATAAGGTATTCGTTCCCACTTTTGATAACCGCAACTCTGCTCAACATTATGAGCTGGATAGACACAATAATGCTCGGTTATTTCAAGTCTGCTGAAATCGTTGGAATTTACAATGCAGTATATCCTCTTGTAGGATTCTTGTCTCTGGTAGTATCTTCCGTAGGCTTTGTTTATGTCCCTATTACATCCAGGCTCTGGGGTCAAAACGAGACTGCTCCACTTGGCTCAATCTATGCAGTAATGACTAAATGGTGCTTCCTGCTCACGTTCCCTCTATTTGCACTTATATTCGTGTACCCCGAATACTTTATTACAAAGCTCTATGGAGCACAATACGTAAGCGGAGCCACTTCCCTGCGTATCCTTGCCCTTGGGTTCATAACAAACTCGTACTTCGGGTTTAACTATCACACCCTGTTAGCCTCTGGGGACTCGGATTTCCTTATGAAGTGCTCAGTAGCAAGTGCAGGCATTAATGTAGCCCTCAACTTCATGTTAATACCTGAGTATGGAATGATAGGTGCAGCTGTAGGAACTGCAGTGTCCTTTGTATCCATCGAGGTTCTGATGACTTTAAGGGCCTGGAGTAAGCAAAATATGCATCCTTTCACTTCGATGTACAGGAAATTAACTTTCATTGTTATCTTGTTGGTCGGAGCCATGCTCGCAGCCAGGAATGCGCATCTACTTACCGGAGCACTCTGGGAGTATGCAGCCTTCATAGTCGGATATTTCCTGATTGTCAATCATGCAAAAATCCTGGACAACACTGAAATGGAGATGATAGGCGAGATCCGGAAGAATTTTAGGTACAGAATTAGCCTCCATATTCCCGAACCATTCAAAACCCTTACATCGTAATTTGATCCGTGCAGGAAAAAGTCAGCAATCTTATAATTTAAAGAATATCAGAAATTTGCTTGTGCTTGATATCGCTCATCAAGTGAGTAAATTTTAATTTTTTTTCAGAAATACAACCGTATTGTTAACTGGAGGTTCCGGCTGGACCCTTAAATATTCTTCAAATCCGGAAGGCAATTCGAATAGAGAACCGCTGTCCAGAACTCTTCTAATACCCTTTTCGTAAAGGCGGTAGGAAACTTTACTTCCTTCAGGAAGTACCTTTGCCAGGTGTTCAAATACCTCCTTTTTGGGTTCAGCTTGAGCAGCGATCATATAAAGGTCACAGCTACTTTTAAGGGGTAGAACGAAATGGTTTCCTTCAATTATCTTGATTCTTTTGGAAAGACCTAGGCAGGCAATTACTTCTCTTGAAAGATTTGCTCTTTTTCCAACCTGCTCAATTCCAATTCCCTGAAGATCGTACTTTTGACAGAGAACTATCAAACTCAGGGGGAGAGGACCACTTCCAAGGAAAAGAACACAGTCTTTAGGTTTCAAGCCTGAAACTGTATATTCGGTCCTAGCAAGCTGTAAGTAGTTTGGATAAAAGGTAAAATTCTGAAGAGTTTCCCATGGATTTGAGCTTTTAAGGAGGCTTTTTGCTTTTTCTATTTCAAGCTTCAGATTGTATAAAAATCTAAAGTTTGAAATTGAAATCATCAAAGAGTCAAATCCCGGACTTTTAAAGATCATCTCTGAGGATACTTCATCCATGTCCAGGGCAGCAAGTTCATCTAATCTTTTAAATATGGCCTGCAATTCTATAGAAGAATTTTCCAAGATCTCTGTCTCTCCAATATCCTTCACATGAGTATGAATCTGCTGAAATTCGGCAATTAATAGTGCGGTCTCAATTTTTGGGATATTACTCACACTCCAGGAAAACCAGGGTGTTGTTTACTTTTCCATCTGGATATATTTCTTGTATTTTTCGAAACCCTTTGATATGTTCAGGTTGGACTGACCAATAGAGCAACTGCCTCATACCGGTATAATCACGATAGCACACTGAAATAGGTTTTTCAGATTCTGGTTTTCGATTTTTTATAATCGAATGGAGGTTCCTGAAAATACGTTGTTTAGGTTCAGCGAGCCCTGCTATCAGCACAGAGTCCCAGTCGAGATCGGCAAGTGAGTTTTCATCACCTTCGACAATACTGATTTTTTTTTCGAGGCCAAAATGTTTTACACAGCTTTTTGCCAGAGCCACTGCTTCTGGGTTCTGATCTATGCCGATGCACTGAATTCCATATAGTTTACTGAAAAATAGTAAAGTAATAGGAAGGGGGCCGCAACCTATAAAAGCCATTACTTTAATTTGGGGAGAGTTCTGGACGTGGGTTTTAATCATACTTTCGTATCTGGCATAGAGAGGGAAAGATTCCAGCATTTTCCAGGGGTCTTTGCAAGCCAGAATTTTTCTTGCGAGCAGAGTCTCATGTATACTAAAAAAATGGGTATAACTGGTGTAAATTGTAGGAAGGATGGAGCTGATCACCGGGTCTCTAAGTAAGGCCTGACAGATATCTTCATCCATATCCAGATGTCCAAGTTCATCAAGCTCGGAAAAAATTTTATAGAATTCGGAAGGATTTGATTCTGCAATTTTACTTAAATCGCGATTTTTAATATTGCTGTGAAAATTCAACATGTGATATTTTATCTCGTATAACTGTGGTTTATATTCTTGAAATTGGACTAAAAAATGGTTGTCCTCAGCACTCAATAAGCTGCTTATGAGCTCACACCCTTTTTTATATTTATCATTATTATATCACTATAAATATAAGTATATGTCAATTAATAATTAGATTCTGTGAATCTCATATATACTTTTCTATAATTTTAAACATGTAATTATATTAAAAAATTTTATTATACTAAGTAATAAATAAGATAAAAAATGTGACAGGAGTTAATAATAAAATTTATATATCACGCAAAGGAAAGAAAATAGTGGTTGTTAGCGCTGTAAAAATGAAAAAGCTGGGGATTTTGTTAGAATTAAACTCAAAAACTGCCGTGACTAAGAAAATTATTATTACTTTTCTCTACCGATATCAAAAAACTTGAATTACTCCCAAAAATCCTTTGTGGAAATGAATGTCTACTTTTTTAAATTTTTTTATCTTTTAGTGAGTATTTATTAAATGTTTACAAATCGGTCGTACATTTTTAGTTGGTGAGCCTATCCCAAAACCTTGAATTTTGAATAATTGCTCTAATTTCTAAACATGAAAATAGTATAGATTTGGGAATGAAACTTATTTTGGGATGAGCTCGGTTGATATACGTCTTCGAGTGCTTTTGGTTAGTCAAGTACTTTTAGTTAACTTTGTATCTATTCCCTAAACTTACATATAGGAAATTGTAGTGTACGCAAGGAGAAAATGGTGATGCGTAGGGCTCAAGTTTGTGAGGTTTCTGGAGAAATATCAACCTGTTGTCGATGAAAGATTCACTTTCAATGTTTGCCGACTGTTAATTAAACAGCAAACTTCCCAAAAAATTGATATTTTCAGATGTGTAATACTATATTAAATAAAAATGGCATTTAATAGCAAAAATTAAAAAGAAAATGTTAAATATCAATTGGTAGTATAAGATAATGTGTCCTAGCGAACAGACACAAATATTAAACCATCTCCTAAATAGTTTAAGTATCTGAACTTCTTTTTCCCTTTCTGTGAAAGCAGACAGGGATAGGGTTCAGATAATTTAAGAAGGATAATAAAATTCCATAAAAAATCTCTAAAAAATCTCCATTAATTTGAACTGAATGGTTTGACCTATTTTTTTACTCACATCTTTTCAGCCTATTGATTTTGATTTATGGATAAAATTTATACAAAGACAATATAAATAGAATTTACGCACTTAAAAAACAAAATCAATCACGGCAGAGACGGTGTAGTAAAATCACATTTTAGACAGTAAATGATATTGGTGTTGTTAATTTTTCAGTTCAACTACGTAAGTCCTAATAAATACATAATGAGAACTATTTGGGAATAAAAAAGATAAAGATAAAAGCACTTAATTTTATTTATAAACTAACTATAATTATTAAATTATACATAAATATTAATTTATCAAAAAAAGTAATACCAAAATATATATAAGTAATATAGAACAATTCTGCCATGTTAGGCTATTCTTTAAAAAAATAATTAATAAGAAAATTGTAAATATTTAGATAAGCTGAGTTTCCTTTCAGGAATATTTTCCATATCATAAGAATTACTCAGTCAAAATAAAGATTCTTAGTTATAATTATAGAAACTAAATAAGGGAAGAAATAAAAATGCATATTCCAGACGGATATCTAGGGCCGTATACCTATACCGCGTTTTGGATCATTATGATCCCAATATGGTACTACGCCGGAAAAAAACTGAACACAGAACTTAAGTCCAGACAGGTCCCTCTTCTGGCACTATCAGCTGCTTTTTCATTTGTAATAATGATGTTTAATGTACCTATTCCAGGAGGTAGTACGGGTCACGCCGTAGGCGGTGCAATTATCGGTATAGTTCTCGGTCCATGGGCAGGAGTTATATCTATTTCTGTAGCTCTGGTGCTACAGGCATTGATGTTCGGTGATGGAGGAATAACAGCCATAGCCGCTAACTGCTTCAACATGGGAGTGGTGATGCCCTTTGTTGGTTACTATATTTACAAACTTATTAGTGGAAATTCTGAGATCACATCCTCTAAGAGAGTTATTGCTTCGGCTATAGCTGGCTGGACTTCTCTAACTGTTGCATCATTCTGCACGGGCGTTGAATTCGGAATACAGCCCATTTTGCATCACACGGCATCCGGAGCTCCACTTTATATGCCCTACCCATTGAGTGTAACTGTTCCTGCCATGGTAACGGAACATGCCTTTGGATTTAGCATCCTGGAAGCACTGATTACCGCACTTATTTTTGCCTATATCCAGAGAACGGATACATCCATACTTTACGGGGAAACATCCGAAGCAAAAAAGAACAAAATGAAGAAGGCAGTCACAGCCTGAGGTGAAAAAATGGAAAAGATAATAAGAAACTTATCCATTGGTTTATTGGTTCTGATAATTTTTGCGCCTTTGGGCCTTCTAGCCGTTGGCGAGACCTTCGGCGAGTGGGGGCCTGAAGAGGTCAAAGAAAAGCTTGGTTCTGTGCCTCCAGGGCTTGAGGGGCTATCTGATATCTGGAGCGCTCCAATGCCTGATTATGCTTTTGCAGGCGGCGATGAGTCGATGACCATGTCTTCTGTAGCATATATTATATCAGCAGTGATAGGAGTAGTAGTCTGCGGTGGTCTCCTGTATTTTATAGGAAAAAAAGCTGCCAAAAACTAGAGTTTTAAAATATAGTCGTAAATTAGCTATAGATTGACAATAAAGTTTATTATTGGATGAATTTTCAATAAACTTCTGATCCAATATTTTGTTTATGTAATTTACAAAGAACTGACCATTGTTTACAAATATTTGACTATTATTCATAGAGCTAGCTCGAGTATACTTAGAACTAATTCGAGTATATTTAGAACTAATTCGAGTATACTTAGAACTAATTCGAGTATATTTAGAACTAATTCGAGTATATTTAGAGCTAGCTATTATTTATAAGAGCTGGCAAATATCAAGGTTTGTTGAAATTTTCTCCGTTATTTGGTTTTTGCTAGTGAGGTATTTTATCCAGTGATTATAGGAAGTTTTTCCGATAATTATTGGAATTTATGATTTTGCGTGAAATCGACATCTTTTTATAATTATGATTTTTTGTTTATTTTTAGATTTATTTGGATACAACATTTAACACTAATTATAACTTAAATTTTAAAACAGGTGAATAATGATCCCGGACTGGATGAAAGAAACAGATATCGGCCCGTGCCAATGTTCAGCAGTGCATCACGGCAAGAAGGGCTTTATAGGAAAGACGATTGATGGAATCCTTGGCTTTTTAGAAGAAGCTCTTGTCTCAGATAGCTTCTCTAAACGTGATGGTTTCCTGCAGAGTTTGGATCCTAGAGCCAAGCTGGTTTCCATCCTGACCGTGATATTCGCAACAAGTTTAATAGGAAACCTGAAATTACTTCTTTTTGTTTATATACTTACTCTAATTTTTGCATATCTCAGCAAGATTGATGTCTTATTTTTTATCAAGCGGGTATGGCTTTTCATACCAATTTTTGCAGGAATCATCGCCATACCAATGATCTTTAACGTCTTCTTTCCGGGAGATCCACTTATCAGGTTAGCCGACTTTGGCTCAGGAGCACATCTGGGTCCATTTTCACTATCCGATAGCGTATACATCACCAGACAAGGTGTCAACTCTGCTGCTATATTCACAATGCGTGTCGCAGCGTGCGTATCTGCCGTAGTCTTGCTTTTTCTCACCACGCCTCAAAAGGTTCTTTTTAAGTCTCTACGCTCGGTCGGCGTTCCTAAAATTTATGTTTTCACGCTGGAGATGGCCTACAGATACATATTCCTGCTAACGGAGATGATACGGGAGATATACATTGCCAGGAAAGCCAGAACAATAAAGACAGGAGGCATGTTCGAAGAGCAGAAATGGGTTGGTGGACGCATAGGCTACACGTTAATAAGATCTCTGGATACAAGTGAAAAAGTTCATGCAGCCATGATGTCCAGGGGATATAATGGTGACGTTAAGATAATGCAGGAGTTCAAAATGCGCAATCGCGATTACATTTCAGGAGCAATTGCGGTATCCATGAGCGTATTGCTAGTGTTGATCTCCCATAACATCATAAGGTGATATGAACATGGAAACAATTTTTGATTTAAAGAATGTATCATATATGTATGTTGGAAAAATAAGTGCATTAAATGATATCAGCTTCAAAGTGATGCCAGGTGAGCAAATCTCGATAATGGGCTCTAACGGCAGTGGCAAATCGACTCTGCTGACTCTTCTTGACGGACTTATATATCCTACTTCGGGAGAATTTTATGCTTTTGGCAATCAGATAGAAGAAGAAGTTTTCGATGCCATTAAAGATAATGAATTCAGGTCTTATTTCCGGAAAAGAGTAGGATTTGTCTTTCAGAATTCAGATGTACAACTCTTCTCGTCTACAGTCTTTGAAGAAGTTGCCTTTGGACCCATGCAGCTCAATATGAGTCCTGAAGAAGTCAAAACCAGAGTAATAGAAGTCCTGGAGATGCTTGGAATTACCAAGCTTAAGGATCGAGCTCCTCATACCTTAAGCGGAGGAGAGAAGAAAAAAGTCTGTATAGCTTCTGTTTTGGCTAATAACCCGGATGTTCTTTTATTGGATGAACCCACAGCAGGATTGGACCCAAGGACTCAGCTCTGGTTGGTAGAGTTATTGCAGGAGCTAGGTAGAGCAGGAAAAACGATAATTACCGCTACTCATGACCTTGAAACAGTAGAGCAGATTAGTAACAGATCCATAGTAATGAGCGAAGATCATAGAATTGTTGTGGATGGAGATGTGGAAAACGTGCTTAATAACAGGGAACTCTTACTTTCTACAAATCTTATCCATGAACACATGCACGTTCATGGTAAGCTCGTGCATGGGCATTTGCATGCCCACTATAGAGAGCATATACACGAGCACTAAAATTTGTTTAATTATTTGTTCAATTTACCCAATTTTATAAATTGTTGCCTGATTATTACATATTTGATATTTGTTCATTAGTATTAATAGCTAAA
>DAQQ01000283.1:0-5237 GCA_002508465.1 Methanosarcina sp. UBA7 | reverse complement strand
GTCATATCGAATGCGGTACAGCAAAGCCCGGCAATTTCCATCTTATCGGTCAGGTTGTTGTCTTCCATATAGTCCATAATGTAAGTTACACCGGCAACATTGTGTCCGATTGCAACAATGAGCGGCTTGGACTTGTCAATGGATCCCATACCGATCTCGATAAGTGGGGCTTCGGGATCAGCTTTCGGGAAATCATATGCTGAGATCTGAGCGATATCGGAAATCTCCATACCTACGTGGTCAAGACTGCCGCTGAATAGGGCTTTTGAGTCATAGTCAATTTCAGCGCTTTCCTGTCCTGCGTGGATAGTTGCAAGGAGCTGAGTGAGCTGTTCCTCAACATACTCCATTGGAGCCCTGCATTCTCCAAGGGTCTTCGGGCTGTATCCTGTACAGATTGTGACGTTTGGAGTCAGGACATTCGATTCTCCGAGGTTGATAGGATAGTCTTCACCAAAGACTTCTATTACATGATCAAGCAGGTGGCGACCGTGAGCAGCGTGGCATGCAGTGCCTGTAATTACACGGAGGAAAAATTCCCTTCCTGTTTGGCCTGCCATGTCAATACCACAGGCACCTCTTTTGTTTCCAGACAGGTCACATGGTCCATAAGTACAGTAGCAGCACTGATCACACATAGGGGTCAAAACGGGCTCATAGCGTTTGAGCAGAAGTAAGTTCCAGTCATTTCTATAAGCTGCCATGCTTGCAAGAGGAGTCGGGCCCATTGGTCCTAGCTCTTTTTCTTCTGCTTCTTTGGCAACCTCCTTTGCTGCTCCTACAATATTATTGATAGTGATCTGAACGGATTCTAGATCTTCTATAGAAAAACTCCCGGTAGTTAATTTACTCATTTTAGCTTTACCTCCTAAATACGTTTAAAGTCGCTTTTTCAGACGATTGTGTTTACGATATTTAGCATACCGATAACGATTATCCAATTATTGACGTCTGCTTGAAAGTTCCAGCTATTTAAATGACATTTTTAGTAGGTCGTTTTTAACTTTTTATAGAATTTACACACTCACAAAACAAAATCAAGTACAGTAAATTAAGCAGTTAAAACTTGAATTTCTAGAGAATTGGAAGTTCACTGCTTTTATTTTAGACATCAAGTGAGTAAGTTCTATAATGGGAAGCGTTGTGATCTCAGAATAAAAGAGATCCTGGAGACTATCCGAAAAGTTCTATGCATGTTGTAAATTTACAATTAGACAATTAGTGTTCATTATCCGGAATCCGTTCACTTATGATCTGCCGATTGTAGAAGTTACAGTAGGTCACAGCACTTTTCAGATAAACTCTTAAATTACACATAAGCGACGTGTTATAAATAGCTTCCATTTTTGTTCGGTATAAATATAAAAATAAAAATAAGCGTTGAAATATGAATTTGTAGAGAGTTAGAAGTTCACCGTTTTTATTTTAGACATCAAGTGAATAAGTTCTATAATAGGAAGCGTTGTGATCTCAGATAATAAAAGAAATCCGGGAGACTATCCAAAAAGTTCTACGCATGCTGTATAATTTACAACCGGGCAATTAGTCTTTATCATACGGAACCTATTCATTCGCAATCTGCCGATTGTAGAAGTTATATGTAAGTCACAGCACTTTTCAGATAAACATATAATTACACATAAGCGCGTAGTATAAATAGTTTCCATTTTTGGTCGGCTAAGAAATAAATAAAAAAAGTAGGCAGTTAACTCTTTGACTACTAAAGAGTTGAGAGTACACCGTCTTATTAAGATTAAGTGGGCAAGTCCTTTAATGGTAAATGTTGTGATCTCAGAATAAATGAGATCTAAGAGACTATCCGAAAAGTTTGACTCATGTTGTATAATTACAACTGGACAATTAGTGTTTATTATCCGGAATCCGTTCATTTGTGATCGCTGATTGTAAAAGTTACAGTAGGTCACAGCACTTTTCAGATAATCTCTAAATTACACATAAGCGACGTGGTATATATAGTTTTCATTTCTGTTTGGATTAAATATAAAAACAGAAATCCGTAGTATAATAAATTCTATATAAACTCATAAGAGCCGTTGATCTATCACAGATCGTGAAAAACGGCATTGTGTGCTTATTTACATAAGGAAAGACCATTAAATAACTCGAATAAGATGTAAAAAAAAAGTACATTAATTAGCAGGATTTTTACGTTAAATCAGACGTAAGAGGTAGAAAATAATCTCAGGACTAAAAGACATATGATACAAAGATATTAAGTAAACGTCGTAATTATAATCAAGTTTATACAATTAGGAACTTACGGCTATTGAATTTGTATTTAAAACGCAGAGTTGTAAAAATGGATTTAGAGTTTATTAATATATCAAAAGTTAAAGGTTGTAGCGTTAGCTATATATAATACTACGCATTTGCGTATTTTGCTGGTCGATTATAAATAAAGATTGAGTTAAGTGAAGTATCAATAGTCCCAAAAACTGTCCGAGCTGTAGTTTCGGTCTAATTTTCCGATTAGGCAGTGATGGAAAAAGAAAGAGGTTTATTGGGAATAGTTTCCGTTGTCCAAAAAGGAAAAACAGCAGGAACACTAATGAAGGAAATACGAAAAGGTGACGGAAGTAGACTGAGATAGAGAGTATTGAAACTTAGAGAATTTCATATATTAATGAGCATCCAAAAATAAAAGTTATCTAATGTAATTACAGCTCAAGATTTCAGAGGAAAGTTCATACCAGTGTTTATAGAAATCAAGAGCTTAGTTACAAGTTTGAAATATCCAGATGTAAAACCTATTCAGCATATTTGAATATTAAAAGAAAGCTGTTAAAGTACTGATGTGGTTTATTCATAAAGTTCGAGATCATTAAAAAGTAGAGGGTTTTTTTCTTGCCCTATATGTTACTACAATAAACCTCTTTTAAATAGTAAGTTCAGGCAAGATCTCTGCCCAAACTGCGGTTAAGTAGAGTTAAGTAGAGAGATAGAGACTTCAAGTTTTCTTCCTTCAGAAACTATGTAAGTACTACGATATTTCTCAGATGTTTTACCACACACGTTGCACCAAAAAGTTATTCCAAATTATATTTAAGAATTAATTTTGAAAGTATGTAGCCATCGACTAGGATCGTTTGTTTTAATAGTAGTCTGTATTTAATAGTAGTCTGTATTTAATAGTAGTCTGTATTTAATAGTAGTCTGCATTTAATAGTAGTCTGCATTTCAATAGTAGTCTGTGTTTAATAGTAGTTTATGTTTACTCTAACCCTTAATGACGATGTTATGGTCAATACTAAAACGCTTTAAGTGAAATATATCGATCGATAGATATTTATTACGTGTCACATAGGTGTAGTTTGATGGTTAATAGAGTTAAACGCAGGATATCTTGTTTTCCAAAGGCCACCTATTATAAGCCCAGAGAAATTCCTCTTTGCTGTCTGGAAATTACCAACCTGTCCATAGAAGAGATTGAGGCTATTCGTCTTTGCGACCTTCTCAAGATAGAGCAGAATGAGGCTGCTGACAGGATGGGAGTATCACGGAAAACTTTCTGGAGTGACCTCCAAAAGGCACGACAGAAGGTGGCTGATGCTCTTGTCAACGGAAAAGCGATCGAGATTTCCGGAGGAGAATATGTTAGTACTGGTGAATGCAAGGTCGATTATATCTGCAAAGAGTGCGATCATATGTGGGAACCAGAAGGCAAACAGTATCGGCCCACAAGCTGTCCTAACTGTGGTTCCAGTCTGATTTTCCGACTTGGTGGAGATGGAAGAGGAATGAGGTTTATTGAGAATAATTACTGTTGCCCTAAGAAAAGGGAAAGCAGTAGAGACATCGGTGAAGTAAGCAAATAAAATGACAGTAAAATTGGACTTTGAAATCAACACTGATCAATGAATTATCCATAAAAATACTAAGTGGAATAAGTAAAAACAAATTAAAGTCGCCTGCGTTCGTCTGCATTGCTGTGGTGAAATAAGGGAATCGGGAACAGTCTACCATTTAGGGAGGGAGAAGTAGAGAAATATTTTTTAGTAAGGCACTCTCTCCACTTCAATGTTGAATTTACAGAAAATCAACCACGCTGCCCCAGGTTAACAGTAACTTTGTGCAATAACTATTTTTATTCCGAGCATTAGTACGCGCAATTAAAAACAAAAGACCTAGAAAGATGGTAACCACAGCGTAGAATATGTACAAAATCAACATCCTTTATAATAACTTAATATTCACTGGTTTCTTCGGGGTGTGTAGTGAAAGAGAATGCTTCAGCCCATCCAAACCCGCCAGGAATAAAGATATGGAACGTTTACCTTCTTTCCCCTTTCTCGATTTCCAGCTTTTCATTATGGCCCAGATTTGTTTCAAAACCCTCTTTAGGTTCCTCGAAATCCTTGATATCTTCAAGGTCAAGTACTCCACTGGTGCAGTACAACATTTGAACATTGTCTAAAATCCATCTCTTACTCACTGATACCATAATCCTACCACTCTACTGTTTAACTTTTAAACCGTTAAAACGCCCCTTGATTTTCCAGATACCGAGCATGCATGGAGCACTTCGGTAATGATAAATCGTATCTCATACTCTCTATTTAACGTTTAAGGATCCAAAAATATAATGAAACTCAGCTCCTGCATACACACATAGTTATCAAACTCTTTAGATAAAACTCAGACATTTAATATGGTTTGTTGCAAAAAATAATCCTGTGATTTTGCTCAATTATGAAAGAAAATGGGTTAGCATCTGATCTATGTGTCACACGTCCTGTAGAGGAAAATCTACTAAAAATAGACAGATTTGCCTAACTATTACCTTTGAATACAGAATAATTTTACAAAAATTAGGCAAGAGTTACCAGAGAGCAGGTAAGAAAATGTAGTGATCCAGGTTACTGCCGATAACCAAACTATTGGATGAGAAATTGTCAGTAAGATAGTTACTGAATAATAATTATCAATAGTTTTTTATACTTATAGTTCTATGTAAATCCGGCGGGTCGACCAGTCTACTTGTTAGAAGAAAAAATTTCCTCCTTTAACTTCCCTAACTAATAATAATAAACACCACCAACAATATCCCTAACTTGTCGGCCTGTCAATCCTCCTTTTTTTGGGATTAAAGTTAAAAAATATTTTCATTTAGAAAACGGCTTCGTTTTATCTGAAAACCTTGCCAGTTCTCTAGTTTCAAAAGGCTGCTTATATTATACTGTAATCTTCTACCTGATCGCACTTTCCGCAGTAAGTTT
>DAQQ01000268.1:0-21113 GCA_002508465.1 Methanosarcina sp. UBA7 | reverse complement strand
CACTATGCAGAAGAGATCACAAAAATTGAAATTGCTGCAAAAGAAGAAAAACCAGCTATTGCAGCATAATTTCATAAAAACAAAGTAAAAAGGCTGTATCAAAACTCGATTCATTTTGATAATTGGATAATATGTATTATTGCCTTAAATTCAGGAGGGCAATTATTCCGAATTTAAGACATAAGTAACCTAGTAAAATATGTTATTCCAGTTGCAAAATCAAACGTAGTTTTGATACAACCTGCTTATATTAGATTTGGATTGCTATGACTTAGTTCCGAAATCTAGTGAGAAATGTAAAACCAAAAATACTAGATTTCTAAACCGAATACAAATTGTTGAACGTCTATAAATAGATATCTAGAGATGTTGAACATTAAGGCCAATTAAAGGAGTGGCCCATCATATAAATTCAGCTTTCTATTTAAAAGTTAAAATTCGCTAGGTTTCTGGAAACAAGTCAATTATATATGAAAATTTGGTACAATAAAAACGTTTCTGCAAAAGTGTAGAAACGAAATAGAGAAAAGGTATGTGTAAAAAGGAGGTCAAAAATATGCCCAAAAGCGTTGCTGATCTAAATAAAGACATAAGTACTAAGACATTGGAAATGGAAGAGGGGGTATCAAAGTTCAATTCCGCAGTAATGCAGCTTCAGGCGGAGAATCAGGAAAAAGCCATGCAGATTCAATCTGGAGTCGCAGAAATTAGATCAGGGGTAGATGAAGAGATAAAAAATATCAATCTCTATACTAAAGAATTCTATGGATAATGGAATGAAAGCAATTCTAAAAAGAATAAAAATACATTTGTAATCGGTTAGGACTCAAGCCAAAATAACAGACTTAATGACTTCCCCCAAACGCGCCATATTGAGTAATATTGGAACGAGTTGATTAATTAAAGGATCATTGAGAAGGTTATTTGTGATAGGCCCTTAAGGAGTTTATCAACTCCGTAGTAAATACTCAAATTAAAGTATATTCTTTAGATTTGGTAGCGAACATTCTAAATACGAATGTATTTTTATTGCACTGTAAAAGAGTTATTTAACTCTTTTACTTATGTTATTATTATAGATTTCCATTTCATAGATTTGCATTTTATAAATCTGAATTTCACAAATTTGCATATTATAAATCTGAATTTCATAGATTTGCATTTCATAGATTTGCATTTTCTTATCTGCGTTTCCGTGATATAACTTATAATTCCACACCAAACTAAAGAGGATACAAATCACAATCTGGTACTTCACACCATTGCAGAAAAAATTAAGAAAGATATGTAGAGCTCTTTGCTATTTTACATAGTGATTACTACTATGTAGACAAGATATAACTCTATAAGAAAAATCGTCCTCATAAACCGATATAGAAACGGGGCTTTTGAAACTTTAGATTAATAATACGAAAGTTACTCAATGAAGTATATGTAAGCTACTCAACGAAGTCCATTAAGTATCAAACTCATACTCATTTGACATAAATCCTGATAATTTTTACCTTTGAAGACAAAAAATATTCAACGCAAAACAAATCACGAGGACTATGACTAAAAGAGGAAAGAAAAATGGTATATAAAGCGACGCATCAGAGAATAATAAGGGGTAAACCTATTCACAAAACCTTAGAGGAAACAAAACAGGAATCAGTTGATGGCGATCTGAAAAAAATAAATGAATCATTTCAGTCCAGCGCGAGCTTAAAAAATAGTTATAAAGAACAAAAGTATCTGGTTCCTGAAATGGAGTGTTTTATCAATAGTTCTGAAATCCAAGAATTAAGTGAAAGAATAAAAATGTGGGTAAAAGCCGGATACCCTGTACATTTGATTGGTCCTACAGGTTGTGGAAAAACAAGTCTTGCTGTACATATTGCAAAAGAACTTGGACGTCCTGTCGTATGGATTAATGGAGATGAGTCTCTTACGACAAAAGATCTCATAGGTGGATATGCTCAAATCAAGCAGGAGTCGATAAGGGACAATTATATTCATAATGTACTAAAAAGTTCAGATGTCATAAAACCTGAGTGGACTGACAATCCTCTGGCTATTGCATGCAAGTACGGATATACTCTCATATATAACGAATTTTCCAGGGCAAAACCATTTGCAAATAACGTTTTACTCTCGGTTTTTGAAGAAGGGATACTTGAACTACCTTCCAGGTTTGGTGAGGAAAAATACATAAAAGTACATCCGGATTTCAGGGCAATTCTGACAAGTAATTCGGTTGAGTACGCAGGAGTTCATGTTCCTCAGGATGCTTTGCTGGATCGAATGGTAGGCATATATATGGACTACTATAGTTTTGAAACTGAAGTTCAGATAGTGAAAGGCCATACGGGCATATCTGAGAAAGAATCTGAAAAAATAGTATCTGCCATCCGGAAAATAAGAGATCAGACTAATGAAGCTCAGAAACCTGGAATCAGGTCTGGCATTATGGTTGGAAAAGCTGTGAAAAATTTGAATGGTAACGTAAAAGATTATTTTGAACAGCTATTCGTCGATGTAATTGCAACAAAAACAAGTTCCAATGCTGAACTGCTTAAGAAAAAGAAACTCGTAATTGACGTTATATCAGAGCTGAACTCTGAAAATACAGGTTCTAATGCTGAACCACCTCGGAAAGAGAAGCCTGTAAATAAAGCAGTGTTAAAGACTGCGTAAGTAGTCAAAATACACTTGCGGATTAATTAAAGTTGCGCTGGCGTATCTCTATGCAAGCAATAGATCACATTAACGCCACCGCAGTATGTTTCATGAAATTGGATAACAATTTAAACTTTGTTAGTTTCAGCAAAATTTCGCAAATGAGAGAGTTGATAAGTAAAGATAAGTGTAGAATAACTGTCCCTAGAAATGCGAAATTTAAAAGGAATTTGGAGAGTTTCTATGGAATTAAAATCTGGGAAAAAAATCAGAGGCAAAGAAAAAGGGGAAGAAATGAACTCTAATGTAAAAGAAAACCAAACCAGGACAATTTCATTAATTGAAGACCTTGATAAAGCAATTTTTGTGATTGAGAAAATTACTCGAAAGAAAGCGGAAGGAGTAGTAAGTGTATCCAGAGAAGAAGATATCACAAAATTCATAGTTGAGGTCCTTGAAAGAAAATCAATTCCCGATACACAGGATATACTGAGTATCTATGAAATGAACTTTAACTCAAGTATGGAGATTATGGACTATAATAAAATAGGGATGCGGCGTAGATCTGACATGTTCGTACAAGACGAGGACTAAAGATCAAAATATAATATATCTAGTTGGTTAATGATTCCATGCACAGCTTTGAATGTTGAATATATTTTTAATGTAATTCATAACGCTAACTTAGAGAAGAACATTCACTGGAAGCTCTGCATATTAACCGAACATGTATGGACATATAATGCTTGTTCTTATTGAAAGCAAGTCCGCGTAAGGAATCAAAATTCTTGATGCGTTTAATAATATTTCGATATACTTCAAACCTACGTAAAAACGATTCGATAAGTATAGCAAATGAAGTTTTGAATTGATATTTAATGTAAACTGCTTTACAAAGTTGGGAAGGGTATTCGATGAAGCTCGCGCCTGAAAATAGTAAGTATGTCTATTGCATAATCAAATCCCAAGAAGAAACTATAAGTTTTGGTAATATAGGTTTTCAGGGACACGAGGTATATACACTGGACTGCATGGATTTTTGTCCTGTTGTAAGCGATGAGCCATTTAAAAAATATGAAATAGATAACGAAGAGGAAATAAATATTCATCAAAATGTAATCAAGAAAGTAATGAAAGATTATAGCATTATCCCGGTAGCATACGGAATGGGATTCAAGAATAAAAAACTAATACAAGTCTCCATGCGTGCAGGAAAAAAAGCTATTAAAAAATCTTTTACACTGGTGGATAATAAGGTAGAACTCGGGATAAAAATATTTATACCAAAGGATACTGAAATAGACAATGAAAAGAGAGAACATTGTAAAACTGAATCAACTGAAAACTTTGAGAAAATAACTTCTCAATCGAAGAGTCTTAACCTTTTTAGCCCCCGCCTTTTGATGAATACTACTTATCTTGTAGATAAGGAGAAAATTCAAATTTTCTCAGATGAAGTTGAGAAACTTAAACAAAAGTATAGTGATTATAAATTTCAATATAGCGGACCCTGGCCACCATATAATTTTGTAGATATACATATATTATCAAATAAGAAGGGTGGCTTCAGGTAATGTTTGTCTTTGATGATATTCTTTTGAGAATGATAGGAATTTCAATTCCTGGACTCGATCTCATTTCAAACATAGAAACAATAAGGGACTTTGCTTACAGAGAACTTTACAACGTGGATAAAATCAAAAACAAAATCAAGGAAAATCAACTGCTTTACGAATTTGATGAGATCTCGACAGAAGAATATGAAGAAAAAAAAAGCGAGCTCATGAGACAATTGAAATTTGCAGAAAGAGTTTTGGAGACGAATCTTAATGTCAGAACCGACATCTTTTCCTGATAAATTCTCGAAAAAAGGAGTGGAAAAAAATTCTATAAAAGCCAAAGAGAAATCTTTTGGGTTGTACAACTTTCTTAAATTACTTGAAGAAATGGATAATCAAGGTATAACTCAAAAGTCCGGATCAGGCAAAATCGATGGGCCTTTCAGCTCAAAAGCTGAATATAATTACAATATAACTATTGATACACACTCAAGTGATTTTCACACTCTGAAAACTCACCCCAACCTTTTAACTAAAAACACTGTGAAACGCCATCGTAAGAAGCGAATATAAGCATTTTTTCTTTAGTTAAGTGACTACGATGTGTGCTAACTGAAGGTCTTTCAATATGTTCTGTAATTCTGGTCAATGGCGGTTAACTGCCAATGGGATTCGTACTAAACATGACTTAATGGGACTCGTACTAAGCATAAATTAAATTGAAAATTCATCTGTCAAAAAGTTAACCGACTGAGCACTCAGTTCTACCGCGTAAATGAGAAATATATTAAAAAAATTTATAAGTCGTTAAAGAGGTAAACTATGAGCGGAAATAGTAATGCAAGTGTTGTAAGAGAATCCGCGGGACTTGTGGATGTAATAGATCGAGTTTTGGATAAAGGACTTGTACTTAATGCTGATATTTCGGTATCCATCGCGGGAACTGAGCTTCTTGGAATAAAAATTACGGCCACCCTGGCATCCTTTGAAACCGCAGCAAAATATGGACTTGAGTTTCCTTCGGGAACAAATCTTGATGCTCCGGCCTGGAAGAGAACAGATATAAATTATGCAAATTGTCCTGAGTGTGGGAATCGTAGAGAAGAAAAACTCTTAATCGAAAAAGGATGCCCGATTTGCGGATGGACAAGCCCACTTTCCAAGAAAAAACATGCAATAATCCCTGCAAGTTACATAGAACTCGATCAGGATGGGAACTACATTCCTGAGAAATAAAATTAGCTGTAATAGGTATTGCTGTCAGTTTATTACTTTATAAATTACCTTCTATAGGAGTGGCAACCCGATTAATTGGAGGGATCAATCATGGGCAATGATGATGAGATAAATGAAAATGAGAAAGAAACAAAAACTGACATAAAAAAAGAAGACCTGGAAAAAAAAGTCCAATACTTGGAAAATAAAATCAAAGAACTTGAACAGAGAGTAGAAGAACGCAGAACTACAGATTATGAACATGCTAGCTTAGTAGGAGATATTGTAGGATCAATTCCAGGCTTCAGCAGAATCATAAAAGTTCTCGAAAAGACCTCTCCAGAATTTAGGCAGAAAATTACTGAGACAGACATGGAAATAAAACATAGGCTTGAAACTGGATGGAGTAGTAAACCAGTAGTAAGCTATGGACTGTCAATAAGACCTCTGTCTACAAGAAACAAATCTTCTAATGTTCCAGGTACAGTTTCAAAAGAAAGGAAAAAAGTAATATTAGAGGGTTCAGAGCCGGCAGAACCTATTTTTGATGTGTTTGAAAAACATGACTTTGTTTATGTAATAGCTCAAATTCCTGATGTAGAGGAGCAAGATATAAACATAGAAATTCAGGATGACGTGCTGGATATTTCTGCAGGTATTTACAGTAAAAAGATTTCATTGCCATGTAAATCGGGGTCAATAGAAGAAAAAAGCTACAAGAATGGTGTACTTCAGCTGAAGATAAAAAGGGAAAAAAATGTCAATTAATATTGATGAAAACAATTTAAAAAAAGGATTATTGGGTCTTGTTGTAGCCCTTGTTGAGATTATCCAGGACTTACTTGAGAAACAGGCATTGTTGAGGATAGAAAATGGATCTTTGAGTGACGAAGAGGTTGAAAGACTCGGAGAAGCCCTTTTTGACCTTCAAGAAGCACTTGAAGCCATAAAAATTGATAACGAGCTTGAAGATTGTGTTTATTCTGTGCGAGAAGGATTGGATAAGGTAGTAGATCAGGTAATTGATAAATTTTTAAACCCAACAAGGTGGATTGAGGAAGCTGATAAAAATGAAAGAAATAACACAGGAGAGTTGCCTATATCTCTACTCAATTGTGAACACAGCCGCTGAACAAAATCTGGGGCCTATTGGGATTAATGACAATTCTGTGTACACAATTGTTTATAGAGATATTGCTGCAGCTGTACATTTCTCAGAGACGAAACCCGAAGCAGCAAAGGATGAACAACAGGCAAAAGAATGGATATTTTCTCATAATTATGCAATTGATAAGCTCACTGAAAAATTCAATACCATCCTCCCGTTTTCTTTCGGGTGTGTAGCACAAGGAAACGATGAAACCATAAGATCCTGGATGCAGAAGAACTATGATTCTTTTAAAAGTGAGCTTGAAAGACTGAGTGATACTGCAGAATATTTAGTTCAAATCTTCTATGATCCAAAAGTACTTGCTGAAAAAGTCCTCAAAGAGAATCCTGATATTCAAGCATTGAATGCAAAAATAGATGGAGGATCCAAGGGAAAAAACTACATCCTTAAAAAACAGTTTGATGTCCGGCGGGACCACGCCATAATGAACGAGCTTTCGAAACTTGGAACCGAGTTTGGGAACGCTATATATGAGAATACAATGGAGATGATTCATGAAGAAAAAAGTTTCCATGTTCCGGAAAAATATAAGGGCAAAAAATCTGTGATTACACTTTCTTGTCTTGTTTCTAATAGAAATGTTGAAAATTTAGGGCATGTCCTTGATCAAATAAATCAACGCGAAGGTTTTACAGTCAGATTTACGGGACCATGGGCACCGTTTAGTTTTGTTGATCTTAAAAGGGATTTTCAAACATGATACCGGAACGTGAAGGGGACTCCTTGGTAGAACTTCTTGATAGGTTACTTAATAAAGGGCTTGTTCTTAATGCTGATGTTCTTATTTCAGTTGGAGGCATACCGCTAATAGGCTTGAGTCTCAGACTTTTAGCTGCTGGAATTGAAACAATGCTTGAGTATGGGCTTTTTGAACAATTCGACAAGGATACAAGAGCCTGGGAACTTGAACATAGAATAAACAAGCCAGTTCTTATGTCGGAAGAAGAAGTTATGCTGAGATTTTACGGTTCTTATTCTCATAACCAGAGTAAAACCTGGAATTACTGTTTTATATATTTAACAAATCACAGAATTTTTGGATGGAATAAAAGTATTAATAAAATTTTATATGAAGTGCCGCTAAAAAATATACTGGAAATTACTGTTGTTACAAACATTCACGAAGAAAAAGAAAGGGAAGAAATATGTATCAAAACTAATGATGACAGTTATCTCTACGTCCACAGCCAAAACATAAATGAAATTTATTGCAAACTTATAAAAGAAGTCCACTGCATATAACTTGGCTGATTAAAGTGTGCTGACACACCATTTTGCAATTAATGGGCAAACAGTATAGAATATTTTGAATAATTCTCAAAATAGAATTGGAATTCTGTAAATTTATAGACTAAATAGTTTAGAAATAATAAAATAAGAAAATTAATTATTTAGTTTGTTTTTATAACACGTAATGTGTATCAATATCTTAACATGTTTTTATTAATTTTTATTATTGTTAGGCAATCATCCTAGTTAATAATGTAAGTTCATAGAAGTTGTTATATATTAGAAGCTTAATATATTTGAACGATAACTATGGCTTAATGTGATTTTATGAGTCCTTGGTGACATCAATTGTTGAACTAAGAATGGAAGTTTTAAGCTCATTGCATTTCAAAAGTACAGACATTAGAGAATTTGGATTTAAAGCTGATAAATAAGAATTGTTAGACATAACAAGCTCATCCCAAAGCTTGATAACAATTTATATTTAAAATTAAAAGAATGTGCCACAATTATGCCGTCCAACCCAGGTGAAACAATGAATCTTGAAAATGATAACTATGTAGTTCAACCTACAGGATCGCCTGCACATAACTGTTATGTGCAGGAACTTATAAAGAGACATCTTGACATAGCAGTACTTTGCGTGATCAGGAACAATTCGATGTCAGGGCAGGATATTGCAAAAGAGATTTTCTATAAGCACCAGGTTTATGTGTCTCCAAGCGCGATATATTCATTATTATACTCTTTAAAAAATCAAGATATACTTGAGATAGATACAGTAAAAGGTGACCTGAGAACTAAGTGTTATGTTCCCACTGAAAAAGGAAAACAGATAATCACTAAACAGCTACAAGAGTTTAGAGAAGCTCTCACATATTTTCTACTACAAATAAATAAGAATTTGCCTTAAAGTCAAACAATTTTTGAAATGACAATTAGGTTCATTTTAAGCAATTTATAATTTTAAAAACTAGATTAAATATTTGAAGCTATATAATTTTTTGGAATCTTGCCGTAGTTTACGTAAAGATTCCTGTAAAACAATAAATTGGGTGGGAATATGAGAAAACTTGTATATGTAAGGATTATCCATACCTCTGCAGATATGGGAACTCTAAGTGAAGAACTAGTGCAGATTGCTATTTCTAAAATTGGCAAGGAAAAATGGGAAGAGAACCAGAAGCTTATTGAAAAGTTCTGGGATGAACTTGAAAAAGAAATCTTTCAGCTTAATCTCGATTTTAAGCACACAAGAATTTATCAGGACGGTTTGCCATGTGAAGGAGAAATAGGAATGAAAATCATTAATAGTACGGCAGAACTCGGAAGCAAGAACTACCAGATTATCGAGAAATTGGTAGTAAAGGGAGCAAAGGTTGTTGCCACTGAAAGTCCTCAGCTTCTTATTGAAGAACGTAATCTATTGCTTGAGACCCTAAACAGTTCTTCGACTGCAGAAAAAGAGGAAGCAAAAAAGAAATATGATTCAAAAAAAGACATTTTGCTCGAACAAAGAGATGCATATATAGCTTCAAGGATAAACAATACTCTGGAAGATGGGAAAACTGGAATTTTATTTATAGGGGCTGAACATAATGTGATTCCGAAATTAGCCCATGATATTGAAGTTCTTGATCTGGTAAAGCATTAAAAAATTGCCAGATCAAAGATAAGAATTTTGCATTGCTATTACTCTAAACCCAGGTATTTCTTTTTGGCTTCCTACTCCCGAGATCTGATCGTGCTCTGAACTCTCCTCTTCTAGTTTTAGTCTTAGATATAATTATATAATACAGCTCATAATTTAATTCTGCCAAATGATGTTTATTTTTCAGGCTTTAGGGGGAGTTGAAACGACTACTGGCGTACGGAATCTTGACAATAGTATAGACTTAACTAATGTATGGCTCAGGGATATTCTGAGCCAGTTGAAATGGCAGAGCAAAGAAAGTGCATATCAGGCATTAAGGGGTACATTGCACGCGATCAGAGACAGGCTTCCGGTGGAGGAAGCGGTTGATCTTGCTTCACAGCTGCCCCTTATGATTAAAGGAGTGTATTATGACGGCTGGACTCTCAGGGATAAACCCGAGAAGTTCAAAAAAGAGGAATTTGCAAGAAGGGTGCATGCGCAGTTTGAATTCGATGATAATGTAAACCCGGCTGCAGTTATTCAAGCTGTCCTGCGGGTCATGTACAGGCACATGGGCGAAGGAGAAATTCGGGATGTAAAATTCAATATGCCAAAAGAAATTCAGGAATGGTTTCCAGAAGAAATCGCGCCGAAAGGATGAAAACGTAGAAATCCAAACTAAATTTTTATTAAAATTTATCAACTTTTTAGAGTTCTTCAATCTTATACCTGTTTAATGTTTCTCTTCTTTCGTCTTATTCTTGTAAAGATACTTTTTTTTCAGACATATAAAACAGCCTTTAGATGTTGTTTTATCAATATTTGAAATATACGGTTTTTCATGCACTGCTGTTGCTGCTTGCTCTCACAGTATCCGGCCGTGAATATTCATCTACTTTTAACACATTTGTTTAATATTTATTTTTAGGATTTAGATACATTAATAAGACCAAAACTAGGAAATGAGATTCCGATTTATGCGAAAAACTAATATATGAATATAAGGAAATACATTGCTGGTGAAATAACTACAGGGCTCTATTAGACGGATAAGATAGGCCTTGAGGATAGTAATTATGGTAATTATCAAAAATCGGTCTCAAAGAAGTTTCAATTATATCTATCGTATCTTATTGTCCTTTCAACCTGTCTTACTAAAGTAACAAAAACCATACGATCACGCATATCGCTGACCGCCTACTATTAAAGCCCGAATGGAAAATGAAGGAGTCTATTGAATGCGGAAAAAAATAAATTGGTTATTTGTTAGTTTTTTGGTACTATTTAGTTTAGTCGCTGCTTTTCCGGCTGTAGTGCTGGCAGACCAGCAGGCAGACCCTACCGGAGCTAATACCGATTATTCCAGCTATGTGACGTCAAGCACCGGAGGTGCACCTTCTTTAGCAGACGTGACCAGTGCTGTAGGACATAACAGCGTAGCCATAAATATTATGTGGACCTTGCTCGCAGGTTTTCTAGTAATGTTCATGCAGGCCGGGTTTGCGATGGTTGAAACTGGTTTCGTCCGTGTGAAGAATGTCGCACATACAATGGCTATGAATTTCTTTGTGTATCCACTAGGTATGCTAGGATTCTTCCTCACGGGTTTTGCCATTATGTTCGGAGGTATTGGTCCACTGGCCACTTTGGGAGGCTATACAGGACTTAACCATGAGTTCTCGATTACTCTTTTAGGGCATCAGTTCGGGCTCTTCGGAATGACCGGATTTGGGCTAATAGGCACTTATGATGTGGGCGTATTCGCTTTATTCTTATTCCAGATGGTCTTCATGGATACGACCGCGACGATTCCTACCGGAGCGCTTGCAGAGCGCTGGAAGTTCCTGTCGTTCTGTTTCATGGGATTTGCTATTGGTGCCTTTATATACCCACTCTTCGGCAACTGGGTGTGGGGCGGAGGCTGGCTGTCACAGCTTGGAGTTAATTTCGGCCTGGGTCACGGCCACGTGGACTTTGCAGGCTCATCGGTAGTGCACATGACCGGAGGAGTTATCGGCCTGGTTGGCGCATGGCTAATCGGACCACGCATAGGCAAGTATAACAAAGACGGTTCGGTTAATGCAATACCCGGTCACAGTATCCCTATGGCTATAGTCGGCACCTTCATTCTGGCTTTCGGATGGTTCGGTTTCAATGCGGGCTCAACGATGGCAGGTGAGGATCTTAGACTAGCTGTTGTAGCCACTAACACTATGTTGGCTTCAGCTACCGGTGCTGTAGCAGCTACGGCATGGATGTGGGCCGTCCGCACGAAAAAGCCGGATCCAGGTATGGCATGTAACGGTATGCTAGCAGGACTTGTAGCTATCACTGCACCCTGTGCGTTCGTCAACCAGATCAGCGCCGCGGTCATCGGCCTTGTTTCTGGCGTTCTTGTAGTCGAATCAGTCTTCTTCGTTGAGAAAAAGTTGAAAATCGATGACCCTGTCGGTGCGGTCTCTGTACACATGGTCAACGGCGCATGGGGCTGTCTCGCTCTGGGTCTGTTTGCAGATGGCAGTTATGGCGCTGGCTGGAATGGCGTGCCTGGAACAGTTACCGGTTTGCTTTACGGCCAACCTCTGCAGTTCGTAGCAGAATTCATCGGTGTGGCTACCAACTTTATTGTAGTTGGCGGACTGGCATTTATCATCTACAAGGTGATCAACCTGATCACGCCAATGCGTGTGAGCACCGAGGTCGAGATCGGAGGTCTTGACGTACCCGAGGTGGGATGCCCTGGTTATGTTGGTGACATCCCCGAAACTGGAATGGATAAAAGCCCTGAACCGAGTCACATACGTGATCCTAGAGCGGTAGCTGCCGAGACTAAAAAGGAGAGGGTTATATGAAGAAAATAGAAGCAGTTGTCCGACCCACAAAACTTGAAGAAGTGAAAGCCTCGCTTGAAGATGCCGGTTTCAGCAGCCTCACTATTGTTGACGTAAAAGGACGCGGACAGCAAAAAGGTATTATCCAGCAATGGAGAGGGCAGGAGTATCGAGTTGACACTTTGCCGAAGTTAAAGGTCGAGCTAATTGTAAATGATGAAGACGTGGATAAGGCTATCGATATTATCGTTAGTTCCGCCAGGACCGGAAATATTGGAGATGGTAAAATCTTTGTCTTACCGGTAGAAAAGGTGGTTAGGATAAGAACAGGTGAAAGAGATGGAAAGGCCGTTTAAGGCCTTTCTTACAAATTTTCTGGTAAACAGAAGCTACTTATAAATTTCCCATACACAGAAAGTTCGGTAAACCGATGTAATAAACAAATTCTCAGTCTTTTGGACTATACGTAATTAGTCTCGCTGAGTTCATTATTACTGGAATTGATGAAAGTTCGTGCAGCAGTGCCCCTGTTACGGGTGTAAGTATGCCAGGTATAGTCAATATAACTGCCATTGAGAGGACACTAAGCGAGAACACAACGTTTTGCCAGATAGTACTTATTGCCTTCTTGGACACGCTTATAAGGTATGGAATTTTTAAAAGGTCATCAGATAATAATCCAACCTCTGCTGTTTCTATTGCCACATCTGTTCCGGTAAGTCCCATAGCTATTCCTACATCAGCCGTGACAAGTGCCGGACCATCATTAACACCATCACCTACGAAAATAATTTTATGACCTTCAGACTGTAGACGTTTCACAATTTTGACTTTTTCCTGGGGCATTACTTCGGCATATATATCATTTATACCAAGAACTTTAGCTGTCTGTTCCGCAACTACTTTGCTGTCACCTGTAACCATTATTGTCTTTATTCCAAGTCTATGAAGGTTCTCTATGGACTTTTTTGACTCAGGCCTGATTTTGTCCTCAAATATTAGTAGCCCGGCGATTTCGTTATCGATTCCCATCATGACTACGTTACGGCCCAGTTGAGATTGTTCTTTAATGCTTTCTCCAGCTTCATGAGAGATTAATAAATTAAATTCAGATGCTTGTTTCAGACGGCCTACAAAGATATTTTCCCCTCTGGTTTTAACCATTATACCTGCTCCTGATATGGATTCAAATGATTCTGGGTCCGGGATTAAGAACCCCTTCTCTTCAGCAGCTTTGACAACAGCTTTTCCAAGCGGGTGCTCGCTGAATTTCTCTGCGATAGCAGCCAATAATAATAAGTCTTCATCTTTATTGTTGTTCAATGCTATGATACCGGCAAGTTTTGGTTCACCATGAGTAAGTGTCCCGGTCTTATCGAAAATAACGGTATCTATCTTCGCCATAGACTCTATCGTAGCTCCTTTTTTAATAAGATTGCCTCTTAAAGCCGCGTTACCAACCGAAGCAACCAGTGCTGTAGGTGTAGCGAGTACCATCACGCATGGACAAAACACTATTAGCATAGTAATTGCTCGTGTCAGGTCTCCACTCCACCACCAGAGCAGGACGCCTAAGATAATTGCAGTAGGTGTGTAAAATTTGGCATGGTTATTCAGGAGCCTTTCTACGTTTGGTTTCTGAGTCTGGGCTTCCTCAATCAAACGATGGATTTGCCCAAGGGTCGTTTCATTTCCGACTTTAGTCGCCAATATTTCCATTGCACCTACTTCGTTAAGAGTGCCTGCAAAAACATTATCCCCTTCTTGCTTATCGACTGGCAGACTTTCTCCGGTAATAACAGCCTGATTTACTGAAGCAGTGCCCGAAAGGACAGTGCCGTCAACAGCAATGCGTTCTCCGGACTTAACCAGAATCGTATCCCCTACTTTAACTTCCTCAAGAGGCACTACAATATCATGTCCGTCACGTCTGACTGTGACTCTATCAGGCAATAGTTTCGCCAGGGATTCGAGTGCCTTTCCTGCTCTCGCAGAGACAAATTCCTCCAGCATGCCTCCAAGGAGCAAAAGTACGGCTACGACTGCAGCAGCTGAATACTGTCCGATTGCAATAGCAGCAATTGTTGCGATAGTAACCGGGATATCAGCAGTAAAGTCCCTTTCTTTAATTCCCTGGTAGGCAGACCACCATATAAACGATGATCCTACCAGTGCAGATAATAAATATAACCAGTTGCCTTCGCCTGAATTATTTCCTTCTGACAGCATATTCTGCGGATACATAGCTATCGCTATTATAAGCAAGACCCCGCTTGCTACAGTAAATAACGTTCCAGGCTCAAGTAAAAAATCCTGATAACGAGTAGCTAGGATACGAATGCTGCTCCAAAAACCTCTATTACGACTATAAGTGTTATCCGTCATATTATCTACCCAAATAAAATAAAATTTTAGATGCTAAAATCTATAAAGGTTAATAACATAAAACTATTATGATTTATTACGAAATAATAAAATTAGGTTTAATTGTAAGAAACTAAAATTGTGCTGATGAGAATATCTCTAAAGCAGCTAAAGGAACTAGACTGAAACAACAAACTTTAGCTCCAGGGCAAATAATACGTACCAAAATTAAAAATAAAAATCCGAAATCAACCAGTTAAATTTACAAAATTACAATATTAATTTACTATAGTAATTTAGTATTATTAATTTATTTTAACTGTATTAGGCCCGGATCTATCAAAACTTTCTCCCGCTGTTCCTTTTTCAAAAGGATTATATCATATAAATCCTAACTATGTTAAACTCTTCATTATTACAAATCCAAATGATTGTGTTAAGCCTGAACAGACAGAGATTGAGGTTTTAAAAATGACAGAAAAACTCGGAATACTGGCCATCGGCCATGGGAGCAAGCTACCTTACAATAAAGAAGTAGTCACTCAGATCGCAGATTATATAGCACGAAAGCACTCGGATGTCGTTGTCAGAGCCGGCTTTATGGAAAACAGTGAGCCAACCCTTGGAGAGGCAATTGAAGGCTTTTCAGGTACCGGTGTGACAAAAATTGCGGCAGTACCGGTTTTCCTGGCGTCTGGAGTTCATATCACAAAAGATATCCCTCAGATCCTGAGCCTGGACGAAAATGGCTGTGGCACCCTGGAAATTGACGGAAAAGCCGTTCCTCTGTGCTATGCAAACCCTCTCGGGGCCGATGAGCTTATCGCTGACCTTGTGTTCAAGAGGGTTCAGGAAGCCCTTTAATTCATACCTGGGGTCCGGTTTTATCATGGACCTTAATCGGAAGAAGTTCGCCGTGCTCGACCTGACCCACGGTGGCATTCCTATAGCAAAAGGCCTTGCAACAGCTGGAAATGAAGTAAGCGGAATAGATGTATACGGGACAGTCAAGCCTGAAACTCTGCTTGAACTTGAGGAGAAGTATGGGATACACTGCTCAAAAACTCCTCTTTCGGTCTCGGGATTTGACCTAATTGTAGCGCCTGTACACCTTGATTCTACCTATCCTATGATTATAGAAGCCAGAGAACATGGAAAAGACATCCTTTCGCACCATGAAATTGTCGGAGAAATTCTCAATGGCGATTCAAGGCTTTCAGGCATAAAAACGGTCGAGGTTACCGGCGTAAAAGCAAAAACAAGTACTGCATCCCTCCTGGCCCATATGCTCTCCAGGAAGTTCGAAGTAGTACTGCATACTTCACGAGGGCTCGAATATTGGAAAGAGGGTTCTGCTTCTCTTATTTATAAGGGCCTGAGCATAACTCCAGGAAGTATTCTGGTTGCAGTTGAGAAAGCTTTTGAGGCCGGAATCAGGCCGAATTTTTTTATATTCGAAATCTCGATAGGAGGCACAGGTACTGCTGATCTGGGGATTCTTACAACCCTTACCCCGGACTACGGGATTGCAAATAATACAGCCCTTGCAAGCGAAGCAAAGCTCCAGCTTGTAAAGCACGCAAAACCAGGAAGTACCCTTCTAATCAATGCAGGGGCCAAAAAAGCCCTTAAAGCTGCAAAAAAGGATAAAATAAAAGTTATAACCTTCAAAGACCCATTCGGTAACCACCTTTCCGAGACACAAGGTCAAATAGTCGACTTTGTGCTGGAAACCGGATCCGGAACTTCAGCCTTATCAGTCCCCTCAGAGTTTGTAACATCTTCAGACTTACCAGGGCCAGATAGACTACCAGGGTCAACCGACCTATCAGGGTCAACCGATTTATCGAACTCAGCCAACCTATCAGGTTTATTGATGCAAACCGGCTCAACCGAACTCCAAGCTTTGCCTACAGCTTCAGGCTCTTGTATTCGCTTTTTGCATAGGGGAAAGGAAATTTTATCAGCTTCCCTGCGTCCAGGATATAATGTCTCGGCTTACAGGACTGCTTTTGTCGCAGCAGCGGCAGCCGCTCTCGAACTTGGAATCGAACCTGAAGCTGTAATATCGGTAATTGAAGGATTCGGAGGGCTTTCAGGTAGGATGCAGGAAAAGGAAATGAACGGCATTTCCCTGATAGATAATTCCAATTCCGGCATGGACATCCTCTCTGCCGAAAAAGCCCTTGATTACGCTCTTCTTAAGAAAAAGGATGAAAAAAAGAAGAATATTATTCTTGTGCTGGGCGAAGAAGCCTCTCAGGTATGTGAAGGGCTGCCTCCTGAACTCGTGCAGGGCTTTGTGAATAAATTCGGTACAAAGTGCAAACAGGTTATCCTGGTAGGAGAACGGATGAAAGCAGTCAATGGGAAAAACATTTTATATGCGCGGAATATTCCAGAAGGGCTTTCAAAAGCCTCGGAATTTGCAGGAGGCGAAGATATAATACTCTCTTCGGTAAAATGTTTCCGTTAAGGATTTTTTTGATACGCAATCTTTTCACTGAAGAATTGTTGAAGAATTACCGAAGAGTCAGGGAATTGCCAGGGACTTCTGCCAGGGATAAAAATCTCGGATACGATTTTATCAACTCAAACAGACCAAACTCAGGCTTCAGTCCTTTCGCCGAAATTTTTATGATAGAGTTTTATACAGGCTCTTCCAATCTGTATTCGTTTCCATTACTCGCTTTAATTTCAACTGATCGTGTTTCCCAATCCTATTGCGATACAGGTGGTAGTTCATATCCTGAGGACACGGGAACTTTCAGGGAAATGCGTTCTACCATTCTTATCAATATCCCTATTATCCAAACAAGAGGATTTGTCATGGCTGAAAAAGAGATTTCAATCATTCATCCCCGCCCAAGTTCCATTGTTGCGGCTCTTTATACTCTGAGAGACTTAAATGTTGATGTTGCTATCCTGCATGGGCCTCCCGGGTGTTCCTTTAAACATGCAAGACTGCTCGAAGAAGACGGTATACATGTAGTTACAACAGGCCTCGATGAAAATGGTTTCGTTTTCGGAGGGCATGACAGGCTTGTACAACTTATCAACAAGTCGGTTGAGCTTTTTAACCCTAAAATTATCGGTGTTGTAGGAACCTGCGCCAGTATGATTATAGGAGAGGAAATGCATGATGCCGTGCTCGAGGCAAATCCTGATGTTCCTGTAATCGAGGTAGAGGTGCACGCAGGCTATCATAATAACACAAAAGGGGTACTCTTTGCTCTGGAATCAGCACTCGATGCAGGAATTATTGATCATACAGAGTTCGAGCGTCAGAAATACCTTCTTGAGAAAGCTACGGAAGTGGAAAAAAAGTTCGGAGCTGCAAGCAAAGAATACCTTGCCCCTTCACGAGGGGACGTAAAATACAAAGCCGCACAGCGTGTAATTCAACTCCTCAAGGAAGGCAAAAAGGGTCTTGTCATCATGAATGCCAAAAAAGAAACCGGTTACATGTTTGCAGACATTACCCTTGCAGTCAATGAAGTTGCAGCAGCTCTCGGAAAAAAAGAAAACCTTATTAATATGGCAAATATCGACCCAGAGCTCGGACTTCCCAGAGTAAGGCAGCATGCCGAGTATATAATGAGAGACTTCAAAGCACACGGAGTTGAAGTGCATGAAATTATTGGCGGTATGGACGAGTACCCGGTTGCAGGCGAAAAGGTCAGCGAATTAATAAAAGAAAAATACAGTGACTTTGATTTTGCAGTCATTACGGGTGTCCCGCACGCAATCCCTATGGAATATATAAAAGACATGGAGCTTATTTCAGTCACTAACGGCCCGAGACAGGTTCTCCCCTTAAAAGAGATGGGTCATGAGTATGTGCTGGTAGAAATTGACCTTCACCCGAAAACGCTTGGAGTCAGTGAGATTGTAGAATCCGAGTTTGGAGCTACCTTAAGGGAAGTTGCAAAGGAAGGCTGAGAAGGAAGAGCCGGGATAAAATCAGGAGGAAGATCCTTTGAAAAACCAGAAGATCATAGCGATCTACGGAAAAGGCGGCATAGGCAAATCGAGTACGGCTTCAAATGTTGCCGCCGCCTGCGCCGAGGCAGGAAAAAAAGTCATGATTATAGGCTGCGATCCTAAAAGCGATTCATCAATCACCCTGCTTGGAGGCAAGAGAATTCCAACCATTCTCGACCTCCTGCGTGCGGGTGTGGACGTAAAGAAAGAAGATGTGGTCTTTGAAGGGTATGCAGGCGTCAAATGCGTGGAAGCAGGCGGCCCCGAACCGGGTATAGGATGTGCGGGGCGAGGAATTATTGTTGCCATCCAGAAACTGAAAAGCATTTCAGGAGATCTCTTAAAAGAACAGGATTTGATTATTTACGATGTACCCGGAGACATCGTCTGCGGAGGGTTTGTTGCTCCTGTCAGAAAAGGGTTCGTAAATGAGGCTTATGTCCTGACCTCAGGAGAGTATATGCCCCTTTATGCAGCAAACAATATCTGCAAAGGCTTATCGAAGATAGGAATGCCGCTTAGCGGGGTAATTTGCAATTCAAGAAATGTGAGCAGGGAAGAGGAGATTGTTTCAAAGTTTTCTGAGGAGATAGGCAGCCAGCTTATGGCTTTTATCCCGAAGAGGCAGGCAGTTCAGGACTGTGAAAGGGAAGGTTACTCTGTAATGGAAAAAGCACCTGAATCTGATATTGCGGAAATCTACCGCAAGCTTGGGAAAGCAATCCTTGAAAACGAAAAAAGAGTTACAGCCGATTCTCTGAGTGACGAACGATTGAGGGAATTGACAAAATAAGTTAGAGTAGCAACAGTTGACTAAACACATCAGGGGTATCGAAAAAATGCTCAATAATAAGCAATCCGCAGCAGGGAACATTCCCAGAATTCTTATTTCTGCAGACCGTTCGTCCTCAGGCAAGACTACAATCTCTATGGGTCTGATGGCCGTTCTAGTTTCAAGGGGATATAAAGTCCAGCCCTTTAAGGTCGCCCTGGACTATATAGATCCGAGTTATCATACTGAAATAACTGGCAGGCCATGCCGGAACCTTGACGGCTATCTTATGGATGAGAACGGGATTCTGGATGTCTATACTCATGCCTGCGAGGCCGGAGAGACGGCGGATATAGCGATTATTGAAGGAGTTCGCGGGCTTTACGAAGGTTTTGACAGCTTAAGCGACCTTGGAAGCACTGCCCAGATTGCAAAAATCCTAAAATGCCCGGTAATTTTTGTAATTAACGCCCGCAGCATTACCCGTTCGAGTGCTGCCCTTGTCGACGGATACAGGAACTTCGACCCTGATGTGGAAATTGCAGGGGTTATCCTTAATAACATAGGAAGCCGCCGCCATGCCGAAAAAGCAAAAGAGGCAATAGAACACTATACAGGCATTCCGGTTATCGGAATTGTTCCAAGAGACCCCGCGATGCAGATTTCCATGCGCCACCTCGGGCTTATGCCAGCTCTCGAAGGCCGAAGACGGCTTGGGGACGGAGGTTTTGAAGCCCGTCTTCACGGCATTGAAGAAATCATAAATAAAGGAATTGACGTAGACCGCTTTATGGAAATCGCAAAAAGCGCAAAGTCCCTGAAAAGCCCTGATAATAGCGTTTTTTCTGCGGCCTCCAGTGCCGGTGCACCAAGGCCAAAGATAGGAGTAGCTCTTGATGAGGCTTTCAATTTTTACTATCGCGATAACATTGATCTCCTGAAACTTGCAGGTGCAGAAATCGTTTACTTTAGCCCTGTTAGAGACAACTCACTTCCCGAGGTTGACGGGCTATATATCGGAGGCGGTTATCCCGAACTCTTTGCAGCCGAACTTGAAGCTAACGAGTCCATGCGCCGGGATATAAAAAACGCATCTGCTGCAGGCATGCCTATTTATGCCGAGTGCGGAGGGCTTATGTACCTTACGGAAAAAATAAGCACAGGCATCCCTGGAAAAGGTACCTATCACGATGCCTCAATGCCGGAGTCTACATATTCAATGGTAGGGGCCCTCCCAGGGCATACTATTATGGGACAGACAAGAGTGGTCAGCTACAATATAGGAACCCTTAATAAGGACTGCATTCTCGGAAAAAAAGGCAATAGCTTCAAGGGACATGAGTTCCACCATTCTGAAATAAGGGAAATTCCTGAGGATGCCGGATTTGCAATAACTCTGTCAAGAGGTACAGGCATAACAAATGGCATGGATGGGCTTATTTCTGAAAATACCCTGGGCTCGTATGCCCACCTGCACGGAGTTGCGTACAGGGAGCTTGCAAGCTCACTTGTAGAGGCTGCGAGAAAGTTTCGGGAATCCAGGATTCTTTCTTGATATGTGAAGTCTCCTTCCTTAGTGCATGCATAACACTACTCTTTTATATGTAGGTCGAAAAAGCAATATTATATTAATTGATTATAACAACTCAGCTTACAATATATTAGATTACATAGATAAGACTGCAATCGATCA
>DAQQ01000147.1:0-7790 GCA_002508465.1 Methanosarcina sp. UBA7 | reverse complement strand
TTTCCCTGTTTTCCTTGTTTTCCTTGTTTTTCCTTTGTTTTTTACTTTTCTCACTTCTCCGGTTCAAATGAAGCTGTTTTATCCTTTTTACTGGTTTTTTAACTTAAATTCAAAGCTTTTTAGTAATTAGTGACTGTATCAGTAGTCTTAATATGAAAATCATAACCTGGAATTGTAATATGGCTTTCCGGAAGAAGTACAAACACATTCTTCCATTTGATCCTGATTTACTGATTGTTCCTGAGTGTGAGCATCCGGATAAATTTAGCGATAAATTTTACGATGATGTTTTATGGATAGGTGATAACAGAAATAAGGGGCTTGGTGTTTTCAGTTTCAATGATTTTGAAATCTCAATCCATGAGTCTTATTGTAAAAATTACAGATATATCCTTCCTGTCACAGTGAATGGCAGTGAAGTCATGAATCTTATTGCTGTCTGGTCGCAGAATAATATAGAGGACCCAGGAAGGAGATATATTGGAGAAATCTGGAAGTCATTGAATTACTATAAAGATTTGTTCAGATTTCCAACGGTTATTGCAGGCGATTTTAACTGGAACGTTGTTTGGGATCAGGGGAATGAGAAGTATCCTCTTTACGGAACACTCACTGATGTAATTAATTTGTTAGAGCAATTTGATATTTTCAGTATGTATCATACCTTCACAAATGCAGAGTTCGGAATTGAAAGGGAACCGACACTGTATTTCAGGAAAAACGAGAAAAATCCTTATCATATAGATTACATTTTTGCGCCTTCATATCTTGTTGCTCGCGGAAAATCGTTTTCAGTTGGTAAATATGAAGATTGGATCTCTCTAAGTGATCATATGCCTTTAATAGCAGAATTAGAGTGAATTAATTCGTGTTTTGGAATTTTCATATGAAAGTCTTGCAGTATCTTCTTTTTAATCTTGTAGCTTCTCTTTTGATCTGTCCTCTTTTTTTATATGTGTAAGGTGCTCTCCTGCGTCGAGCGTGACAAAAAAGACTCAGTATGGCGAATAAGGCTATATGGGTAGAGTGATATGGAATTTAGTTACTTTGACCAAAATAGCTGCTATACTTATAAAATTCTCTTGATCAAAATAACTGCTATAGCCTACAAATTAGTCTTCTCGGACGAAGCGAAAAGGACCTCGTGCTCCCGAAGAGAAACTTGGGCGTGACAGGAACGGCCAAAATAAGGTTATTACGGTTGTTTGGTCTTACTTTTTCTCTTTTCCCTTTTTTCCTTTGTTTTTTACTTTTTCATTTTTCCGGTTCAAATGAAACTGTTTATTCTCTTTGTTGATTTTTTTAACTTAAATTCAAAGCTTTTTAGTAGTTAATGACTATATCAATAGACTTGCGGTACACTCTCTATCAAATTGAAAAATTAAACAAAAAAGTGCATAAAATAGATTCGATATAATGATATCATCGAGTAATGACTATGAACTTAAAATCAATAATTGTAATTGCCTTTATTATTTCAGCTGTTTTATTAGCTGGAAGAGTGTCTCCAGCAATGAACTCTGAGCAATACAGGGAAGGAAAGTATATCCATGTCGATAATATAGTAATGGAATTTAGTGGAGTAAATGCAGCAGTTGATGTCGAATATCATCTATCACCTTTAGCCAATGCATATATATTCCTTTTTGGCTCTAAGAACCTGGAACCAAAAGTTAAGGAGATTTTTTTCAAATTTCCAGAAGTGAAAATACAGAAGATAGGAATTAGCAGTGCTACACTCCAATTAACAAATATTTCTTGGAAATATGGTAACGACTATATGCATAACTCTACAAAACTAGGACTGCGGCCGGACATTCTCACTGTTGTTTTTCCTTATAACCAGGGCACTAGAAAACTACAAAATCCAGATTCAACTTTAAGCGTTTTTTATCCGGACCATCCTGAAAATCAGAAAAACACCACTAAAAAATCAAGTCGTTAATCAAGCTTCAAAGTATTAGCTTGATCTAAAACGACATTGTGTGACCTAACGCAACATTGTGTGACCTAAAACAACGTTGTGTAAACTAACATGACTTTTTATGATCTAAAATGACTTTTTATGATCTGTATAATCTATATACCTATAATCTATATTTTCCGTATTTTCCTTTATACTATCTCTGATTCATTACCAATCTAAAAACAGCTCGGTTTTTAAGATTTCCTCCATTTCGATGCTCTCCAGGATTTCAAAAGCGAGGTTTGCCGTAAATTCGTTTTCCGAGTCAAGTAAAGCCTGCAAACATTGTCTGTCCTCTTCAGTACATATCTTTCTGAGAGCTCCGGCAGCTTCGGCTTTTACGAAGCGGTTCCAGTCATACAGGCTGTTGATTAGGGGCTCAATGGCTTTTTTCGGCTTTATCCGGCCGAGGGCTTTTGCAGCAGCCAGCCGCGTAAAATCGTCCGTGTCCGTAAGGGCGGAAATAAGGTGATCGACTGCGTTTTCGGCTTTAATCCGGCCAAGAGCTTCGGCTGCTCCTGATCTTCCTTCATTATTCTTGTCCATTAACGCATCAATAAGGGGTTCTATGGCCCGCCTGGACTTTATTTTTCCAAGCGCTTTTGCAACTTCTTCTCTTACGGACCCACTGTTGTCAAAAACCAGAATATATATCAGAGGCTGTAGGGCTTTTTTTGACCTTATCCGGCCGAGGGCATTGGCTGCAAATCGGCGCACGGTTGCATCTCTGGACTTTAGGGCACTGATCAGTGGAGGGATAGCTTTTTCACAATCAAAAAGTCCCAGGTACTCGGCTGCAAGCCTCCTGACCTCATCATCTTCATTATCCAGGGCGCTGATCAGGGATTCAAACGCTCTTTCACGCCTGCTTTCGGATAGGCTTTGCAGGGCTTTTGCGGTTTCCTTTCGCACAAACTTATCTTTGTCCTTCAGGGCATTATCAGCAAAATCAAAGATTCGGTCCGATATGCAGTCCGGAACTCCATCCAGATTTATCTGGCCAAGAGCTCTTACTGCCCCTTGCCTTGTAAGAGGGTCTTCGGACTTGAAAATACGAATAAGCGGCTCAAGAACTTTTTCCGATTCAAGCTGTCCGAGCGCATTTGCAGCTTCCTTCCTGACAAAACGGTTTTCATCCCCCAGTGCAAAAAGCAGCGGAGCAATAGCTTTCCGGACTTTTATCATTCCCAGGGCTTTTGCGGCTTCCAGTCTGACTAAATGGCTGTCATCGTGGAGTTTATTTATCAGGGTTTTAGCAGTTTTTTCGGACTTTATTTCTCCAAGAGATTCTACTGCTGTTTTTCTTACAAATTCATCCTCATCCGAAAGTGCGGAAACAAGTGGGTCAAGAGTTTTTTCCGACCCTACAACCCCAAGCCCTTTTGCAGCTTCCCTTCGAACAAAGCGGCTTTTATCCCCAAGCATATCGATAAACGTGCCTGAAGTTTTGTCAGATTTGATTTCTCCAAGCGCTTTTGTAGCAATCCAGCGCACAAACTCATCTTTATCTTCAAGTGCATCTACAAACGGTTCAACAGCTTTTTCCGATCTCATTCGGCCCAAAGCTTCGGCTGCTCCCAACCTGACAAGTTTGTCTTCTTCCTGAAATGCTTTTATAAGAGCTTCTGCTACTTGCCTGGAGTTTGTTCTTCCAAGAGCCCCTACGGCTCCAATTCGAACAAAGTCATCATTGGCCCCAAGTGCTGAAATAAGGACTTCCAGAGCTTTTTCAGATCCTGTCTGCATTAGTGCATCTGCAGCCTCCAGTCGGACAGCTCGATTCTTATCTTTGAATGTGTCCCTGAGCAATTCAATTGCTCTTTCGGATCCTATTAAGCCAAGAGACTTTACTGCTTCTATCCGCACAGAATAGTTTTCGTCTCCAATTGCAGCCTCAAGGGGAACAAGTGCCATCTCTGACCTGGTTTCTCCAAGCACTTTCGTAGTTTCTCTTTTTACTCTTATATCTTTATCCTTAAGTGCTCCAATATTGGCCTTGATCCCCCAGGCTCCGAGTCTTCCAAGGCTTTGAATAGCTCTTACTTTTTCTACAGTGTACCTGCTGTCAAGTTTCCTGGCAAGTAAAGTACATAGTTTTCCTTTTGTTTCGGGGCTGGCTCTCAAAGCGCACTTTGAAGCCAGATATAAATTTTCGCTTGAAACAATCGAATTTACAAGTTCTTCTCCTGATTCCAGTAAATCCGAGGTGAGCATTATCACATTCTCCCATCTCGGATTTATGAAGGCTTTTGAAATATCCATACCGCTTTCAAAGTATGTTTTCAGTTTTAAAGCCGCAAAATATTCCTGAAAAGCTCGATCTATTCCGAACTTTACTTCGGACCTCGTTCTTATCAGGAGTCCGAGCCTTAAGCAGGCCTGAAGGAGTTTCTTCGCTCTTACTCTATCAGACCTGCTGTACTCTGTAGTCCTTCCAGACCTTCTGGATTCTATGTATGCTTCTGCTACTTCAAGGGCACAGCTATACTTACATGAAATCTTATTCCTACACTGGAGTTTGAAGGCCAAGTTCATCAGGAAATCTTCAATTTCTACTGTTTCGGTATTCAGCTCTTGAGAGTCTATTCTTTCTGTACTTAGTTCCTGAGAGCCTGTTCTTTCTGTACTTAGCTCTTGAGGGTCTGTTCTTTCTGTACTTAGTTCCTGAGAGTTTGTTTTTTCTTTACTCAGTTCTTGAGAGCCTGTTCTTTCTGTACTTTGTTTCTGAGAATCTGTTCTCTCATATGTTATTGTTTCAGAGTCTGTTCTCTCGAAACACATCTTTGGAGGCAGTTGGTTCTGGGATCTAAAACACTCCTCTCTTTTCCTGTAATCTTTAAAAAGTTCCGAAACAAAAGCCTGATATATTTCTGCCCGGCTGGAAGGAATAGAATCACAAGAGGTAAAGTGCTGGATATCTTCCTGGTTTCCTCTTCTTCCCATGTGCGCAGTTGAAAGTTTGATCCAGAGGCAAAGCAGCAGAGGGTTCTTGAGAATAGGTTTTGACTGAGTCTCCTCCAGGATTCTGGCTTTTAAAAGCTTCACCTGTCTCTTATTTGGAACATTTTTTTCTATAAACAGCCTGACTTTTTCATCGGTCAACTTCTCAAGTTCGGAGAGTGCAAATGTACTTTTTAAGCTATCAGAAGGCTCGGGTCTTGAAGCAATAACATATCTACAGGTTTCATACTCGGAAATAAAATCGGATATTTCGTCAAAGGGAGAGAATTTTTCAGAAGGTGTGAGCAGGTCAAGCCCATCCAGTAACAACAAAGCTTTTCCTTCAATCAGTTTCTTAAAATCCGTCTCAGAAATGCCTTTTTTCGTTACCTGTGCTTTTAAGTAATTATAAAAAGAACCTTTAACATATGAACCAAGCTCTATATATATCGGAACAAACTCCTCTCTTTTCAGTATATATTCCCTGGCATAGACAGCTCTCAACCACTTAAGGGTGCTTGTTTTTCCCGAACTTGCTTCCCCGTAAATTATCAGGTGCCTTTCTTTTTCCACGATCTGTGAGATCTTGAAGTCGTAAGCAAGGGAAACCCTTTCTTCGAATAGCCTGCGCGTAATTGGCAATATTTCTCTGGCCGATAATTCTACGTAGTTACAGACTTTATCTCTATCTTCCAGTATTACATTTTTCAGGTACGTTTCCAGGTTCACGTTTGAGTTACCCTCAGTTACGGACTCAGACATAACGGCCCCCCACAATCTATAAACGGTGTTTCTATAAATGGTGTTTCCTTTCCGGATTTTATTCTTTTTGTCAGGGGACCTTTTTTAGGTTTACTGTTTTCGTATGTATTTTCAATATGTATCCCGGACTTTTTCCACAACTTTCTTGTTATATGCATTTACGATGTCGCTTCGGGTAATAAGACCGAGGAGTCTGGTTTTATCCTCTCTGTCCACAACAGGAAGCCTACCTATTTGCTTTGAAGCAAAGCGTTTGAGGACCGCATCCAGGGTTTCATCAGGGTAGGCAACTTCCAGACGCCGGGTAGCTATATCCTTTACTTTTTTGTCGACATCTTCGGACTTTATTTTGCTCCGGAGGTCAGAAAGGGTCACTATACCTGAAAGTTTGCCTCTGGAATCAAGGACTGGAAAACCGACGTGACGGCTTACCTGCATCAGGGTCGTAAGTGCCTCAACGCTCTTCTCCTCAGAAACTGTCTGGACATATGTGATCATGGCATCTTTTACAAACATAGAGCTCATGATGTCAACTTCCCTGCCTTTTCGGATCTTGAACCCTTTTCTGCGTAGGCCTTCCGTGAAAATGGACTCAGGATAAAGGGCATTTGACATCACATTGCTGAGGACACAGGCAAACATGAGAGGAAGAATCATATTATAATTTCTTGTAATTTCAAACAGGATCAGGATGGCAGTAAGGGGAGCCCTGGCAGTTCCGGCAAGGACCGCACCCATCCCAACCATAGCATATGCCCCTTGCTCTGCTATAGTCCCCGGAAAAAACAAGTTTGCGGTTGTCCAGAAAGCTCCTCCTAGCATTGCACCTGTAAAAAGGGAAGGGACAATAGTTCCTCCTGAGCCTCCGGAACCCAGGCTCAGGGAAAAGGCAAGGATCTTTAAAAAAAGCAGGATTAGCAGGAGCTTGAAAGTAAACTGGTTGTTAAGGGCATCCGTTATTACATCATACCCCATTCCGAGAACCCTAGGGTAAAAAAGGCCTATTGCACCTACTGCGAGCCCCCCCAGGGCAGGCTTGAGAACGGGATGGAGAGATATTTCCAAAAAAATATCTTTTGTGTAGTAAAGCGTCCTGATAAGTAGTGTAGAGATGAACCCTGCAAGAAGTCCGAGCACAAGGTAGAGTCCGAGTTCTTTGTAGGGACTTACCAACTGGTAGGAAGAGATCTCTATAGGTTTAATTCCGAAAAGTGTGCTTGAGACGAGAGTTGCAAAGACAGAGGAAATAACTATCGGAATAAAGGTTCTGGTTTCAAGTTCCCCGTAAATTACCTCTACTACAAAGACTACCCCTGCAAGAGGTGCGTTAAAGGCAGCTGCAATTCCGCCTGCAGCTCCGCAGCCTAGAAGAACCTGAAGTTGCTTTTCCGTACTTTTCAGGACTCTCCCCACAAAAGCCCCAGTCCCGGCGCCTGCAAGGATTCCGGGTGCCTCCTTTCCCAGTGAACCTCCTGAGCTGATTGTGATTATTGAAGTAAAAACTTCCAGAAAAACATCCCTGAGAGTAAGCCTTGCACCACGGAGGGTTACGGTTTCTATAAGCCCGTCAACGCCGTACTTCTTTTTCATCAAAAAATGGGAGATTATTCCTACCAGTAGTCCTCCCAGGGCAGGCACGAATAACACATAATAATGTGGGAACTCGTGTAATGGGAACCCTTGCTGCATACCCAGAAATGTGTTGCTGTACCTGAGAGTCCGGTCATAAACTCCTATCACGAACCCTGTAAGGAGCCCGATTATAATGGCAATTGAATTGATTCTGGCAGTTTCGGTATCAAACCGGGTAATATACTCTGTTATCCTGAAATGTTCTCTTACATTGTGAAATACCAATTTGTGCTCTGAACTAACTTCCAAAAACTCGTGCCTCTTAAATCCTTTTGTGTCTTCCTTTTTTTGAAAAAAAGGTAAGTTTCAGGTTTATTTTCACCTGAATATTTTTCACTCGAAGGATTTCAATCATTTATTTAAAGGTATCATTATATTATATTATATTATACAATGTATACCCAGACATTAGCCTGTGAAAATCGGAGGTTCTTTTTTCGATTTATTTTCTTTATTTTCAACTTTCTCTGTTCTCGTTATTTTCAACTTT
>DAQQ01000216.1:0-17328 GCA_002508465.1 Methanosarcina sp. UBA7 | reverse complement strand
CACCTATATGTGCTAACACCTATTGTTCTGGCGGAACGAAAAACGGGAAAAACCAGGTCATGCTTTAGCAGAAGGAACGAGTCTATCTGTAGACACTCCGTTCAAGGTAAAATATATATTTAATACTTTTTTAGCAAATAGTAATAATAAATAGAAACAACATTTGATATTCTCAGATATTTGTGTTGATTTCACCTGTGACCAGGCAAACTTTGTTAACAAAGAGTCTCCATAAAATTAAAATTCGAAGAGAAATTCTAAATTATGAGCAAGTTATGAGTAACAATAACTAAAACAGTCACATTAAAACAGTCACATTAAAACAGTCACATTGGTTAGAAATAGTGGCTAGAAATTAGCCTCACAGTGGCTAGAAATTAGCCTCACGGGAAAATATAGGGCGCAAAAATAGAGGTTGTTTTGAAAATGAAAAAATATGATGTAGTTGTGATCGGGGCGGGGATAAGCGGGCTTTTAGCAGCTCTAACGCTTTCCAAACACGGAAAAAAAATCCTTGTTCTTGAGAAAAGGCAGCATATTGGAGGAAATTGCAATAGCTACATGGTAGAGGGCTATCAGGTAGATACAGGAGTACATGCGATAACCCATCTGATTGAAGGACCCCTGAAGAGATTGATGGACAATTATTTTGATTATCTACCTATATTTGAAGACTACGGGTACTACTATATTCGAACTGAAAATACTTTTGTCAAAGTTCCTTCCAACCTTAAAGATTTCGTTACTTTTGACGTGCTTCCTAGAAAAGACAGAGTTTTGCTTTCCCAGACCCTTACAAAAGCTTTTACTCTTTCCTCATTCGGAATAGATCTTTCAGACCGAGCAGTATACGATTTTTTGCCAAAAAGCCTTTCAAAAGACACCTATGATTTTGTGGACACAATGTCCATTTCACTTTCAGGAAAACCTATGAAGGAGACCTCAGCTCAACGTATCCTGTATGGCAGTAATTTTGTAAGGGATAGTATTACTCAGGAGCAGTTTGATGTCATGATAGGTAAACTGGAACCGAAAAAATCCCAGTCTACAGAATCTATCCTTGCCTCAATCCTCCCATATCATCTTCATGCTTCTCTTCAGGCAAGAATGACCAGAGTTACTCAGCCATTTGCATCCCTGGAAAGACTTGCAACAAATGATGTAAACGATTCTCAGGGTTATCCCAGAAAAGGCTTAAAAGCCCTGCTCAACGCCATTCTTTACTCACTTCCGGAAACTGTGGAAATCAAAACGGAATGTGAGGTTAAATCCATCCTTGTACAGGACGGAAAGGTTTCAGGCGTGGAAGCCGATGAGATATATAACTCTGACCTTGTTGTCTACACAGGCTTTGCAACCGAGCTTCCCATGCTGATAAGGGATCTTCCCACAGAGTATATTAAAGACCTCAAGGGAATTGTCCATAGTAAAAGCCTGACAATTTGGCTTGGACTTGAAAAAGAGTTTCCCAATTTCAACTACACAGGCTCAGAGATCTGGTTCAAGGATTTTGCCTACTGGGCAACTCCTATAAGTAACTATGATCCTTCGCTTGCTCCAAAGAATAAGCAGCTTATAGGCTTTTCCTTCGTGATCGATGAAAATAAAAGTGAAGAAGAGGAGACAAAAAAAGCCTACGATACAATTTTCCGTGCCCATCCGAACATTGAGAAATATATCGATATGCAGCACGAACAGATAATGATCCCAGAAAAAGCTGCAGTCGCAATTAATGGAAAGTTCGCAGATATTCGAACTCCTGTTCGAAATCTCTATGTAGTGGGCACCGATACTGATAAACGCAGCATGGGAATTACCCGAGCTTCGTATTCGATTATCGAGCTCCTGAAGATTCTCAATGAGGATGAGAATCTTCACTAAAACATGAAATAATGAAGAGGAAAAATCCATTAAAACATAAATAATTAGGACGAAGAAATCCATTATAATATAAAATAATGAAAAGGGTAATCCACCATTAAGACATAAAAAGGCGAAAATTTGAAAATCAAAAATCAGAGTTAAAAGCAAAGTCTCGAGAAGAAAAAAGGTCCTGATAAAGAGGACACAGGCTATAAAGAAAAGTTAAAAGGGAATAGACTTAATCCCTGAGATTTTCTATAACCTGTTTACCTCTTTCTGCTGGTACAATTGTCAACTCCGAATCCGGAAATTCTCTTTCAAGCGGTTCGCCTTCTGAAATCCTGTCCATGGTGATTGCAACTGCTGCAACCTCGGAATGAGGCTGGCTTCCAACTGCAACATTCCAGTCCGCAAGCTGGTAGATTTCAGGAGGTACCTTTTCTGCTCCTACGACTATCATAAGCCTGTCACAATTTTTAAGCTCGTCCGTGACATCGGGCAGATTGACTCCATACATTGAAAGGTGGCAAACTTTTCCGCCGGCAGCTTTCCATTCCTTAATTTCCTGCTTATAATTGACATTGTTCTTAATATAGAAATCTCCGCCCCAGCGCCTGACAACATCCTCAAGAGTTTCTACTATTCCTGGATCATTCGAGGCAAGGAGCATACCTTCTGCACCGAGTAGCCGGGCAGTTAAGCCCACATGGGTTGTGATTCTTTTATCCCTCTCAGGGCGGTGCCCCAGGCGCAGCAAAACAATCTTTTTCATGCTCGTGCTAAAAACCTGCAAGGTATTAAAGGATTTCACTAAAAAAAGAGAAGATTACTGGAACCCGTAAGTTCCGGGAATTCTCTTAAGAAGCATGCCTTCAACAATTATCGGGTTTGTTCTCTGGGCCGTTGTCAATGCAGTATCGAGCTTGAACTCTTTTTCAGCATAAATTGTAAGAATAGGGTCTCCCTTCTTAACAGACTCTCCCATTTTCTTATGAATTGCAACCCCGGCTCCTTTATCATTAGGAGCTCCTGCAAGCCTGGCAATCTCAATTATCCACTTATTGTCAAACTCGATGACGTATCCGTCCGTAGAAGCGAGAATCTCGGCAGTATATTGTCCTACCTGGATGTCACCCGATGTAATCTTCGGATCGCCACCCTGGGCCTCAATAATCTGTTTCATTTTCTCAAGGGCTTTCCCACTCCTTAGAGTTTCCAGTGCAACTTTTTTTCCATGATCTCTTGGAGCAGCGCCTCCCATCTCAAGCAAGATACCCGCAAGAGAGGCACTCTTTTCAATGAGGCTGTTTGGGCCTTCCATACTTTCCAGCACCTTCAGAGCTTCTCTGACTTCTAGCGAGGGTCCTACTTTTCTTCCAATGGGAGACGAACCGTAAGTGATTGCGCACTCAACGTTCATTCCAAGCCTGTGCCCGAGGTTAATCAAGTCTCTTGCAAGTTTTTGTCCTTCCTGAACAGTTGGAACTTTTGTGCTTGGCCCTACAGGGATGTCCATTACCACATTGTCGGCTCCAATAGCTCCTTTTTTTGCCATAATCGAGGCAAGCATCTGATAGTAAGGGTCAATGGAGAGAGGATATTCAACTCTTATGAGCTTGTCATCTGCAGGTGCGATATTTGTAGCTCCACCCCAGACAAGCGCACCCCCTACTTTTTCGGTTATCTCTTTGACCTCCTGAGAACTGAATTCTACCGGAGAAAGTACTTCCATAAGGTCAGCAGTTCCACCTGCTCCTGTAATCGCCCTCGAACTCGTCTTTGGAATAAGAAGCCCATTTGCAGCGATAATAGGAACAACAAGGAGAGAGATTTTGTTTCCGGGCACTCCTCCTATCGAGTGTTTGTCCATTATAGGGTGAGTATCAAATTCAATCGTGTCTCCACTTTCAATCATGGCCTTTGTAAGCCATTCAACCTCATCATCGGTCATTCCGTGAATATAGGAAGACGTTATAAAAGCCGATAGTTCGATCTCACTGAGGTTTTCTTCTACAATATCATTTACGAGTATCTTAATTTCATCCTGCACAACGGGTCTTTTATCCATCATTTTTTTGATCACGGATGCGGATTTTGAACGGAATGCAGGAACAACTTCAACTGGCTTATCCCAATCCTGAAAGTGCTCATATACCTCAAAAAAAACTCCCAGTGTGCCTGGAGGAACCATATCATCCGTTGTATCAACAATTGCAGAAATGCTCTCATGCCCGCGAATACGGACCCTATCCCCTGGATTAACCCCAAGTTCCTTTGCGTCGGCAATACTTAATAACACCTTGTGCTGCCCTATTTTTATGTTAAAATGTTCCAACTTCAACTGCATGAGTAAACTTCTCCCTTTTCTTTCTTGTTATAAGTGTAAACATGTGACTAAAATTTGTTTCCCTAGAATCCAGACTTTCGGTTTGTTTCTCTATTTGAAAAACGGACAGTCCAGCCTGGAAAAACCTGGTGGATTAATAGTAAATATTAGTAGTAAATGTTAGTAGTAAATGTAAACAGTGAATGTTAGTAGTAAATGTTAGTAGTAAATGTTAGTAGTAAATGTTAGTAGTAAATGTAAACAGTGAATGTTCATAAAATGTTGGTAGTAAATGTTAACAGTAGATGTTAACAGTAGATGTTAATAGTAGATATTAATAGTAAATGTTTAACAGTGAGTGTCCATAAAATGTTAGTAACGTAGATTGTAAATGCTAAATTAAAGTAACACATTAACTTTCATGTTATTTTAAAATAATTACGCAAAAAACTTTAAGTAAAGAGACTAAGCTTTTCCCAAAAAATATTATATTCTTCGTACGTAATAACAAAATTTAAGCATTTGCATCGACCAGTCTTGACTTATCCAAGACTTTATTTAGTGTATAGATTATAGCCATTATGGACCGTGAGATTACTATAAATAAGACAAACTAGAAGAGTTTTTCTACGAAAAACAAATCAGTAATTTTTCTGGATAGCGTTTTTTGGACAGATCTGATTAGTTTAGACTATTTACAGAAAATTGTGAAAACTGATTGATATCGTTTTATTGTCTCTAAATACACTACATAGATACTTTTGCCTACTGCGTAAAAGTCCAATAAATCCACATTTAAGTGAAAAACGATAGCGAGAAAATAGGAGTTTACGAAAGATTACTGCTGAAAGTAGGGTAGGGTTTTGCCACAAGCTTTTGCAAAAAGCTTGTGGCAAAACATTCTATACATCGTTGCAGGATTTTTAGTCAAGCTTTTTTACAAAAAGGTTGTAGTCAAATTTTTTTACAAAAAGGTTGTAGTCAAGCTTTTTTACAAAAAAGTTGTAGTCAAGCTTTTTTACAAAAAAAGCTACTGTGCAGTTATTATTCTGTCGGGTTTAATAATTGATCGGGTTAGAACCATACCTTGAACCAGTTCTTTTTTCATCCTCTGCTTTTGTTTCATGCGGTACAGTTGAACCGGTTGATGTTTCATCCTCCACTTTTATTTTATGTGATACAGTTGAATCAGTTGATTTTTCATCTTCTGTTTTTGTTTTATGACAACCAGAGAAACAGCAATGTTCTTTACAATGCATGATGCGTTTTACAACATATGCAAGTCCTATCGCTGCTAAAATATAGCCCACTAATTTCATTAATTTATTCATGTTTATTACCCCAAACTACTATTGTACTTTATCGTTTATGAAGATACGCACATAGACAGGTTTACCATAATTGTTTTGTCAAGACAAGCATATTTCAAATCTTTGTCTAAGATCTTTGTCTAATAATAATTCTGGCTTTTCAGTTTTTTCTCATACCAGTGCTAGGAAATACTGCCCATAAATTATGTTTTTCACAAAATAAAAACACTCTAATTTTTATTATTGATCCCTGGACTTTTTACTGTTCTACTTAAATCTGCATAGGCCAGCAGTAAAAACTACGGCGAATTGTACTACAAATCGAACTATTTTCTCTATTAGAATTTAAGTGTTTTTATGGGGAGCAGAATAAAATGAAAAGATTATAGATTCTTTATATAACTAACTCATTCAGCCTATTTTTGTTAAAATACTACTGTAAAAGACAAGATTATAATCACACAAGAAAATCACACCTGATTGTTTTAGCTTCAACTGCTCTTCTTTTGTTATTTACTGCCATTTCATCCATTGCATCTATTGAGAAGTATTAAATAAAAAACAATTTAAAGTAATGCGTATAAGTTATTAATCAGCTTTGAAAAATTCCTGCATTTCTTTGATGGATATGGAAATTTCTGTACTCACGGTTTTCAATAACTTATCTCAAGACGATAATCAACCTAAACGGGTAAAAGCCTATGAGTTATAATCAGAATCCAGAGCAAAAAGCAAGAAATTGTATTGATAGAAAACTAAATGCTTCTGGCTGGATAGTGCAGGAAAAGAGCAAAATCGACTGGAATGCTTCCAGGGGCATTGCAGTTAAGGAATATTTGACTGACGTGGGCCCGGCTGATTATGTGTTATTTGTCGATAAAAAGCCTGCCGGGATTATTGAAGCAAAAAAGGACGAAGAAGGTCACCGCCTAACCGTTGTTGAGGAACAATCATCCGGATACGCTACAAGCAAGCTAAAATACCTTAACAACGACCCGCTTCCTTTTGTGTACGAAAGTACCGGGGAACTTACCCGCTTTACAGACTTCCGGGACCCAAAACCGAGGTCAAGACCTATTTTTTCATTTTACAGACCTGAAACTTTTGAGGAATATATTAAAAAGAAACCTTTGAGGGAAAGGCTGCTGGATCTTCCTGAATTAAAGACAAACGGCCTTCGAGACTGCCAGATCACAGCGATTTCAAATCTTGAAAAGTCTTTTAAGGACAACCGTCCAAGAGCTCTTGTCCAGATGGCAACAGGTTCGGGAAAAACCTATACTGCCATTACTTTCATCTACCGATTGCTGAAATTTGTGGATGCAAAAAAGGTGCTGTTTCTTGTTGATACCAGGAACCTTGGTGAGCAGGCAGAACAGGAATTCAAAAATTATACTCCCAATGATGATAACCGGAAATTCACAGAGCTATATAATGTACAGCGTTTACGTTCCAGTTACATCACATCAGACAGCCAAGTATGCATTTCCACAATACAGAGGCTTTACTCTGTCTTAAAAGGCGAGGATCTGGACGAAACAGTCGAAGAGGAAAATCCTGCCGAGAGAGGGTGGCAACCAAAGGAACCGCTTCCTGTAGTATATAATGAGAACGTTCCCATTGAAGAGTTTGATTTTGTTGTCATAGACGAGTGCCACCGTTCAATATACAACCTGTGGCAGCAGGTGCTTGATTATTTCGATGCTTTTTTAATAGGTTTAACAGCCACGCCTGATAAACGCACTTTCGGGTTTTTCAACGAGAATGTTGTTAGTGAGTATAGCCATGAAGATGCAGTGGCAGACGGCGTGAATGTGGGTTATGATGTGTACACTATCGAGACTGAGATCAGTAAAAACGGGGCAAAAATAAATGCGCGGGAGTTTGTTGACAAACGGGAGAAACTGACGCATAAAAAACGCTGGGAGCAGCTGGACGATGATTTCACCTATACTGCAAAAAAGCTGGACAGGGATGTGGTCAATCCCAGCCAGATACGCCATGTGATAAGGACATTTAAGGAAAAGTTGCCTGAAATCTTCCCTGGCAGAACGGAAGTTCCAAAAACCTTGATTTTTGCCAAAAACGACAGTCATGCCGATGATATTATCAATATAGTGCGGGAAGAATTTGGAGAAGGTAATGCCTTTTGCAAGAAAATCACGTACAAAGCTGAAGAAGATCCCAAATCAATATTGTCAGATTTTCGCAATGGTCCCCGTCTCAGAATAGCGGTTACAGTAGACATGATTGCTACGGGTACGGATGTCAAGCCGCTGGAATGCCTGATCTTTATGAGGGATGTAAAGAGCCGTAATTATTTTGAGCAAATGAAAGGACGAGGTACACGAACTCTGGGCTATGATGACCTGGTAAGGGTAACAGGATCTGCGGTTTCGGCCAAGACTCATTTTGTAATTGTGGACGCTGTTGGCGTTACAAAAACGATGAAAACCGACAGCCGACCCCTGGAACGCAAGAAAAGTACAGCACTGAAAGACCTGCTGGCAGCAGTTACCTTTGGGGCTCAGGACGAAGACCTTTATGTTTCTCTGGCTAATCGGCTTGCAAGACTGGAAAGGCAGATAAACGAAGCCGAAAGAGCTACCTTTGCGGAGAAAGCTAATGGAAAAACGATCAACCAGACTGTTAAGGACCTGCTCAATGCATACAACCCTGATATCATTGAGCTCAAAGCTTCTGAGATCAAACAACTCCAACCGGAGATTTCGGAAGCCGATGCAAAGAAAAAGGCGCAGGAGAACCTGATTGATGTCGCCAGATCGACTTTTTCAGGCGAGCTGAATGAGTATATTGAGAACGTCCGCAGAATCCATGAGCAGATTATTGATATCGTAAACCTTGACACGCTTAACCGAGCAGGCTGGGACAAAGACGCTGTGGTTAGGGCGGATGAGCTTGTTAATGACTTTAAGGCATACCTGGAAGCTAATAAAGACGAGCTTACAGCCCTGAGAATTTTCTACAACCAGCCTTACCGACGCAGGGAAGTTACCTATACGATGATAAAAGAAGTTATGGAAAAACTAAGGCTGGAAAATCCCCATTTCGCTCCTTTGAGGGTCTGGCAGGCTTACGAGCAGCTGGAAAAGGTGAATGGCAATTCTCCGAAAAAAGAACTGACTGCTCTGGTTTCTCTGATCCGAAGGATAACCGAAATCGACCCTGTGCTGACGGCCTACGACCAGACCGTGAACCGAAACTTCCAGGAATGGGTATTTAAAAAGCAAGCAGGAACCCTGAAATTTAATGAAGACCAGATGAACTGGCTTCGCATGATTAAAGATTACGTTGCAACCAGCTTCCATCTGGAAATCGACGACCTTGATTATACTCCTTTTGATGCTCTTGGAGGACGAGGCAGAATGTACCAGCTTTTCGGGGATGAGATGAATATGGTTATCAGTGAATTGAATGAGGCTCTGGCAGCGTGATTTTCGGAGAAAACCGGGGGTCTACAGAGTATAATGACTGATGATTTACAGGCATACTTTGCAAAAAAACAAACTGTGTATATTACTCTCGGTAATTATACCGCCAGTATTATATACAGGAACTTACATAGTATATATTGTTCACAAGGAACTAAACTGTAAAATGAAGCAAATTCAGGACAGAGTAAAATTCGATCCCGCAATGAACTTCATTGACGTGTAAGCTTAAAATGGAGCAAATTCAAGACGGCTTGAAAACCGATCTCGAAATCTACTTCACTGATGCGTAAGCTTAAAATGAAGCTAATTTAGGGCAAGTCTGAACCTGATCCCATGTCTAGACTTCATTGGCGCGTAGCTATAAGGTGGAGCAAATTCAGGAAGGCTTAAAAACCGATCCAGTAGTATCCTTCATTTATAGCGTAAACTGCGAGGTGAAGCAAATTCAGGACAGTCTAAAACCTGACCCTGTAAAGACTTCATGACTTGTAAGCTTAAAATGGAGCAAATTCAAGACGGCTTAAAAACCGATCTCGAAATCTACTTCATTGACGCGTAAGCTTAAAATGAAGCAAATTCAGGACAGAATAGAAGCTGATCCAGCAATAAACTTCATTGTTGCAGACCAAACCTTGTGAACCCTTTATTCACTATTATAATCAAAGTTAAAGCGTATAAATATCGTTTTTCTTCTTTTACTGCTTTTCTCAGCTTTTCAGTGCTATACAATATTTTTAGGACTTTTTTTGCTTCGTTTGTGAATCTAATTAAAGGCACATATATGCTTTTATACAGTTTGAATTTTGATTAAGCCGCTGAAAGACATAAGTAGACAATTATTTAATCAACTGACATCTTAAAAGTAGTTGAAAACTGAGAAAAAAAGGTTCGGAAAAAGTTGGGTGAAAAGTTCGGAGAAAAGTTCGGAGAAAAGTTCGGAGAAAAGTTCGGAGAAAAGTTTGAATATAGAATTGAATGAGGCTCTGAAGACGTGAAAGTTAAGACTAAAGAACAATGTGAGATTATAAAATTATATAGGACTAGGTTAAAAACAATCAAATTCTTTTTTGCTTAACCAGACTCCAATAATGAGACCCCAGCGCAGTTAATTTACATGACTTTGATTCCATGGCTGCATAATACATGTGTTCTGCACCAACAGGCTTGACCAGACCTTCTGAGACATACTTTTGCAAATCACGAAATATTCTTACATTTTCTTCGACAGCTTGACCAGAATCCGGTTCATAAGAAGGATTTAAAGATAACTTTTCTTGAGGTACTGGAAAATACTCTACTATTTTACGCAATGTTTTAAAGGGAATTTTAGGTGGTATATTCCGAATGGATACAAATTTGGAAACGTTTGCTTTGAAAATCGGTCTTTGTTCCCAGGCTCCAAGAGCAGAATCGATATACGCATATACACTTCCTGCAGTTATGTACCCACGTACATCAGCTGCACCACCGGATAAAGCATCAAGTAGTAGTGAAGTAAAAACTCCGTGTCCGTTTTCTCCTTCTACTGCCGACTCATATTCTCGACATGCTGCAATAATATTCAATTCTTTACAAATGTATGATATATTTTCGTTATATTTTGAGTCACCGAAAGAGCCTGCATAACAACAATCCATGATAATCATTTTAGATGAAGCACGAGAATCGTTTGCCATTTTTAAGATTTCATCCATGGATATGCCTTCATCATCATCTTGCCCATCCGGAGTAACGATGAAACCTCCAGTAGGAGTGATCATACCATGTCCTGCATAATATAACAGCGCAATATCGCTTTCCGTATTAAATAACTCACGAACCATTCTTTTTAAACTGGATTTTCCAGCTTCATTTGATTCCGTAATCAATCTTACATCAAAATTAGGAGAACCATCTCCATTCCTTTCCAATACGCTTTTTACTGCACCTGCATCATTGATACACCCATTCAGCGGATTATACGGATAATCATCAATACCAATAACTAATGCTTTTCGTATCATTGATTTCCTCCGGATGAAAATATGGTTCCATCCTATTTTCTGTCCTAAGAACCTTTATTTGGATTTCCAATAGCATCAATAATCGAGTCACAGTTCCATTTAACTATTTTTTCGTTAAATAGCTTCGTAAAGTTCTTGATCAGATCCGTTTGTGTGTATTGGATCGTCTTTTGGTGCAGAGTAATCTTTGGTACAGAGTAATCTTTAGATCTGAAATCTTTTCTATTTTCTAGCATGTCAGTTAAGTTTTCGTAGTGATTATCATATGGTCCATGAGTGACTTATGAAAATATACTATGTATTCACTTAAATTCCCCAAGAGACTCTTTTACTAATCACGATTTTCTCCAGAAGAATTTATATTTACATTCTTATTAAGCCTTATCAAAGCATGATGAAACTATTCGTAATTTGAGTACCTAACATTCTATTTCTATAGTCACTTATTAGGAGCATTTCTTCCAAACATAGGATTTTTAGAATGAATTTCAATAGAATACTACATAAGCACCTGAAATGAAGGAGATCTGAACAAGCTAAATACATTCACATTGTCGAAACGATAATTAATAATGCGATTATTCTCTGCTTAGAATTTGAGAATAGCCAATCTGTGGCTGAGAATGAAAATTTGTCTGTGGAATTCTCATTTAATAGTGGCTTTTCGGTTATTTTCCGAAAACTAACAGTAATTCCTGAAATTGAGTTAGGTGAAAGTTAGGAGAAAAGTTAGGAGAAAATTCTTCGACTTATATCAGAGAATAAATATATTTCTGCCCAGGAATTAGCTGAGATCTTAGGAATTAGTTCACGTGCAGTTGAAAAACAGATAGCAAATCTTAAAGACAAAGGGCTTTTAAAGAGAATAGGTCCAGATAAAGGTGGATATTGGGAAATTAATCTGGAAAACAAATAAATTAATTCTTGAAAGTAAGTTGGGAGAAAAGTTTGAATAAAGAGTTAAATGAGGCTCTGGCGGCGTAAAAATGGAAGAATTCGGAGAAGGTTTGGAGAAAAGTACTCGGAAACTGTGAGGACAAGTTGGAAGAAAAATTGGGAGAAAAGTTCGGAGAAAAGTTCGGAGAAAATGAATTGGCAATTGCAAAAGAAATAAGTAAAGACCCAAAGATAACAATTTCAGAGCTAAGTCAAATAGTTGGAATTAGCACTACTGCAATTGAAAACAATATTACAAAACTAAAAGAAAAAGGCATTTTGAAAAGGATTGGTCCAGATAAAGGCGGATATTGGGAAGTTAATCAGGAAAATAGAGAACTTAATCCTTGAAAGTAATTTGGGAGAAAAGTTCGGAGAAGAATTTGGATACAGAATTATATGAGGCTCTGGCGGCTTAAAAATGGAAGAAAAAGTTGGATGGGTAAAAATTGAATTAGGACAACTTTGTGACGTTGTCCGAGGCGCTTCACCAAGACCAATGGGAGATCCAAGATATTTTACAGGGGACATCCCATTCATAAAAATAGGCGATGTTACAAAGATTAGTGGAAAAACAATATTTGATAGTGAAGTACACGTCAATGAAGAAGGAGCAAAAAGAAGTAGACTCTTAAAAAAAGGGTCTCTAATTTTATCAAATAGTGGAACTGTTTGCATACCCAAATTTCTAGGAGTCGATGCTTGTATTCACGATGGTTTTGTCACATTTAATAACATGCCCGACTTTGTATTACAAAACTTTCTTTTTCACTATTTCCACTATATTCGTCCTTACGTTATACAAAAGCATAAACAAGGAGTTACTCAAGTTAACCTAAACACAACCATTGTTAAAGAATTTGAATTTTCGCTCCTCCCTCTTCCCGAACAACGCGCCATAGTCTCAAAAATCGAACAACTCTTCAGCGAACTGGACAACGGCATTTCAAACCTCAAACTGGCACAGGAACAACTCAAAGTTTATCGACAGGCAGTGCTAAAGAAAGCATTTGAAGGTGAACTTACTAAAAAATGGAGGGAGCAGCAGACAGATTTACCGGATGCTAAGAATCTGCTGGAGCAAATAAGTAAGGAAAGAGAAGTAGCTGCAAAGGTTATCGGCAAAAAACAAAAAGCTGTTAAGCCTTTCACTAAAGACGAATCGACAGAGTTGTCAACAATACCAGATGGATGGAAATGGGTTAAAACTGCTGAAATTATTGACCCGATAAATAATGGTTACACACCAAAAGCTAATTTTCTTTCATCAGGATTAGGAGAAATTCCTTTTATCAAAGTGTATAACTTGAATTTTGATGGATCACTTAATTTCCAAAAAGATCCGACTTTTATTCCAAAAATAATTCATCAAAAAGAACTTGCGAGATCAATTACCTATCCAGGAGATGTTCTCATAAACATTGTAGGACCTCCTCTGGGGAAAGTATCTATTGTAAGTAGACAATTTCCTGAATGGAATATTAACCAAGCTATTGTTTTATTTAGACCCAATGACTGGGTAACAACAAAAATCATTTCATATTATCTTCAAAACCCTAAAACAATTCAATGGCTAGAAAACACATCCAAAGCTACTGCTGGACAGTTTAATGTAAAGGTCTCAACCTGTCGTGAGATACCCTTTCCTCTTATTTCTATGGAAGAACAACAAGCCATCGTTCAGGAAATAGAAACTCGCCTTTCAGTCTGCGATAAGATAGAGCAGGACATTGAAACGAATCTGAAAAAATCCGAAGCACTGCGGCAGAGTATTTTGAAAAAAGCGTTTGAGGGGAAATTGCTTAATGAAAAAGAACTGGCAGAGGTTCGAGAGGCAGAGGATTGGGAGCCTGCTGAGGTTTTGTTAGAGAGAATAAAAGCTGAGAAGGCAAAAAACGGGAAGAAGTGAGAAAACGTGAGTCTGGAAAGATTGAAAAGACTGCTTAAAGAGAAAGAAGGTATTCGTCTTGAATTTAAAAAAGCACAATTAGCTTTGCCCGGAAATTTATTTGAAACAATCTGTGCCATGCTCAATTGCGATGGAGGAGACATAATTCTGGGAGTTGATGACAATGGCACTGTACTTGGAGTTGACCATACAAAGATGGAAACTATGGTTAGCAACCTTGTCAACCTTTCAAATAACCCACAGAAATTGGACCCTCCATTCATACTATTTCCACAAACATATGACATAGACGGCAAATTGCTTATCCATATTCAGATTCCTTCAAGCTCACAGGTACACAAAACCGCCGGCATAGTGTTTAACCGCAGCAATGACGGAGATTTCAAAGTCACGCAACCACAACAGATAGCAGAAATATATAACCGTAAAAGAACGCATTACACAGAAGGTATTATTTATCCCGGACTACGCTTTGAAGATTTCAAAGCCGACCTGTTCCCAAAAATCAGAAATCTGATACGAAGTAACAATCCCAATCATCCCTGGTTGGCTCTTACAGATCAACAAATGTTAGAAAAAGCAGGGCTATGGAAACGGGATATCAACAGTACACAGGAAGGTTATACCCTTGCAGCAGCTTTGCTTCTAGGAAAGGATGAAGTTATCCAGCAGTTACTTCCTTTTTTTAAAATTGATGCTCTGGTCCGTATTGAAGACATTTACCGTTACGATGACAGAGAATACATCCAGACCAACCTGATAGAAGCCTATGAACAATTAATGGCCTTCGTTGGCAAACACTTGCCCGATAAATTTTACATGGAAGGGGATCAGAGAGTAAGCCTTCGGAACATAATATTCAGAGAAGTAGTTGCAAATCTGATAGTCCATAGAGAGTATATGAATGCTTACCCCTGCACATTCATAATTTGCTCCGATAGAGTTGAAACTGAAAATGCCAATAATCCACATGGAGAAGGACCTCTCGATCCAGCTCATTTTGCTCCATTCCCAAAAAATCCCACTATTATTAAATTCTTCATGCAACTTGGAAGAGTAGACGAACTGGGGTCAGGGATTTTAAATGTAAATCGATTTATCAAAGAATATGCTGACGGTGGCAGCCCTCAGTTTATAGAAGGAAATGTTTTCAAGATGATCATTCCTGTCGCGAGAGAGAAAATTGAGGGAGCAAGGGATATCACTAACCGGTTAAATGATACTGTAAATGATACCGTAAATGATACTGTAAATGATACTGTAAAACAGAGAATGGCAAAACTCATTTTGTTGCTCTACAAAAACCCGGGTTTGAATTCACACGAATTGGCAAATAAATTAGGGGTATCTAAAATTACCATTAAAAGAGATATTCAAAAATTAAATAAATTGGTCAAATTTCAAGGTGCACCAAGAACAGGGGGATATTTCCTGACCCAAGAGCTGAAAGAAAAAATGAATTTGAATGCATGAAATCTGAGCAACTAAGTAGATTATCTTAATTGTTAAGGGTTGACCCCTCAAGCTACCCCGCAAGGTACCCCGCAAGCTACTCAAAAAAATGTGACAAATAAAATCACTGCATTACTGGAATATTGCATTGAACCAAGAAGTAGAGTTGAAATTCAAGAGTTTATGGGGTTGAAGGACAGAGAATACTTCAGGCTGGAGATTCTGAACCCGCTCATTCGGGAAGGAAAACTCTTACTCACAATCCCTGAAAAACCAACAAGCCCTAACCAAAAATATTACTCTCATCTAAAGGATCCAAACCATGTCTGAAAACACCTCATCCATCGTTTCCAAAGTCTGGAGCTTCTGCAACGTCCTGAGGGACGGAGGAGTGAGCTATGGCGATTATCTGGAACAGTTGACTTATCTCATATTTCTGAAAATGGCTGAAGAATTCAGTAAGCCGCCGTACAACAGAAATATCGGCATCCCTGAGGAATATACCTGGGACAAACTGAAACAGCAGCGAGGAGCCGAGCTTGATACTCACTACAGGGAACTTCTGGAAGAACTTGGTCAAAAACCAGGGATGCTCGGGCAGATTTTTCTCAAAGCCCAGAACAAGGTCAGCGACCCTGCAATGCTGTATAAGATCATTGATATGATCGACAAAGAAAGCTGGGTCATGATGGGTGTGGATACAAAAGGAGAAATCTACGAAGGGCTCCTGCAAAAGAATGCAGAGGATACGAAAAGCGGAGCAGGCCAATATTTCACCCCAAGACCGCTAATTAAGGTCATGGTCCAGTGTCTCAGGCCAGAGCCCCTGAAAACAATCGGAGATCCCTGCTGTGGCACAGGCGGGTTCTTTTTGGCAGCTTATGACTTTCTTACCTCGCATTACAGTCTGGATAGGGAGCAGAGCCGCTTCCTGAAAAACAAAACCTTTGGCGGGAACGAAATCGTCGCAGGGACCAGGCGGCTTGCCCTGATGAACATGTTTCTGCACAACATAGGGGAAATCGACGGGGAACCCATGATCTCAAATTCCGATGCTCTTATTGCCGATCCTGGTTACCGTTACGATTACATCCTCACAAATCCTCCGTTTGGAAAAAAGAGCAGCATGACCTTCACGAACGAAGAAGGCGAGCAGGAAAAAGAAGATCTCACTTACAACCGTCAGGACTTCTGGACGACCACAAGCAACAAGCAGCTAAACTTTTTACAGCATATCCATACAATCCTCAAAACCGGTGGGCAGGCAGCAGTAGTACTGCCGGACAACGTCCTGTTTGAAGGCGGAGCAGGCGAGATTATTCGCAAAAAGCTTCTCGAAACCACAGACCTGCACACAATTCTACGCCTGCCGACCGGGATTTTCTATGCAAACGGTGTAAAGGCAAATGTGCTCTTCTTTGAAGCAAAACCCGCATCAAAAGAGCCCTGGACAAAAGAAGTCTGGATCTATGATTACCGCACAAATGTGCACCACACATTGAAGAAAAACCCGATGAAATATTCGGATCTGGAAGACTTCATCAAATGCTACAACCCTGAAAATCGCTACAGCCGTAAAGAGACCTGGAGTGAAGGATCTCCCGAAGGAAGGTTCAGGAAATTCAGCCATGATGAAATAATAGCAAGAGACAAGACCAATCTGGATATCTTCTGGCTCAAAGACAAGAGCCTGGCAGATCTGGACAACCTTCCTGACCCGGAGATTCTTGCAAACGAGATAATCGAGAATATGGAGGCTTCGTTAGCAAGTTTTAAGGAGATTATGGCCACTATTAATGGTGAAAGTGAAGAGAACTAAGTTATGATTAAATAGCACTAAAATGATAGTTAAATATAATTAAAAATAAAGTTAAAAAGCTAAAAATAAAGTTAAAAAGCTAAAAATAAAGCTAAAAAACTAAAAATAAAGCTAAAAAGCTAGTTAGAGCTTAACATCTTTACCTTTAACCTTGAGTGTTTAAAAATCAATAAAATTTTTCTTAAAATATCAGATTTCGAGCCCTAAGAACTACAGTAAAAAGGAAGATGACTGGATGAAAGAGGATAAAGCTAG
>DAQQ01000192.1:157-8699 GCA_002508465.1 Methanosarcina sp. UBA7 | reverse complement strand
GAGTTGAATAAAACAGAGTTGAAAAAAGTAACTTTAAAGCTTAGATTTTGATTTGAGAAATTGTCAGAACTTTGATTTTATAGAATGTGAGAGTCTTGGGTTTTGACTCCATTTCTCGACTTACCTGGCTGAAAAACAACTCGCTACAATGTGAAATAGAAGTCAATAGTATTAAGAACGTATCATAGTTAAAACCATTTTGAACTTTTCCAGAGCATGGAGTGAATGGGGTTCATTTGCAGGCATTATTATCATATCCCCTTTCTCCAGAATATTTTTATTTCCGGAAATTGTGATTTCTGCCTTTCCATCCATTACCTGGACCATGGCATCGAAAGGAGCGGTATGCACGCTCAGGCCTTCATCTTTATCGAAGGCAAATATAGTTACGGTTCCGGTATCCTTGCGGATAATTTCTCTGCTTACAACAGCTCCTTCCTGGTACTCAATCAAAGTTTCTATCCTTAATACTCTGGCTTTTAATTCTTCAGACATTGTTCCACCTCTTAATCTTTTCCATAAGTCCATACAATCTATCAGCCATATGACAAGTCTTTGAGCGGATAAATCCAGTCATGCCAGATTTTCGACCTTTTCCGATTTCTATATAAAATGTCCTTAGAACATGTTTTCCCTTAGAACATGTTTTCCTTCAGAACATGTTTTCCTTCAGAACATGTTTTCCCTCAGGACATACTTTTACATTCTTTTGTATCGGAACCTTAAATAAGTAAACCATGAACAATTGACTTATTTTCAATTATCTGTATACAATTATCTGCATACAATTATCTGCATACAATTATCTTTATAAATACTCTCCTAACAAGAGTAAGTGCAGGAAATTTTTAAATTATGTATATTTAGTTCCCACTTGAAGTCTCGCTTTTTAGTTCAAGAGGTAAAGTCTCGCTTTTTAGCTTAAAAGGTATATACTCAACTTTCACATCCGCATCCCTGAAAAACTCAAGTGAATCGGTGTCTGGATAGAGATTTGCGTATACTACTCTTTTGATGTTCGAGTTGATAATCATTTTCGCACAAAGAATACAGGGCTGGTGTGTACAGTAGATGGTTGCTCCTGCTATGCTTACCCCATGGATTGCAGCCTGGATAATCGCATTCTGCTCAGCATGTACTGCTCTGCACTTTTCCTGTCTTGTACCTGAAGGAATCTTTTCCAGATCCCTTATACACCCGATTTCAAGACAGTGGTTCATGCCGCTGGGTGCCCCGTTATATCCGGTTGCAAGGATGCGTTTATCACGGACGATGACAGCCCCCACGTTCTTTCGGAGGCAGGTAGCGCGCTTGCCTACTACAAAGGCGATTTCAAGAAAGTATTCATCAAGTGAAGGTCTTTGGGTCATTATTTCTAATGAACAGTAAGTGGTATATTAGAGTTGTGACATTAAGATTCTACCGTTTTTAAGAGTTAATTTTAAGTGGAATGAATTAACGGTGTATAGAGAAGAGTTGCTAGAGGAAGAATTAATATAATCTGTGAGAATACAGAGTTAAAACAAATTAACTTATTTATAACACTAGTTTATTTCCAACGTACTTGTTTATAATATATACTTATTTATAATATTAGAACCTCCAGAACGTTATCCCCCGTTACCTGAACCCGAGTATTAGAGTAAATTTAAGATTTTTAATAAATCTGATTATAAACTCGTGTTCTGAATTATACATCAGGATTATATATCTGGATGTAATGAGCTGTTCGGATAGGTTCAATAAAACAATATAGATACACGCATCCGGAGTATTAAATTATGGCAACAGGTTTGACCGAAATTTTAGATAATTTCGTGAAAAGTCACAGTGACCGCCAGTTGCTGGCTCTCCCCCTCGCGATACTCGCAGTTTCTTTAGTAATACTGCTGGTTTCCTTTATGAATAGCGGGTCGCCGGTAAAACTGGGAATGGATTTTCAGGGCGGTACTCAGATTTCGTTAGAAACAACTGATTCTCCTGCTGTACTTGAGAAAACTTACTCTTCTTACCCCATCACCGATGTCCGGCAGACCGGAAGCAGGGTTATCATGCAGTTTGGGGTCATGGATGATGCGCAGCAGCGTCAGCTTGAAAAGGATGTTACGAGCCACAACTATTCCAATGTACAAATTCAGCAGGTTGGGCCTATTTACGGCAAGACTTTGCAGGTACAGGCTCTCCAGGCCCTTTGTATTTCCTTTATAGGGATGGCAATTGTAGTATTTCTGCTCTTCAGGACCTTTATTCCTTCTTTTGCAGTGATACTTTCTGCATTTTCAGATATTGTTATTGCAGCTGCTTTCATGAGGGTTGTAGGGATCGAACTTTCCCTGGGAACACTTGCGGCTTTGCTTATGCTCATCGGTTATTCTGTAGACAGTGATATCCTGCTTACAAATAGAGTAATTAAACGCCGGGGCACGGTAGACGAGAAAGTCTCCAAGGCTATGCATACAGGTATAACCATGACCACTACAACTCTTGCCGCGCTCGCATCTATGTATATAGTCTCAACTTTCTCTTATCTGGTCATTCCTTCATTCACGCAGATTACTCTGCTTTCTCAGATATCAATCGTGTTGATTGCGGGACTTTTTGCAGATATGATGAACACCTGGCTCCTGAATACGGGAATTTTACGGTGGTACGCGATGAAACCCGAATTCAGAGGGAGGTATAACAGATGAGCGACAAAAAAAGCCTTCTTAAAAATCCAAGAGTTATTATTTTCATTGTAATACTTCTTGGCTCTATAGTGGCTATTCACCCAGGTTATACTCCTGGAAACGGGACAACTTCTCATCTGAATTTTGGACTTGACCTGGAAGGTGGATCCTGGCTCCAGATTAAATTGGAAGGAGCACTTGCCCAGGTAGATGTGGATTCCGGAAAATTAGTTAGCGGAATTGTAGAACCTATAATTGGAGCTCCTATTGAGATCACGAAAAATAACCTTGACGTTGGAGGCTCTACCGAGAAATCTGTCACCTTTACCACATCTGCGACTGTTAGCGCATCCCAGCTTGAGTATCTGGGCACAGTAAGTGTAGACAAACTGAGTGGGAGTACAACTCAAGTAACTATTTCTGATACCAGTAAGGAGAGCCTCGTCCAGGCTTACCTTTCAAAAGCCCTTGATGCAGAAGTAGTTCCCATGAGTACTGAGGACGGCACAGTCTACGAAATCAGGACTGCGGTCACTGAACAACAGCTCGAGTCTCTACTGGAAAAGGTCGGAGGTTCTATCCACAAGAACGAAGATGGGACTTCAACTTACAAAGAAGGAGTAAGCACCGATACCAGAGACCTGACAAAGGAAATTCTCAGTGATAAGTTGAACTCTCTGGGTATCAAGGATATTCCTGTAAGAACCGTAGGGGACGAATATATCCTTATTGATTTTGCAGGTATTGATCTGACAACTGCAAAGGAAATAGCTGAAAAACCTGGAAAGTTTGAGATCAGGATTCAGACAACTGGAAACGAAACCGAACATGTCCTTTACGGCGATTCAATTGTAAGTGTAGGAGTTCCAAGTTTCCATGATGAACAGTGGCATACTCCTTTTACCCTGGATGATGACGGAGCTCGGACACTCCAGAAAATTGCACTCGACACCGGAGCAATTGACAATCCGGACTCCCATTATTTGAAGATGTACCTTGACGGAGTTGAAATCTATGGCGCTCCTTTGAGCTCGTCTGCAGCTGAAAAACTACGAGAAGGTCCTATATATTCCTGGGAAGCTTCTACGGGTACGGATGAGGCTGCCAAAAGCGAAGCTACAGCACTTCAGGTTCACCTTCGAGCAGGGGCTCTTCCTGTCAATGTAAAGCTTGTAGGCTCAGGACATGTGGATCCAGGTCTCGGATCGCAATTCAAAACTGCAGCCCTGGTTACAGGTTTGATTTCCTTGATTGGGGTGGCAGCCGTGGTTTACTTCAAGTACAGGAGGCCTGAAATCCTGATACCCATGGTCGGAACTTCTACCAGTGAAGTTATCATGATCCTCGGAGTTGCAGCACTTATTGGATGGCAGCTTGACCTGGCGTCAATTGCAGGTGTTATCGCCTCCATAGGTACTGGAATTGATCACCTTGTAATCATTACAGATGAGGTGCTTGCCGAAGGTAAACTCCCGCCAACAAGGGTCTTCAAGTCCAGAATATCAAAGGCTTTTACAATTATTTTAGGGGCAGCCTCCACAAATATAATTGCCCTGTCCCCTCTGGTTGTAATGGGCTTCGGTACTTTGAAAGGCTTTGCAATTACTACTATCATTGGTGTCTTTATAGGTGTGATTTTTGCAAGACCAGTTTATGGTGTAGTAATTAAAGAACTTCTGCATGTAGATGAAAATGGAACCGCAAGTGTAACTGAGTAAACATTAAGCGAAAATAAAATGTTCTTTGAGGTTGGTTGGTACCCGGGAATCAAAAATTAAGGTGGAATGTATGCAAGATCTCTGGACTTTGAAATACAGGGCAGGTACCCTGAAAGAAATGCTTGGAAATGAGCATGCTGTAGCCACGCTTTCTGAACTTACCCAGTCCGGGACTCTTCCTCACCTTATTTTTTACGGGCCTGAAAATTCCGGAAAAACGACAGCAGCTCTTGCTCTTGCTAGGCAGCTCTATGGGCGTACCTGGGAAAACAATTTTACATACTTCAATGCTTCGGATTTTTTTGACCAGGGAAAACGCTATCTTGTCCGAGACAAGCGTTTCGTGCGTTTTCTGGGCACCGATGACCCAAAGAAAATCTATAAAAGTGTAATCGATATTTTCAAGGAAATTATCAATGAGTATGCTGGAATGGCTTCACTTGATGCTGATTATAAGTTAATCTACATTGACAATGCCGAGTCCCTGAATTCTGACGCACAGCATGCTCTAAGGCGAATTATGGAAAAGTACAGTGCAACATGCAGGTTTATTCTTTCCACTACCAAACCTTCCAAACTTATTGCTCCGCTTCGCTCAAGAGGCCTTCAAATTTTTTTCACATATGTTCCGAACGCGGTTCTGAGAACTTATCTTGAGAAAATTGGCCGTGATGAGAATTTACAGCTTTCGGAAGGCGCATTTGATGCAATCCTTTATTCTGCGAAGGGAAATGTTGCAAAAGCGGTGCAAACTCTACAGCTTGTTTCCTTGATTGCACACGGTTCGGTCATTACTGAAGAGATGGTGTATGAGGCTACTCTGGGCAGGGATCAAAGTATTGACAATTTGCTTTCTGTGGCTCTTGCCGGAGATTTTTCGAGAGGAAGGCAGCTTCTAGATGAGATGATAGTTGAGAAAGGGCTTTTAGGTGTTGAGATTCTTGAAGGGCTTTCCGAAGCTCTTGCAGAGTCAGGAGAAACGGACACAGACATTGCTCGGATTATTGTAAAAATTTCCGAAGCCGATGCTCGTCTTAAGGATGCTGCCAATGAGAGAATTCAACTTGAGAAATTGATCTCTTCTCTTTCCTAATTTTTAGCGTCATTTTCCTTCTGTCTTCTTTTACTGCCTTTTTATTTCTTATATATCCGTGGGAGCTCGATTCTCTATTAAATTTTTGGACGTTGAATAGAATTCCCCCTCTTCACTTCTCGTCCCTTTTTGTTCTACTATATATATGCTTCCCGTTGGAGCTATTGATAAATAAAAAACTACTTATATTTTAACTATTTTATTGAAATTAACATAGTAAACTATATATACAATTAGCTTTTATTTTTTATTGTAGATAGGCCAGAATCTCAGGCTTCTAAGGAGTTAAGGGGCTCCATTACACTTTTAAACAAAAGGTACGAATCTGGGGTTCAGGACACCTTTAGCGGTGTACTGTACTTCCGGCTGGTTCAGAGCCTTGACTTCCTTGAGTAAGGTCAGATCAGGCCTGTTCGACAAATCCACAAATAAATCCCTCCATTACTCCCTGAAGAACTCCCTCTTTTCAGGGAGACCATGCTCATACGGCAGAGTAGAATCCTGATATGCGCTTGAAAAAGATACTATTTTGCCTGAATTTTAAAAAAATGTCTGCCTGAACTTTTCCTTCAGACAGGCATTTTATTAAGTGTTCTTTCTTTTTCAGTATTCTTTCTTTTTTAATATTTATAGTTCTTTACCGAGTGATATAGAATCACAACAAAGAAAGCAACTATCACCAGCAAGAAGCTGAAGAAACCAACAGGGTCCCAAACAAAGCCTATTCCTGCTCCTCCTTCTTCCCAGGAAACGAGTACTGCTCCCTGGAGCTCTGTAGGAATTACCACACAGGCAAAGGCAAGCACGAAGATAAACAAGATGTCAAAGACTTCTGAAATAATGTTCTTTTCTGCCATTACTCCTGTCTCCTCAATCATAATATTTGAACTCGAACATATGGGTTTTGATTGATTCTCTTACCTTCAGGCATCCTATAGTCTCTATTAAAATTATCAGTCCTATGAAGATTACATAGAGGTAGAAGAAACTGGAAGCAATCTCCCATGTCTCTGAGAGAATTCTGTATATTATAAATCCTTCTGCACATATAAGCAAAGTAAGCATGCCTACAACAAGAGCCGTATCTCCGGTAAGTTTGCTGTGATATTTGCTTTCCAGTGCCTGGTTATTCGTCTCCAATGCTCTTCGCCTCCTTTTTGATTCTTCCGTTATCCAGGCTTTTTGGTAAAGGCCAGCCCATTTCAGCCCAGTTATTTTCAATGTTTGAGTTCTTGTGCCTGTGGCTGAAATAGAAGTACGCAATTCCGTAGAACACAAAAGCGAAGATCAGGTTATATTTATAGCCCCAGAACAGCGTTGAAAGAATAGTAATTGCGATTGCAATTGCAAAGTAAGAAATATATGGCTGAAGAGGACCTACAAAAGGCCTGACTTTACTTGTGGTCTGCGGGAAGAGTTTCCTGAAGCGGATCAGGGAGAAAGGAATCAGCACGTAGCAGAGCAATCCTGAAATAATTGAGAAAGTAATTACCTGGTCAAGGAAGCCGCTGAAAGCGAAACCAATTGCTACAGGCATTGTGAAGATTACTGCTCTGTATGGGGTATTATACTTCGGGTGTACTGTTGAGAACCAGGAAGAAACGTAATTGTCTCTTGAGAGTGCAAACCAGGAACGTGAGGAGTCACAGACGCAGCCGTTTGCACTGGCAACGCAGGTTAGAAATGTCCCGAGTCCTAACAGAGCAACAAAGATAAAAACTCCACTGTTTTTTGCTGCCTCAAAAAGCGGATACACGGAAACTCCGAGAAGGTCTGTAGGAATTAGAACCGTACATAGATAGAGGGTCATTGCTGCTCCTATAAGTAGAGTAATCATCCCGGCTTGTTGTCCAAGAGGCACGGCTCTTGACGGATGTTTGCACTCTTCTGCGCACATTGCAGCTCCTTCTATTCCTAAATAGAACCATGGCCCAAACTGTAAGGCTGCAAAGAGGCCTATCATGCCGTTTGGTAGGGCGCCCTGAAAAAGGTACTCAGGGTGAATATCTACTAATCCGAAGGCAGTTGAGAAGAAGAAGACCAATATTGCAATAAAAGCTATCATGGTAAGGACAAAGTTCAGAGTTAAAGCCGCAACAACACCACGGTAGTTTATAAAGGTCAGAAGAGCAATAACAAGCAAAGTCACAGGAAAAACCTGCAGTCCTGGAAAGATGCTCTGTGCGATGCAAGCGACAACAATAGCATCTGCCGCTTCAAGGGCTATGTATTCCATATAAACTGCAAGTCCTACGCTGGCAGCCGCTCCGGGCCCGATAAATAACCTTGCCCAGTCATAGGGTCCTCCTGCAAGTTTGGTTGCCGATCCGAGTTCGCTGGCACAGAGAGAGATTATAACATACATTGTTCCTGCAACCAGCATGGCAAGCAAAGACCCGAGAACTCCTCCTTTTGCAATGGTAAAGTTCCAGCCCATATACTCTCCGACCAGCACGATACCAACTCCTAGGGCCCATACATGGAAAGGTCGCAGAGTTTTGACCAGGCTGGCAGACTCACATTCAGACATGCTTATCAGCCCCTTCTTTTTGAAACCTTACTGGCGTCCAGCAAGACCCAGCCCATCAATCCGAAAGCCAGGAGATATACAAGTCCGTTTATTAAAGTCCAGATATCCATTCTAATATCCCCTTTTAACACTAAATTATTATATTTTTTCAGTTACATTTAAAAATCCGTACCATTTGTAATATATCTTTATAATTGTCTTGCCTGAGTTTTATTAAAAAAAATTCGCCAGCGAGATAACTCACTGGCTTTCCGGTTCCTTCAGTGTAAACTTCAGGCTCTGGACTTTCGGATTAGAATACAAGCCCCAGTTCTTCGAGCTTCTTTCTTGCTCCGTCGTATACCTGCATGTATTCATCAGTTGGTGTTACTGTCTTTACGTCGTAGCATTCCTGGAATGTCTTTCCTGCCGGAGCGCTTGCATAATTCTTCTCGTAAAGTGCTACAAGCTTGTCAAGGATCACATTTACTTCAGAAATTTCTACTCCTGCTGTTGCCCTTGCCACTTCTCCCATCATCCTGGCTTCCATACC
>DAQQ01000192.1:0-134 GCA_002508465.1 Methanosarcina sp. UBA7 | reverse complement strand
TGGGCTGAGGCTTCAAGGAGACACATCTCAGTGCATGGGCCTGCACATGGGTAGTACTGGTTGCCTGACAGTATATCTGTAAATTCTGAAATTGTTGCACATGCCCAGCCTGCAATCATCAGGGTTTCCCTGGT
>DAQQ01000165.1:0-21594 GCA_002508465.1 Methanosarcina sp. UBA7 | reverse complement strand
AAATACTGCGGAATGTGGGATTAAAGATTTAAAAGCTAATTTTAGATCCTCGAGTTAAAAGTTGATTTGGGATCCTTGAGTTAAAAGCTTTTCAAGATAGCAGATTTTTAGTATTAAAAAAGTATAGGTAAAGTGTCTTGAGGCTTACTCATCAATTTTTACTTTTTTAAACTTAAGATAAATCAACAAAATTCCAATGAAAGTTCCTAAAATTAAATATTTTATAATCTTTTTTGATTTTCCCATGGTCATCATCCCCAATTTCCATGTTGAGTAAATGTGTTGTGCACATATTACAAACTTTCGATAGATATTTCCCACAGATATTGTTTAGTCTTATCGACATTTAAATACTTAAAACAGGAAGATTTTATACTAGAATTCATATATGATGTAGGGTATGAATTTGGAAAGAAAATTTTTGAATTGAAACGGAGAGGATGAATAATAAAAAAGAAGCCTGAAAAAAGCAAAACTTAAAGGTTAAAAATTATAGTTTACTTGAGTTCAGCCTCATGCTTTATGTTTTTCCCTTACAACCATAACAGGAACTTTTGAGTACCGGACCACATTTCCAGCAACGCTGCCTAAAAGCAGCCGTTCAATTCCTGTTCTGCCAAGAGTACCCATAACAATGATATCCATTCCGTTTTCCTCAGCATAACGGATAAGTTCATCTGCAGGATCTCCTTCAAGCACGATGGACTCCACATCGATTCCTTTTTTCTCTCCTAAACCTTTTATATAATCCACAGCCTGTTGAGCCTGTTTTTTCAATCCCTCATATATTAACTCCCAATAAGGATTCATACCTGTAGAAGAAAGATAATCCATATACATAGACAAGGAAGTAGTTGACACCACACAGACTGCATAAACCGTCCCTCCACTCAGCCTGGCAAGTTCTATTCCTTTATTGGCAGCTAGCCTGGAGCAATCTGAGCCGTCGGTTGCAATCATTATTTTCTTAAAATTAATAGTTGCCATGAAAACCCAATTATATTATTTATCGGAAATAAATATAATAGCATCGGGCTTTATAATATGGAAAAGTTATGGAAATTCCTGATCTTCGACAATATGGACGAGAGCTTATTCCGAGATCAATTGTACCTTCAAATTAGTAAAATCTCAAAACTATTTTCATGATCAAGAAATCGATTGATAATTTGGAATCCGGGATTCAGAGAAGTAGTTTTGAGTTTTGGGATCAGCTCTATGAAAAAAATAGAAGAAATCGAAAACTTTCCCAAAATAAGTTAAGTATGTAAAATGAACTTCCAGATAAGAAAAGTTATCTTGTTCCAGAATTATTACCAAAAAATGCACCCTATGACTTTGAGTGGAGTAAAAAGAGCGATCTTTACTTCTACTATTGTTATGATTACTTCTTGCCTTCAGGAATAATTACTCGTTTAATTGTGCGTATGCATCAGGATATTGAAAAAAAAGAAAATGGTTTGCCTCTATGCTGGAGAGAAGGAGTAGTATTAAAACTCCGAAATTCGATGGCTCTTGTAGAGATGAAGCCTGATGAAAAACAAATTGAAATCAGAATAAAAGGTGATAATAAAAGAGGGGCTCTTGAAGTAATCTGTTACCATCTTGATCAAATTAACTCTTCTATGAAAAAGATAAAGTTCAGTAAAAAAATTCCCTGCAATTGTTCTGATAATTGTCCTCAAAGATACTTTTATGAAAGTTTGTTAGAAGCTGAAAAAGAAAATGTAGAAAATATTCAATGTCACGAAAGTTACAAAAATGTGCAGATCTCATCATTATTAGATGGCTATAGGAAAGAAAAAAAGTTTAGAGAAAATAGTGAATCTACAAGCAAAACATTCATAAAAATAGTAAATCAACCTCAAGCCTATTCAGAATCTAACTCAATAACAAAAGTAGAACAAAACACAAATGTTAGTGTAAACATCAATATAGATTTGAAAATAGATTTACCACAGATTCGGACTGAGTTTGGCAATTTAAAGGATGAACTTGAAAACTTAGATCCAAAAATCGATAACGATTTGGACAAAATTCAGGATAGTCTAGATGAATTAAGCTCTAATTCTGACCAAGAAAAGTTAATTGAATCTCTTAATAAATTGAATCGATTTCTCATGAAATTGAGTGATCCTGACTCTAACTATAATAAGGTAATAAAAGGAACCGAAAAAGGCATAGAATACGCACAAAAGCTTGGCAGAACCTATAACAAATTTGCCCAATGGCTTGCAATGCCTACGGTTCCAGACTTATTTCTTGGAAAATGATTTTAACTCCGTTTTTATAGATCGATATTAGAAACCTTCATCCGAGTTCCAGAGTCGTGCTGCCGTAGACCTTTCCAAGATTTATGTCAGGTTCTTCCCGGCTGTACATCCGGATAGTTGTGAATACTACATCCATTCCATATTTTCTGGTAATTTCCAGTGCTTCTTTATTTGGTTCCGGAACATCTATAACAAATACAGCTTCATCTGGAATAGAGGCCTTGAGAGCCTGAAAGATTTTTTCTGCCGTTATTGGGTCATCGGCAAAAAGAGGACCTATTTTGTATCCGATCAGGCATTTCCTTATAACGCCGTATCCTTTCAGCTTTCCGGCTTCAACGGCTGCAAAGGCATAAGAATCAGGTTGTTTAATCCATTTTTCCAGAAAAACAGGTCTTGGAGCCGGAAACATTTCCCTGTCGTATTCCAGCAGGCTTTCAAATGGGACGTCTGAGATTTTTATAAGCCCATCCGGAACTTCTCCTCCACCTCTTCCTTCAAAGCGCAGGTTTCTATAGAAGGACTTGAAATTCATAAAATCCTGGTACTTCTTTTCGTTTTCCACTACCGCATCAAGCCCGATGTTCCTGTTTCCCATTCGTTCCAGACATTTTTCGGTTAATTTAAAACCTACGCTTTTATTCCTGAATTCGGGTTTAACCACATAGAGGCCAAGAAAACCATAGGAATCGTCATATGCAACAGCAGAGACACAGCCTATTGGTTCTCCTTCAACTTCTGCAATAAAAAAACCATCTGGATCAGTTTCATAAAAAATTTCTCCATCATGGATGCCAGGGATCCATCCTTCGCCGGCTTCCATTTGGATCACAAATTCGGCTTCATCACGTCTCATTTTCCGGATTTTCAGCCCTTTTATCTCTGTATGACTTTTTTCCATATATTATTGTACTTTTGTATCGTATTTATATTTCATTCACATTTAGTACTTTATATTTAGATTTATATTGTAATTTTCAAGTAATTACACATCTTACCTTCGAATTTCTCACTATTACTTTCTCTGATATTCTTCCACAACTTTTCAGAGATCTGCACCTGCTCAACATCAGCTTATTTGAAAAAATTTATAAATTTACGGTTGCAATGAATCACTATGCAAACGTACCAGGGAATTATTGTCGATGCCATTTCCAGGCGGAAGTTCAAAGGTGAAATTGCCGTTGAAAACGGGAAGATTATCAGTATTAAAGAGAAGGAGCACGAGAATGAACAGTATATCCTTCCAGGGCTTGTAGACGCTCACGTGCATATAGAAAGTTCGATGACCGTGCCTTCGGTTTTTGCCCGGATGGTCGTTGAAAGAGGTACGGTTGCAGTTGTTAGCGATCCTCATGAGATTGCAAACGTCATGGGAGAAGAAGGCATTGATTACATGCTTGAGGATGCCGGAAAAGTGCCTCTGAAGATCTATTTCGGAGTGCCGTCCTGTGTGCCGGCTACGCCTTTTGAATCTTCGGGAGCAGTACTGGATGCCGAAGCTGTTGACCGATTGCTGGCAAGAGACGAACTGCACTACCTTTCGGAGATGATGAATTTTCCTGGCGTTGTTATGGGATTCCCTGAGGTAATGGCTAAATTGGAATCCGCTAAAAAGTATGGAAAAAATATAGACGGACATGCGCCAGGTTTGAGAGGAGCCGATCTCCAGAAGTACGTGAGCGCAGGAATTTCCACAGACCACGAATCTTTTACTTACGAAGAAGCGGTTGAGAAAATAAAGCTTGGGATGAAAATACTGATCCGGGAGGGTAGTTCAGCCCGGAATTTCGAGACGTTACACAAGTTAATCGATGTATATCCAGAATCGGTCATGCTCTGCACCGATGATTCCCATCCTGATACTCTGATATATGAAGGGCATATCGATAATCTTCTCAGGCGCGGACAAGAAGAAGGACTTGACATTTATAACCTCATAAGGGCAGCAGTTATCAATCCTGTTGAACACTACGGGCTTGATGTCGGGATGCTGCGTGAGGGAGATACTGCCGATTTCATTATCATAGACGACCTCAAGTCATTCAATGTGATGAAGACCTTTATTGACGGAAATTGTGTTTATGATAACGGAAAGGTACTTTTTTCAGTTGAAAAAGCTCCTGTAAAAAATGTATTCAATAGAGGCAAGATTTCTATTGATGATATAAAGTTGACTCTGCCTGATTCGGAGATTAAAGGGGAACAGATGGAAAAACAGATTAAAAAAATCCGAGTAATAGTTGCCCAGGACGGAGAACTTGTCACAGGCCAGGAAACAGTGCTTCCAAAAGTAGAAAACGGAAACCTGGTTTCGGACCCAGGACGGGATATTTTGAAAATGGTTGTCCTGAGCAGATATGCCAATGACCCTGCCCAGATTGGTTTCATAAAGAATATGGGCCTGAAAAAAGGGGCTATTGCGAGCAGCATTGCCCATGACAGTCATAATATAATTGCAGTCGGAGCAAGGGACGAAGACATTGTCAGAGCCGTCAACCGATTGGTCGAAAATCGGGGAGGAATCGTTGTTGGAACCGCAGAAAATCTTCTTGATCTCCCACTGGAGGTTTCAGGCCTCATGAGTACTCTGGACGGAAAAGAAGTAGCTGCAAGGTACGAGCAGTTAAATGAAGAAGCCAGGAAACTGGGAACTTCACTTATGTCGCCTTTTATGACACTTTCATTTATGTCGCTTCTAGTAATTCCTGAACTTAAATTGGGAGATAAAGGCCTGTTCGATGTGACAAAATTCGAATTTGTCGAGCTTTTTGTGAGTGAATAAGGAAAGATGCAGACAAAAAGTCCTGGTAGAGAACTTTTCTATTTTTTTCAGTCATTTAATTTATTTTTAGTCATTTAGCTTTTTATACGAAATTTTGGCCATTTATTCTAATTTTTCATTAATTTATCATACTTTCTCCATAATTTATTATATTTTTCATTAATTTATTTTACTTTTTCATTAATTCATTCTACTTTTTCATCAATCTATTATGGATTTTTGTTTTTTTCATTTAATTTCTTCTGCTTTCTCAGTTGTTTCGATCCTTTTCTACAATTTTTAAAACATCAGCGTTCGAAGCAGTCTGAATCAGATAAAATTGCTTGCTCACAGAAGCAGTTTTCCTGGCTGCGGTTTCCATACAGAGTATAAGAATTTTTACGGCCTCCTGAAAAGTGCTCTTCTTTGTCCAGTTGTCTTTGAAGCATTTATTGGCTACCTGCTTTGTGAAATCGTTTCCGAGAACAATCAGGTTGCTTCCCTTTGCGTGTGAGGTTAAGGTTATCTCGGAATCCATAAGTTCGGCGATTGCGTAATTTCCGGCTGATGCATAGAGTCTTCTTTTTTTGGTGACCCCGCCTTCAATTGAAGAGACTTCTCCTATTAAAATGCCGTCTCTTTCCGAAATCTTGCTTTTGCAGTCCGTAACAGTTATGCCAACCCCGAATTCACGTGCTTTATTTGCGAGCTCATCATCCGTAACTATTGCCCCGTTGTAAAGCTCTTTTTCAAGCTTCTCTCTATTAGGTTTCTCTCCTTCGAATGTTATTTCCCGCAGGTCTCCTGTCATTACTGCACCGTTTTTTCCTATAAAAGCTATAACAAGGGTCATTTTAATCTGCTCCAGAACCTATAATGAAAAATCTTATGTCTTTTAAGGGATATTCTGCTTTATAAGACGTTTGTGTTTTTGATTCATTTCAACTGTTTCTTGTTTACATATTCCGAAATATCTTCAGCTTTTTATTGTCTACATATTCCGGAATATCTTCAGAAAAAATAGTAGATAAGAAGTTTGATTTTGATCCAGGGCTGAGATCTCTTTTTGATAAAGTTTAAATATTAGTATATGTTATATGGATCTAACATATGTTAATTAAATCTAACTAAATGTTAGATAAATACAATTAAATGTTATTAATATCTAATATTATGTTGTAAATAAGGAACAATACCTTGGTATTGTCAAATAAAGCCGATTTCACTAGACTACTCTCCACTAAAACTAAGATTAAACAAAGGGATAATTATGAAAAATATGGAAAAGATGTATGTTTACAAGCTCGCTTTAGGAGTTATTGTTCTACTTGCCGGAATAGTATCAGCAACTTTTTATGAACATGACGCCTCGTTTTCAAGTTTTCTAATCAGCATGGGGCTAGTCCTCTTTATTGTGACGGCCTTCAGGTTCTTCAGGCAGGGTGACCTTCCGGACAGGGATGAAAGGACAAAAAAACTTGCAGCTTACGGGATAACTTATTCCTGGCTTCTGACACTGATACTCATTTCAGTACTCTACTTGGCGAACTTCTTCAAAATGGTTGATTTTACTGCTGAAAGTGTGCTTGGTATACTTCTTTTCTTTATGACTATTTCAGCAAATATCTTCAGGTGGTATTTTACACGAAAAGGTGACGTTGAGTAAGGACTTAGGAGGGAAAACCGTGAAAACAAGGATCAAGGAATTTCGGGCCAGGCATGACCTTACTCAGGAAGACCTTGCAAAAATGGTAGGCGTCCGGAGAGAAACCATTGTTTTTCTTGAAAAAGGAAAATACAACCCCTCACTAAAGCTTGCATACCGGATCTCAAGGTGCCTGGACACCACAATCGATGAGTTATTTCTTTTTGAGGACTCGGACTTTGAATAAGTTACCAAAAAATACTTTTGCTCTGAGTGTTTTTTATGAGTTTGTATCTCTTTTTAATCGGTTTTCATATTTTATCTTATTTTTTTATAAAGATAGTAAGCATCTTTAATAATATTCAAAAACGAATAAACTTTTAAATGATTAATTATAATTAGTTTATTAAGTTTTACAGGAGAAAACATGGAGAATGTACTTATAGCCTTTCAGAATGTATGGAAAATTTATCAAATGGGAGAAGTTCGGGTTAATGCCCTGAAAGCTGTGAGCGTTCAACTAAGAAAAGGAGAATTCGTTGCAATAGTCGGGCCCTCTGGAAGCGGAAAGTCCACAATGATGAACCTTGTGGGTTGCCTGGACATCCCTACAAAAGGTCAGATTTTTCTGAAAGGTCGGAATATAGCTCACCTTGAAGAATCTGACCTTGCAGCCCTCAGAGGCAGGACAATAGGGTTTGTTTTCCAGCAGTATAACCTAATTCCTGGCATGACGGCTCTTGAAAATGTGCTTTTACCCCTGGAAATCCAAGAAATTGATGATAAAGTGGCAGAAAAACGTGCAAAGAAAATGCTTGCACTTTTAGGGCTTTCGGATAAAATTCAGCATAAACCTTCTCAACTTTCAGGTGGCCAGCAACAAAGAGTCTCGATTGCTAGAGCTCTGGCATGTAATCCCGAAATCATTCTCGCAGATGAACCAACAGGGGCTCTGGACAGTGTTACAGGAAAAGAATTACTGGCAATTCTACACAGGCTCTGGAAAGAAGAAGGCAAAACAATAGTTATGGTTACGCATGATCTGCACCTTGCAAAATATGCAAGCAGGCATATTGAACTGAAGGATGGAAAAATCATCAGGGATGACACGAATGAAGAAAAACTTGACCCAGAAGCTCAAAACATGGTGCTTGAGGCCGAAATCTAAAAGAAAAAACTACGGGATGTTTTTAGCAGAGATTAAATTATATTCAAGCTAGGTTTAGATTATTCATACTAAACTAAGACTGTTTAGATTACTTTCGGTTATTTAAACTATTTCAAGTCATCAGAACTATTTCAAATCATCTAAACTATTTCAAGTTATTTAAACTAGTTCAGATTATTGAAATTATCTCAATATTCAAATTACATTAACCTCCATACGGACAATATGCGTCCGATAAAATTTCTTTGGACATTCTATAAAGTTATGGTATAAGTAAAAAATGAGGAATTGAGATGGGATTTAAACTTACAAGTTTTATTTGCTTGCTTTTGCTGTTTTTCTTCTGCGTTCAACCTGTGCTGGCGGAAGATACTTCAGAAGACGAGAGCACTGATGAGGAGAGTACTTCCAATATTAGTTCGGGTCTTGATAAAGGCTTAACCCTTGACCTGCTCAACCAGGATCCGGATCCGGTAAAACCCGGAGATGTCCTTGAAATAAGGCTTTCGATCCAGAATACGGGATATGATGATCTTGAGAATTGTGTTATTGAAATCAAGCCCGAGTATCCTTTCAAGGCTCTTAGCGGCGAAACACTTGTAAAGAATATAGGTACTCTAGGGAAACGCTATGAAGATAACCGCCAGAAGGTAGTGAAATTCAAGTTAGGAGTAGAAAACAGCGTCAATGAAGGCAAATATCCTTTGAAAGTATACGTTTACACAACTAAAGATAGGAGCAGAGTCTCCCTTTCAAGTGAATTTGACATAGAAATTGATAGCGAGTCAAATGCTGAAATTGAATATATAAGTGTCGAGAAAATGGTGCCAGGACAGAAAACTAATCTTATTTTCGGCATAAAAAATGTGGGAAATTCTCCCTTGAAAAACGCTATGTTTTCCTGGGATTGTGCTAATGATGTAATCCTGCCTGTGGGCTCAAGCAATGTTAAACATATTAACCTGATTGACATTGGAAACACCGAAAATGTCAGCTTTCAGGTCCTGACGAATGTCAATACAAAGCCAGGCCTTTATAAGCTGGACATGGTGCTCACCTACGATGACGTTGAAGAACTCAAGACTATCACGGAAGCAGGTACTGTAGAAAACCAGAAGCGAAAAGAGATCAAAAGCAAAGCAGGAGTCTATGTCGGAGGCACCACGGATTTCGATATCGCATTCATGGAAAGAAGCCCGACTGGCGATTATACTTTTACGGTTTCTAATATTGGAAACAATGCGGCAAACTCAGCCAAGGTCTCTATCCCCTCACAGGCAAACTGGACTGTTGCAGGCGGCAGCGGTAACTCAGTAGTTCTTGGGAACCTGCAAAAGGGAGACAATGCAGTTGCCGATTTCAACCTGAAACCTGCAGCTATGGATAAAGAGCTTCCTATTAAATTTGAAATTAGCTACACCTCAAATGATGGGATAAGACAGACTGTGGAAAGGGAGATACCACTTTATTCCTCGTCTTTCACCCCATTAGCCGAGTCTGATGAATCGAAAGGGGGTAATTCGAGCTCACTGAAGTATATAGGATTAGCTATACTCGCCTGTGTAGCAGGCGCTGTTCTCTATAAGAGGCGCCAAAAGAAGATGAAAATGAGGAATGCACAGCAAGAAGAACTTAATGAAATGAAGTTCGATGACCCGGACAAGTAAATCAAAAGAACGCGGAAAACGGAGTCTGTGTTCCATGAAGCCGGGAAAGATCTTAAAAATTGCCTTTAGTATGGTCAAAGCCAATAAGCTGAGGAGCTGGCTGACTATAATAGGGATAATAATAGGCATTGCCTCAGTAATGGCAATTGTCACCACAGGAGAATATTTCGAGAAGGAGGTAACTGAAACTCTGGAAGGCTTCGGTGGTGATATCATTACAATCGTAGCCTCGACACCCTTCCAGGTAACCGATGAAGAATTCGAAGAAGTGAATTCGGAAAATACGGACAGCAGTACGGACGGAAGTTCAGAAATTTCGGGAGATTACTCAGAGACAACTACAGAGACCGGAGAGACTGAAGAGGAAACTCAGAACAATGAATCTAACCCTATTGAGTTTGAACAGGAGACGGAATCTCTACTCACAAATATGGATGTACTTACCCTGCGCAGCATTCCGGCTATTGAATATATCAATGTTAATGTTGACAAAGGCGCAGAAATGAAGATCGGGGGCGAGAGTACTAATGTCTGGATTCAGGGTGTGGACCCAGCTGTCTGGTCTAAAATCTCAAAGAAAGAAGTAGAGCAGGGTCGAATGCTGGAAACCGGAGATCGAAACGTTGTGGTTCTTTCAAATGAACTTGCAAAGAAGACTTTCAAGAGAGAAATCAGGCTCAACGAGATGGTTCTATTAAACGGTAAGTCATATAGGGTAATCGGGATTCTGGCAACGGGTAGCGGGCTTCTTGGAGGTCTTACAGGACTTTTCGGAAGCAGCCTATATATGCCTTACCAGGATGCATATTCTCTGCCCAATAACGAGGACGTTTCTGAGACAGAAACGGACGACTACAGCACCACGTATGTCTATAGCACAATAGAGGTCAAACTCAAAAAAGATGCAGATTATGAAGCAGCCCTTAAAGAAATCGAACGCAAACTGAGGCTCTCGAGAAAAGTTACCGAGGATACCCAGAACTTTTATGTGAATTCTCAAAAAGAAGCAATAGATAACACCAGAAAGATGATTAACGGTCTTACCGCATTCTTGGCGTTCATTGCAGGTATTTCTCTCCTTGTAGGTTCTACAGGAATTGCAAATACGATGTTCACGTCTGTCCTTGAGAAAACTAAAGAGATAGGAATCATGAAAGCCATAGGAGCAAAAAACCAGGATATAATGCTGATCTTTCTTTGCAATTCCGCAATGATCAGCCTTGTAGGCGGAATCATAGGTATTCTCCTTGGCACAGTTGCAGTACAGGCAGTTCTTTTCTTCATATCTATAAAAATGAATGCTCCCTTCGAATTCGCCCTCAGCTTTAAAGCTACCTTTATTTCGACCTTAGTTTCCATAGTTGTAGGTCTGATTGCAGGTCTTGTGCCTGCAAAAAATGCATCTGAACTGAAACCCGTGGATGCACTGAGATATGAATGAAAGATTAGAAAAGATGCCTTCCAGAGATCATTTCATCTGAAAGGTTGTCTAAGAAAGTAATAGAAAAGGAACAGAAAAAGAATAGAGAAAGAACAGGGAAAGAATAAAGAAAAAATAGAGAAAGGATAGATAAGGAGGTGGTTACAATTCAAGAATATATTTCTTGAATAAATATAAAGAATTATATGAAAAACTATATATATGATTTAAAATATTAGAGGCAGTGGATATAGGAGATAAAATGGATAGTATTAAATTATTTAAAAGAGTCACTGATAGCATCAGTATAATATTTCTTTATATACTACTGCTGGCTTTAGTTATGGGAATGGTAAAGACCTTGCTGGATATCCGCCTCATTATTTTTGAGTCTCTCGAAAGCGGATTCAGTCAAATGGTAACAAGTGTACTGACGGTTTTTATTGTAATTGACCTTTTCAAAGCTTTTGTTGATTATCAGGAAAATGACAGGATAAGGCTTACGGACATAACAGATGCCACGATATTTATAGTCCTGCGTGAAATCGCAGTCGGCCTTTATTCAAAGGAATTCGGATATGAATTTATTTTAAGTCTTGCGGCATTACTATTTGTGCTCAGTATAATGAGAGTGCTTGCTATCAAATATTCTCCGGCAAAGTCTCGGGCTCCCGGATCTTATACCGCTGTACAGAGTGAAGAACAGCCTGCAAAGCAGGGTGTTAGTGCCGTCTTAGATAAATTCAAAGCTGCCTCCGAAAGTAATTAACTTCTTTTTTAAAACGCTTGATTAGTTCATATTTACTGGAATTTCCATTCTGTCTCAAGACGACAGAGTAAAACACTTTTCCTTTTTTGATTACACATGTAAGGAAAAATCGAAATAAACTTTGGGCGCTTAGATTAAGAAAAATAATAAAGTTATCAAGGTAGCAAAGTTGTAAAGCACTAAATAGTAAAACTGTAAAGCTAGTAAAACTGTAAAGCTAGTAAATCAGTAAAGATAGTAAAACTGTAAAGCTAGTAAATCAGTAAAGATAGTAAATTAGTAAAACAAGAAAAGTTCGAAAATGAAAATGCAAAAAGGCTAATCCTGAAAAAGCTTTAAACTATTCCTTTAGTATAAGATGTTTAAATGAAAAAGAGTATGCAAGATCTCAGTATCGAAAAAACAGGTATGAAGCCTGTTATCAGGAAGATCTACGATTGTCTTCTTACTTCTTATGGCCCTCAGGGCTGGTGGCCTTTAACCGAGCTCCGTGAAGCCGGGGAGACAAATCCCACAAAAACCGGCTCTATCCAGGGATATCATCCTGACGATTATACCTACCCGCAAACCAGAAGCCAGCAGTTTGAAATCATCTGTGGAGCCTTGCTTACGCAAAACACTAGCTGGACACAGGTTGAAAAGGCTCTTCTGAACCTTAAAGATCTCCTCAGCCTTCAGCAGATATATTCCTTTTCCCCTGAAGCAGTTCTCTCCCTTGATCCGGAAATCTTAAAAGAAGCTATCAGGCCTGCAGGTTATTACAACCAGAAAGCAGTACGTCTGAAAAATCTTGCCTGCTGGTTTTCGGAACTTGGAGCTCGAATTCCTGCACGTACAGAGCTCCTTTCTTTAAAAGGCATTGGCCCTGAGACTGCCGATTCGATCCTGCTTTATGCCTTTAAACAGACTTCTTTTGTTGTTGATGCCTACACTAAAAGAATAGTAACAAACCTCGGCCTTGCTGATGAGAAGGCAAGTTATAATGAAATCAAAGCCCTGTTTGAAGAAAACTTGCCTGAAGATCTGATTGTGTACCAGGAGTATCATGCCTTGCTCGTAGAGCACGCAAAGAGATATTATCAGAAAAAAAGCACTCAGATTAACGATGTTATGCTAGAGGATATATTATAGCTAGAGGATAGATTATAACATATAACATGTAACACATAACATATTTTTAATGAGATCAATTAAGACTCGTTGGCATATTATTCCACGTTTTAAAAACTCTGGTCTTGCTTTGTTTAGCGATTTTTTAAGTCCAACTTAGGGACAGTATCACATTATCCAAAAGTTTATATTTTAGGCAGTTTATAGTAGTTTATAGTAATTTATTGTGATACTATGGACGAAACAGATACAACGGACTTATATGCCTGTGAAGATAGTGAAATAGCACTGAACAACAAATATATTGAAATCGATTACAACGAGATCTTCGATAACAGCAAACTTTGCGATTGTGGCTCTGAGCTAAACAATGACACTGCCAGAGTTGTGCTTAAAGCAATTGCTCGGGCATCTGAAAAATCGCCAGCGATTGGCATTGAAACCGTACATATGCTATGTATCATGAAAACAGTATGTAAGAAATGTGGAAAGGAATATATCATAGAGTCCACAAACTCTATAGAAGAACAAATACAGACTGAGTTTAACAACTGCAAATATCGGATGTGTAAAACGTTTGACAAATACCTGGATCGTATTGATATTGATAAACGATATGAGCTAAAATATATTCACCGTGATTATTCATCAGCTACCAGAAAGGACGAGCCTGCACAGTTGGATACTACGACGAATTTACATTCAGAACCTACCCCAAAGACTATTTTGTCCTGAGTTCTCATGAGCTTTCAGGATCAGTTTAGTGATTAGGCATTCAACTGATTGTTCCGCATACGAAATTTAAAACTCAAAAGTTCAAAAATCAAATTTTGAGTTTCAGGATAGCTCTCTATTGGCTTTCTATTGGCTTTCTATTGGCTTTCTATTGGCTCTCCCATTAGTTATTCGATATTATTTTAAAATTTAATGCCCCCCAAGTCCTCATTGTAGATGAATGGTAAATAAATTCTATACTTTTGTACATGTTGAGTAAGGACATACTTTGGATATTCTTTCGAACTCAAGTTTAAAATATTAATTGTTTAATTTATAGGAATAAAACGGAGTTTTTTCATCATGCAGTCATCTTTGAAAATCGGGAATATAATGGACATACCTATCAAACTGGACACATCATTCCTTCTGGCACTTCCGATATCTGCATATTTTTTCGCGATCAATTCACAGCCATATGGTTTTGCAGGAATTGAGCCAACAGCAGTTAGATATGCTCTTTCTACTCTTTCTGCCATCTTCCTTTTTGTCTCAGTACTTTTACATGAGCTGGCACATTCTTATCTTGCAAAGCGTTATGGAGCAAACATTGACAGCATCACTCTTCTCCTCTTTGGAGGTGTTGCCTCTATGGAAATCCCACAGAAACCCGAACAAGAAGCAAAGATAGCTTTCGCAGGGCCTTTAACGAGCCTTATAATAGGTTTTATCTGTCTGTTCACATACAATTACGTAATATCCTCTAACTCTGCGTTTGCTCAAAACTCCATATATCTTATTATCTGGGTTCTCGGATCAATGAACCTATTGCTTGGGGTCTTTAATTTACTTCCCGCTTTTCCTATGGATGGTGGCAGGATACTCCGCTCATTTCTTGCCAGGAAAATGTCTTACGTAAAGGCTACTCATAGTGCAGCTTCAATTGGAAAATTTATTGCTGTTCTCATGGCAATTTTTGGAATTTATGCAGGTGATCTCTGGTTTCTCCTGATCGCTTTCTATATTTATGGCAGCGCATCTAATGAGGATCGATTTTACTCAGAATCAGATAGATCTGTGTGATATTTATGTAGGAGTTGGGGGGTTTTGTATTAAGCCTGGAATATACGTGTTGGGCTAGCTGAAGGTTAGCCTACTATATTTAAGGCCCAAACTCAAGCTTTATCAAGAGGCTATTAGAAGGCTTTTCGAATTTTATTATTTGTTTTTCTGGCTATGACTGAGTTTCAGGGTTCATTGATGGGGTTTTTAGCATAATAAGCTCAGTAGCGCCTATCTACATAACGTATAGTGGTCAGTGTTTGTGATGCATTTAAGGGATCTAATTTATATCTTGACTAATATCTGTATCCTTTTGGTTTATATAATTACATTGATAATTGCATTAGGACGCAGTTATATTATGGACCACATTCGCTTATTCTAGAATCTTTTAGAATTGTCATATATGAAAAGTAAAATGATAAAGTACTATTTTATATTACAACAATAGAGAAGAATTTATACAATAACCCTAATGTATATATTTGATATAATATTTAAACTATTTTTACAACCAGGTACTAACCATGAACGACAAAGATCAAACTGTTCCTTTGTTTCCTTTCGGCGAGCCGAATCAATCAATGATCATTGCAAAAGATCAAATCTTGATAAAAGACAGTAATGAGACTGTTTTATCTACTGTAAACGCAGATATTCGCCTAGATTTACTCCCACGACCTAGGATTAATGTGCATGTCACCAATATAGAGGAACTAGACGTCTCTGAGAAAGTAGAACTGGCTTTGATGCATGCAACAGATAATTCTTTCTCATTAGAGTTAAAGAATCATAATTAGAAAATCAACGCATACATTAAAATCCACAAAATATCGAATCCAAAAGAAAGTTCATTAATATTTTCAATATTTTCTGAGCATTAGTTGGAGTTGGAGACGACAATACCCAAATGCAATATGTCGTTTTTTATTTATATAATTTCAAAAAAATAATTGCAAACAAAGGTAGATATTCTAAACACGTCAACTTAGAAGCAGACAACTGGGTAGTAGAACTGAAATCTTTCGCAGATTCAGAGAATACCTTCAAAAAATTAAAAAGTGAAGGTGGTTACGGTCTAACACATGTAGGTTGTTTGAAAAAAGATGGTGCTCCTATTTCGGGTGAAGAAGCTAGAGACAAGCTTGATATGCTATATTACTTCCTCTCATTTGCAAAAGGAGCTTGGTGCAATCCTGTATGTGCAATGGGTTTTAACTCCTCAGATCGAGTATGGGAATCATGGTCATCACCCAAGGAAAGCTGCTCTCGCTCACTAGGATCATGGTTTGATGAGCATCATTCTGAACAACTTGAGGATCTATTCCCTGGTTTTATGAAGAAATGGAAAGACAAAAGCTGGAATGTTACTCTTCGGAAGATTATATACTGGTATGTAGTTTCTAATACTTCCAAAACAGATACTGGGATTATTTTGACTCAATCTGCACTTGAGAGGTTATATTACCAGAAACTTAAGGAAGCTTCAGAAAATTCTACATCAAAGCCTAAAGATCCAGATAGGACTTCATCGAAACTACATAATCTCTTTTGTGAGTTGAATCTTCCTTTAGAACTTATTGAAGAGAATACACCTAAACTAAAGAGGTTAGCAGATGAGATTAATGAATATGTAGATAAAAACATAAAAGAAAAAAGAAAAAAGACAAAGCTGGTGTGGAATGATGCTCCCAATGCTTTAACTGGAATGCGTAATTATTTGGTTCACCCTGTAAATGAATATAATTCTATAAAATTTGGGCCTGCTATATATGACGCAAATAAACTGGGGCTATGGTACCTTGAGCTTTCTTTGCTTAAAGTGTGTGGATACTCAGAAACTTATCGTAATCGTTTAACTGCGAAATCGATAGGAGAGGTCGAAAAGGTTCCGTGGGAAAATAAGCTATAGATTTGTCGATCTTGAGACCTGTACTGCATAAATGAGTGTTTTTATTACTTCCAGATGAGGGAATCATATACATTGCTTGGTCCAGTTTCAAAGACATTTGGATATCTGGAAGGCTATATACACTTTATGTAAACAGAATGTGCCCCAAAAACAACCTCAACTTAACATCTTAAATCAGACAATTAAAAATTAAAAAATAAAAGTAGATACAAAACAAAAAATTTAATGAGATTTCGTTTAGTTCATTTGATCCCGGCAAGTAAAAAATAAATTGTTAAGGTACACCGGAATTTATGCAAGGGCTGGAGGTTCGGTTCAATTTATTTTAACATTTTAAACCTCTTTTAAGCTCTTTCTTTCTTCTGAGCCTTTTCTGCCATTTATTTTCACGCTTTTAGTAGCTATGCGCTCCAGATTTTTTGGATTTAGGGCCTTTGTTTGGCCTGAAAGCCCGTTCCGGGCACTTCTTGGAATCGGTTTTCCCGTGCACTTCAAAACCCAGGCTGAAACATTCGCCTTTTAGCTCATCAATAGCCGTATAATATCTACAATCTTGGCATGTAGGCATTCGGATTACTACCTCCAGTTATATGAAGGCCATCTGGTCTTAGTCCCAGAGTGTTTGCCCGGATACAACCTCTAAAGCAAGAGATCATTTATTTTCAGATACCTTAAGTACGGATGTATCCTCTAAATAATATGTATCTGTAAATAAAACATTTTTGGTAGACTATCAGAATGAAGGTAGGGATTGGGATTCAGTCAACAGTCGGAAAATTGCAATAACTACATAAAGTTCTTTCTATTCATGCCCAAAAAGCTTTTACCGGTTATTTATGATTTGCTTGCCGGTTATTTGCTAGGCTATCTGTTGGTTATTTGATACAACTTGCCAGCTCTGGGTACTGTACACTTTTTTGTTAATGGTCGTGTTTACAGAAAAGTGTATTTGGCTGAAGATGTTTCCCAGCAACGATGAATTCTTTCTGGGTAAAGTTATTTTTCCGAGAAGGTTCTTGAGTCAAATCTCTTCATAGTCATCAAATTCAACATCAAGTACGGGAAGCTCGATTATTTCTCCTTCCCTATTATAGCATGTCCAGCTTTGACTACTATAGGGACGGCCAACTATAATATGGTAGTTACCTGTTTTAGAAAAGAGACGCAGATCGGCCTGTGAAGGACTGCGGTTCGGTCCTGGATGACTGTGGACCGAGCCTGCGGCTTTAATGTTCGGCATCATATAAAGCCTTAGAACGGCATTTGAATCGCTGGATTCCGTGCCAGGTAATATAAGAACTTCAGTGATGATGCCATCTTTTTCCTGTAAAAGTCCGGCAAATTCCTGAGGGGCCATTGATTTACTCGCTTCAAGGATAAAGTTAAGGGTATCACGGGCTATTCCTTTAATTTGCATAAAAGACTATTCTTCTGGAAAGGTATATCTTTTCTGCGGTAACGAGTGCGGAATGTGCTAACTCTGTCACCGAGTTTTTCCGTAGTTAATCGATCGGGAATTCTTGGAATTGAAAACACTGTCAATAAACACCGAGTTAAGGCAGCTGGTTCAGTTTAGTTTACGTCAGTTAGTTCAATGAATCAGTTTAATAATTCTAGCCAGTGGGTTTATCTACAACTTGCGCAGACTATTCACACAGGACGTTTTAGTTCTTAGAACTTAATCGCGTTAGGGATTTGCTGCAATATTAAGCATTGTCAGGGGGTACTGAGATCAAAAATATGCACTCAGCCTCAGAGCTGAGAACTTATCCGAAAAATAATTCCGGAAAAGACCTGGAAAAGGATTCGGGAAAGAGTCTGGAAAAGCACCAGGAAAAGGGCAATGATGCACACACATCCTTGTATCAGGAATCACTTTCCGTGCACCGACGGCTTGGGGGCGTACTGGAGGTTGCCAGTAAAATTAGCCTTGAAACAATACACGATCTCAGCGTCGCCTATACACCAGGAGTTGCCGAGCCGTGCAGGAAGATAATCAAGGATCCTGAACTCGTCTACCTCTATACCCTGAAGAAAAATACTATTGCTGTTGTCACTGACGGATCGGCAGTGCTGGGACTTGGGAATATAGGACCTTATGCTGCATTGCCTGTTATGGAAGGAAAGGCGATAATTTTCAAAGAATTCGCAGGTATTAATGCCTTTCCAATTTGTCTGGACACACAGGAAACCGAAGAAGTGATAAAAGCAGTAAAGCAACTGGCTCCTGTATTCGGAGGCATTAACCTTGAAGACATTAGCGCCCCTCGTTGCTTTGAAATCGAGAGCAGGCTGCGTGAAGAACTCGATCTGCCAGTTATGCACGATGACCAGCACGGGACAGCCATTGTAGTTTTTGCCGGACTTCTCAATGCCCTTAAAATTGTGAATAAGAAGTTAAATGAACTTCATATAGTAATTTCAGGTACAGGGGCTGCAGGAATAGCAATTTTTCGGTTCCTTACTAGGGCAGGAGCAGATCCGACAAGAATTCTTGCCTGTGACAGTAAAGGACTCGTATATAAAGGCCGAAAAAATGGCATGAACCCCGTAAAAGAGGAAATTGCCAGGCTCACAAACCCTGGAAAGGAAAAAGGAGGGCTTGAAAGTGCCTTATCGGGCGCTGACCTTTTTATCGGTGTCTCTGTTGGAGGCATAGTCAGTGAGGAAATGGTTAGGTCCATGGCAAAAGATGCAATTGTAATGGCTATGGCAAATCCTGTGCCTGAGATTATGCCTGATGCCGCAAAGCGGGCAGGAGCAAGGATTGTTGCCACAGGCAGGTCAGATTTTCCAAATCAGCTTAATAATTGTCTTAGCTTCCCTGGAGTTTTCAAAGGAGCTCTCAGCACCTGTGCGAGAAAAATAACACCTGAGATGGAAATGGCTGCGGCTCATGCACTTGCTGAGGTCGTAACACTAAGCGAACTTTCTGAAGATTATATAATTCCTGACCCTCTTGACAGGCGTGTAGTGCCTGCGGTTTCGAAAGCTGTTGCAGGTGCATCGCTTGAAAGTTGTGTTGCAAGGAAAAGCCATGAAGACCAGCTCTAAAAAACATGGATTTACTGGAAAACCATGTTTGTGGATAGATTTTTCTAACTGTTAGCTTCTTTTAAAACTCTTAAAGTATATTTTTTAATTTTTACAGTGAGTTATCTGTTTCTGACTCTATTTATTTCTCTCCTACCAAGTAACTAAAACACTGTTGAAATTAATTATTTTACAGAATTCGGGTCTAAAGGGGAATTCTCAAAATATTAGAAAGTGAAATATAGTTGTAAAACTATTTGTAAATGTAAATTGTCTATTTTTGTTTAGTATTAAGGAATGGAATAGATGATAAATAATAAAAATTTTCATTTAGTTGCTTTAGCATCAGTAGTTCTGGTTATATTGGCTATGTTTTCAGTCCTCTTTTCACCTGCGGTACTTGCAGCTACTATACAAGATACTCCAACCACAATTACTAAAACTCAGATTACAATCAGCGGATCAGTAGAGAGGCCTGTTATTTTCGGTGATAAGATAATATGGCAAGATTATCGCAACGATAATGGAACCGGGATAAGTACTGATATCTACATGTACAACCTTTCCGCTTCCAAAGAAGTTCAGGTAACCACCAGTGGATCAGCGGAAGCACCTGTTATCTATAATGATAAGGTCGTTTGGCGTGATGGGCGCAATGGAAACTTTAGTCTTGAGAAATCCGATATCTACATGTACGATCTTTCTATTCACAAAGAAACACGAGTTACCACTAACGGTTCGTACTCGACTTCCCCTACTATCTATAAGGATAGGATAGTGTGGACGAACTACAGTAGTAGTGTTCAAATGTACAATCTTTCCGCTCACCAGGAAAGTCAGATTGTTAATAGTGAATCAATGATATTTAGTCCTGCTATTTATGGTAATATTACAGCATGGGAAGATTTTCACGTTTTTAGAGATGAAAATGTTCAGGTTGGTAGTAACACATCTGATTTTTCCATCCATAAAAAGACCCCAACCCGTGATATATGCTTTTATGATCTGTCCACCAACAAGAAAACTCAGATAACTACCGATGGATCAGCAGCACACCCTGCTATTTATGAGGATAGGATAGTGTATTATGATTGGCGTAACGGAAACTGTGATATCTACATGTATAACATCTCTACTTCCACAGAAACTCGAATTACCACAAACGTAGCAGCACAGGATCCTGCTATTTACGGTGATAGAATCGTCTGGGTGGACGGGCGTGATGGAAACTCGGACATTTATGTGTACGATCTCTCCACTCACAAGGAAATTCAGATTACGAACAGTGAGTCGTCTAAGGAATTTCCTGCGATTTATGAAAACAAGATAGTATGGGAGGATTCTTTCAATGGAAGCTCCAATATCTATATGTGTAATATCTCAGGAGATGAGCCTGAAATCAAAACACATGTAGCGAATTTCAGCAGCAATGTCACCGAGGGTCATGCTCCCCTTTCTGTAAAGTTTACGGACCTATCAGAAAATGCAACTGGATGGAACTGGAATTTTGGAGATGGGACTAATTCAACTAAGCGAAATCCAATTCATACATACTCTGTAGCTGGAAAATATACAGTAAGGCTAGCAGCAAACAACAACGAAAATGGAACGGGTATAAAGACAAGTGAAATAAAAGTGCAAAGTGCTCCTCGAGAGACTCCTTGTGGATTTAATCTTTTGATTCTTGGAATAATTGCATTATACTTGTTTAGAAAGTCAACATGAAGCTGTACTAAGATAAATAGATGCCTTGCAATACTGGAAAAATCCGCTCTTTCGATAAAAATCCAAAAATCCAGTTCATGAATTTCTTTAGTGAACTCGAAAAACAGATATTGTCAAGCCAGGTCACAAGTTGAAAGACAGTAGTAATAAAGTTAAGCAAGCCAGGTCACAAGTTGAGACAGCAGTAAAAAGAGTTAAGGTAAAAAGTAGTGCGATTATTACTTTAATCGAATAAGACTAGCTTGCTGGAATATAAGCTTCCCGAGAACTTCAGGGCCGATATGCCAGGAGTGATGAGAGGAGTACATTTGTTACTTGCAATATGCAATTGT
>DAQQ01000163.1:6543-12459 GCA_002508465.1 Methanosarcina sp. UBA7 | reverse complement strand
ACATTTTATATTATCTTACATTTCATATTATCTTACATTTCATAAAGTACTCCCCTCAGTATGCACCGAAGATGTTCATAGCCCTCATCTGGATTATTAGAATAGCAATCTGAATTTATCTTCACTATAGAATATACTTACTTACACATAAGTAAGTATTGGTTTAAATAACCATTTAATAAAAGATCGGAATTCTTGAGCGGAGCGAAGAGGACAGCCTGCTGTTGTGATTACATAGCAATTCCCAGAAAATCGGAGATTTTTCTGCGATCTTGAAGCGCAATTGGGGCTGTCCTATCGAGACAGAATTTGAGCGAGATGGGAATCGAGTGTTAGAGCACAGAATACAGCATTGATACTGTTCCAATTCCAAGAGGTTCCGCTACAAGTTGTACATCATATTTCGTTCGAAGTTCTTCAGAGATCGCACAGGGAATTCCTGGAGTTGAAAGCACGCAGTTCTCCGAAAGTACAGATTCAGGAATAGTGTTTGCGCATGGAGTCGCTTCGAAAATAATGGAAAACTTTTTTGGCTTTTCAGGGTTGAACGGGATAACCCCGAGGTTTGAAACGGCTCTCTGAAAGAGGTTTTCATCAGGATCATAACCGTAAACCCTGAAGCCTTTTTGCACAAGGTGGGCTGCTCCGGGAAAACCTACCTTTCCGAGCCCCACAACAAATACGTCCTTTGAATCGGCTTTCAGGTATCTGGAAGCAATCTCAGCATAAATTATACCTGTGCAGGGTTGGTTATTGGCCATTTTTCCGTTTTTGAGGTTATGCGCAAGAAAAGTGTAGTCGTCGGCCATGAGAATAATCTCAGCTCCATCCCGCACAGCTTCATAATAGCCGCTAACATCCGGCATATCCGTAACAAAACTTTCAAATCCGAAATACTGCGTAATCGCATGCAGAGAAGCCGAAAAGTTTCCTATTATTCCGTTTCCCGAAGTTACAGGAACAATACCTACTTTTTCGGAACTAGGGGAAGTACCGTAGAGAGCTTTACAGATGCCTTTTATGTCAAGCCCTGTTACTCTTTGAACAGTAGAATCGGCTTCCTGAAGCTGCTTATTAATATTTATCAAATCGCTTGGAGTTAAAAGTGCCATTTTTATCGCCATTTTTTGTTTTGGAAAATTTAAGTCTAATTTCGCTAGATTTGGATTTTATAAATTTTAATTTCCTTAAATCTGAGTATTTAATGTTATTTTATTGAAATTTGAGTATTTTTAAGCCTTAGATTCACTAAATATTATTTTTTATTTCCTTTTAATTTACTTTCCAAATCTTTAATACTCTTTCAGACAACTGCTCCGAAACGATCTTTCAGAACTGAAAGTCCTTTGCATTTTTTTGCCCCGGCTTCTTCCCTGTCTTTGCCCCAGAAAATCAGGGTAAATACCGGATTTTCTCCTTTGCATAGAAAAATTTCAATGCCAGGTTCTTCATAGAATTTTCCGTAATCACTCCCCATGGAAAGTACCTGTTCTCCCACAGGAACGAGAATTCCGTTTTCGCCGAGCATAAGATGCTCATAAATGCAATATTTATTCTCAGGAAGAGACCCGGTTTCCTCAACACCGTCAGTAAAGGCACGGAAAAGGAGTTCTATCAGGTTGATCCCTGAAGAATAATAAACGGCTGTCGGGGTCTGGCTTGGAAAACGAGCATCAATTTCGATTACTTTAAACCCTTTTGGGCCGAAGATTGCTTCTACGTCCATAATTCCTTTCAAGTAAAGATTTGCTGCAAGAGCATGAGAGATCTGCCTGAAGAAAGGATTAGCAGGAAGCGGAGTTACCATGTGGCAGTCATAAGTTTCGTCTATATGGACCTGGGTCTCTTTTACCACGGCAAAATTACTTCCATCCCCTACAACTTCGAGAGAAACAACCTCACCTTCCACATATTCCTCAACCAGCATGTCAGGCTCAAGGGTTCCAAGCTTTTCATTATCGTAGATGATCCTGGCTCCTACACTGCTGCTTTCACAGGTGGGCTTTACAAAATAAGGTGGCTCTGAAGGCCTGTCCTGCGGAGTTGGGACTCCTATGGACTTAAAATAATCTTTTGAACTTTTCTTATCCCTGCTTATCCGATAAGCATCAAAATCGAAAAGAACCGGACAAGAGAACTTTTCTTTGATTGAATTCAGAAATTCGATGCAGGCCAGATTTTCGTTGACAGGAAGTATAGCATCAACCTTTTTTGAGAGATCAAGGAGTTTCTCAGGCTCCTTTATTACGTCAAAACAGTAAAACTCATCCGCATAGTTACGGATGAGAGCCTGTGGATTTTTATCTACCAGAACTACTCTTATTTCGGCTTTTTTAGATAGATACGCAGCTTCGAAACCCTGGAGTTTCCCACCTACAAGACAGATCGTTTTCAAGCTAGCACCCCAGGATTGCCTCAAAGTCAGCCTGTCGTGCAGGTTTCATACCCATGACCTCAAGCCTTCTGACAACACTTTTTATATCCCTGTCTCTTTCTTCAAGGCCACGGTCATAGTTTGCAACGCCTTCCAGTTGGGAATCAGGAGGAAGAATAGAAGTAACAATGTTTGCTCCTGCATTTAAGCGGTGGACCATACCATCAATACCTTCCAGGTCAAGGGAGGCAGGGATGAGGCGTTTGGGAAACATTAACCTGAGAACCGAGATGATTTTCAGTTCCGAGAGATTTGATTTATCTCTGAAAGCTTCAAGCGGAGTTCCTTCCTGGGGCAGGAAGGTCATAACTCTGACCATATCAGGATTGTTTGTACTCATTCCTCTTAAGGACAGAATAGTGGATTCAATATCATTTCCAACCCCTGTGAGGATTCCGTCTTCTATACAATATCCCTGATTTTTAGCAAAACGGCGTGCATTGACACGTCCATCGAATGACTGTCCAACTCTAAGTTTCCTGTAAAGTTCAGTGTCATATGTTTCCTGGTAAAGGGCAAGGAAGTTTGCTCCTTTTTCCCTGGCTTTGAGAAGAGTAGCATTATCCATCAATCCCGGAGAAATCATTATGGGTAACCCAAGCTCCTCTTTTACTATCTGGACAAGCTCAACGAACCGGTCCGGATCTTCATAGTAGTAGGGATCTTCTCCCATGGTCAGGTCAACCATATGAAAGCCTGCTCCTTTCAGGGCTTTGCAGGTTTCTTTTATCTCTTCCATGGTCAGTCGATAGCGATGGATCTCGTTTCGACAGTTATAGTAGCAAAAAGAACATTGATTTTTACAGTAAGTGGAGAAATAGATGAAACAATTAAGAAATATCCTGTTGCCAAAATAATGATCTCTTACTTTTCGCGCTGAAGAGTAGAGTCTTTCCAGATCTTCTTCGGATTCAAGGGAAAGAAGAGCTCTCAGGTCGTCATCAGTTAATTGATATCCTTCAATGACCTTTTCCCCTAAACTGTCAAATTTATCAAATGCCATTTTTTGGATCAAAATTTCACCCTCTCATAGATTCTATAGATGTTTATCGACCTTAAAGAAGCCGATTAAGAATTCAATCTCGCCATTTAGCCTATTTTACCATATTGAGTATTTATCATCCCATTTTTTATTCAATAGCCATCTAATATTGCCATTTTATGTTTTGCCATTCTTTATTGCCATTTTACATTTGCCATTCTTTATTGCCACTTTACATTTTGTCATTTTTTATTGCCATATTACATTTTGCCATTCTTTATTTGCCACTTTACATTTTGTCATTTTTTATTGCCATATTACATTTTGCCATTCTATATTACCATTCAATGTGAAGTTCTAATATCTTCGATCTGTTTTTAACGGTCTGAACCTACTTTAAATGAGTTTTCAAGTTTATAAACTGGTTGAAATACCATTATAGTAAGATTCGGACCTTGATGCTCTTTTAATATTTTTAAAATTGTGCATAACCTTGAGCAAGCGCTCAAGCCCGAAACCTGCGCCTATCCAGGGTTTGTCAATGCCCCATTCCCTATCAAGAGGAACCGGTCCGACAACTGCTGAAGAAAGCTCCAGGTCCCCATGCATTATATCGAGAGTATCCCCATAGACCATACAGGAATCTCCTACGATTTCGAAGTCGATTTCCAGATAGTTCAGAAATTCTTTGATGAGGGCTTCAAGATTTTCCCTGGTACAGCCTGAACCCATCTGACAGAAATTCACCATTGTAAATTCTTCAAGGTGTTCTTTGCCGTCAGACTCTTTCCGGTAACAAGGCCCGATTTCAAAGATCTTTATCGGATCTGGTAAAATCCTATCGAGTTTTCGCAGGTAGTTGTAAAGATTAGGGGCAAGCATCGGCCTCAAGCAGAGATTTTTATCTATCCTGAAGACCTGTTTTGAAAGTTCAGTATCATTGTTAATGCCCATTCTCTCCACATATTCTGCCGGAATAAGGATAGGTGACTTGATTTCCAGAAAACCCCGATCCACGAAAAATTTCGTAATATCCCGTTCGAGTTTTCCGAGATAGTTTTCCCTGTCATCGGCATAGATCCGCTGAAAATCGTCTTTTCTTCTTGTCACCAGTTCGGACTCAAGTTCCCTGAAAGGCTTTGTCATATTGAGAGAAATTTTATCCTCTGGACTTAAGAGAGCTTCAACCCTATCAAGCTGGCTTCGTGTAAGTGCAGGAGCAGGTGCTGATGCTGGAACAGACGAATTTAGAGCTGATTTTGCAGTCGAAGGTACAGATCCAGATTTGTTCGTTGACGCCTGTGCAGAAGGATTAGCCAGAGGCTTCGGAGCCCTTGAGACTGATTTCGGCATGGCTTTCTTAACCTTCGGAGCAGAAACTACCTTAACTTTTACACTGGTTTTGCTCTCGCTCGAGTTTGTGAGGAAATTAGTTATATCCTCGTCCGAAACCTTACAATGCTTGCAGGTTTTCCTGTATTTATGATGTCTGAATGCTCTGGCTGTTCTACAACTCCTGGAATTATTCGCAACAAGATGGTCTCCGCACGCCATTTCAATATATATTTTCCTTCTTGAGACCTCATAATGTTTGATTTTGTGGAGCATGCCAGTCCTGGACATCCAGAGCCCGGTAGCAGATATTAGAGCATCTAATGGTTTTTTATCCATAGTGTCACCCCTGGTGAATTAAAAGCCCGGATGATTTCCAAGAAATAGTATTTCAAAATCCCGGCTTACTGAATATAAGCACGGAGTCAGCAATTTGCTGACAGCTACCCGGAAAATAAAATCGATCCACATAACAGAAACAATTTATATAGTCTGGAAAAATATCTCCAGCTTTTATAAAAGATTCCAGCGGAATATTCTGAATGTATCTTGAATGTTATTCTAATACCATTCCGGGATTCAGAAATATGGCGGAAACCCCGGGAATCTAACCCGGCTGAACGGATTTAGAGTCCATTCGATCTACATGATCAGGTTTCCTCCTAGGCAAAATAGATTGAACAAGCGTTTTGCTTCCTATATGGTGGTCTTATTAGTAATATAAAATAATATTGTTTAATATATATGTTTGTTGGTGAAAAATTAAGGAAAATAAGTTATTATTTATAAGTTTATTGCCCGAGTCCCGTCACCCGAGTCCCGTTACCCGAGTCCCGTCTCGGGAGGACGGAGACCTTTTCGCTTCGCTCAAGAGGGATGAATTATGGGCAAGATAAGTTGTTTTTCAATTTGCTGAAAAGGACTGATTTACCTGCAACCTATTAAAAAGGATTGAGCGCAAACTTTTTCAAAAAAAGTTTGATCAAGAACCCCTGATAACGTTTAGTTTTAGAATCTTATCCTCAAGCCCTATCAGCGTGATCAACCAGCGCAACGGTTGCGGGTCAACGGTTGCGGTCAACGGTTGTAGCACAACCCTTTTCAAAAAAGGCTTGACCGAAAATATCTTAGCAACGACAAGTTCAACATCCCACTTTCCGCAGTAAAT
>DAQQ01000163.1:0-6474 GCA_002508465.1 Methanosarcina sp. UBA7 | reverse complement strand
TTTTCGAAAAAATACTGCGGAATGTGAGCAACATCGTAATGATGCGGGTTAATAGTTGCACTGGTTAATAGTTGCACTAAGTGAAGAGATGGTGAAAAATAAGAAAAGTTAGTGGGAATCTGATTCCCATCATAGATTATTTCGCTGTAATTTTCAGTTTTGTTATATCTATAGCATCTTCGGGGCAGACACCGACACAGCGGCGGCAGCTTGTACCAAGGCATTTCTGGCTGTCGTACTTTGCGATTCTCTGACTGTCTCTTTCTACGATTTCAAGAGCATTTTCCGGACATTCTTTCACGCATTTTTTGCAGTAGACGCACTTTTCCACCGGGACTTCGAGGATTATGCCAATTTCTTTGAGGATGGAAAGCCCGCCTGATCCGACCTCTTCTATGTCTTTGCTGACTCTCTTTTCGATGCTTACGTGTTCGAGAGTTTTCGGGAGAGGAGGCAGGTTGTAGAGTTCAAGCATCTGGTCGTACATCTCAAGTGGCATGCCCTGTGTCCAGTAGGAAAGCTCGCAAAGGTAGAAATTGTTGAAAGTCTCACTGGTCGCCATCATGAGGTGGTCGGCAGTAATTTTCTTTGCAATCGCAATTACGTCATCCAGCCTGGATTTTTCCAGTACAAGTTCCCTGGCAAGCGCAAGCGAAGTATTTCCGAACTGGACAATTTTTTTTGCATAACCCGGTGCGGCTCCGAGCCTGCGTGCATCTTCAGCGTCCACATAAGCTCCAGAGGCTCCTGACATATATGCATACTCCAGGTCTTCGTACTTGATTCCGGATTCAACGATAAGTGTCATATGGGCAGCCCGGATCGCCCCAATAGCTTTTCCGGCTTCTTCGACATCCTTTTCAGTGATTTCAATCCCGGGACCCAGGATCAGCTTTCCGTTCGGAAGTTTAGGAGATCTCTCAATCAGCCCGCTTCTCAGTGCAAGAGAAAAAGCCGAGATAACTCCTGTACCTGTGATCCCGATTGCTTCACATCCGTAGGACTCCTTTATCTCCCCCGTAACCGGATCAATAAGATAAGCATTCTGTTTTTCCATTTCCCTGTCAAGAACCATAATTTTCCAGTACTGCCCTTCTGGCTTTACATCACAGATCGCACCCGGGCTTGCAAGCATGCCTGAACTTATCCCCTGACCTTCAATCGCAGGTCCTGCTGCTGCGCTTGCAGTGATAATCCGATCCCCTATTTTCAGAGCCATTTCGGCATTTGTCCCGTAATCGGTGACAAGCGAAGGTTCAGATTGGATAAGGAAATCGGTTTCAAGCATCATAGCCAGAGCGTCAGCCCCAATTTCGTGCTTGATTGCAGGGGGTACGATAACTTCACAGTTGGGCAGGTCTTTTTCCCCGAAAATTTCGGATGCAGAAAATATACGAGCATCTCTTTTTACATTCCTGACTCCAAGCGTCTTCTGCTTGTTTTCTCCTGCATAGGCAAGGTCCCTTATTTCAGTATTCTGGAAAAGGGAAAGCTGTATAGGGTTTCCACAGACTGCAAGCCGTTCCACACTGGAAAGGTCAACGTCAAACCGCAGGAACATCCTCCTGATTGTCTCGATGATTACCTCGTGAGCCACATCTTCACCTGTTGTGATTGCAAAGTCCAGGTGGTCCATAACATTCCCTCCGGGAAGGGGATGACCCATGGTTATGACTGTCTTTAAGGTTTCCTTCGTTTCAAGATCAATAAGCTGGGCTCTAAAACCGCTGGTACCCAGATCAAGTGCTATTCCATACATTTTTCAGGTCCTCCGAAAGCATATAATGTTTTGAGGTGTCCGGCAGTAAGAACAACCTCATAAAAGTGTGGGATATGAGGACTATAATTTAGTTAAATTTCTAATTCGGCGTCAATAGGGAAAAGATATAATAATTTTAGAATTTAGGAACTATATAAACTATTACCAGTACCTGGCTAGAAGGTATTAATAAGTGACTATCAGGTAATAACAATTAGCCATTAATCTTTGTAGAGATTTTCTGAAAACCTGTGTCTTCAGGTGGAAACTCAACTAAATTTGTTAGACAGCCACAACGATTCCATTTAATGAAGTGAACTCCCTATAAATACGTACCAGGTATTTACAAAAACAATATGACTGCAACTACTGGGTAGTTTCTTTTTTGAGTCTCCATAGCCAGCCCAGAGCTGCCACAGCACATTACTGCAAATTAAAAAGACATCGTATGGGAGTTGTAATGGTAGCAGCAATAATTAGATTAAATGAAGTTTTGGGATAAGTTCTTAAAATATTGTTTGTTAAAAAAACATTTTATACGAGGATATTATTTGCCTAAAACCAATTTTTCATATAATTAATTATAAATAAATTTGCTAGTTATTATAGTTTGTAAACTGAAGAAAATAGATCAAAGATAACAGATCTACATATAGGAGACTAAAACCGGGGATCAAAACAAATAGGAAAGTGACTGGTAAGATATGTGAGTAAAGAATTTTCTGGAAGAGGTTTTAATCCAAGATGTTAATGGGATTTTTTAGGCTACTGTATCAGATGCTACAGTAAAAGGAACAAAAACTCCTCCAGTCTTTAACTAATTTTTAAGTTTTTTCCTATATATGCATATTGGAAGCAAAATAAAGCCTTGTGAAGACTCTTTGTACTGTATCAGTTTACTAAATAATATACGAATTTATATATAAATTTAAGAGAATATTAATTGGGGAAAGCTCATTTAATACTCAACTTAACAGATTTTTCTAATACTCAACTTAACAGATTTTTCAAGCTTGTGGAGTAGTAACTCTACAGGAAGGTAAGAAGGGTGAAACATTGAAAAGATTTTTATCGATAACTTTAGTGTCTTTAATCTTGATTACACTAGCTTGTTCAGCTATTGTTGTAGGTCAGAACTGGACTATGGTTAATTATGACAATTCTATGTCCAGGAATAGCCCTCAGACAGAGATAGGTAAGAATAATGTAGATCAGCTAGCGGTTAAGTGGATTCTCAACACAGGAGCCGCAATTGAAAACTCGCCTTTAATCGTAGGAAAAACTGGATATGTCCAGAATAACAAATACCAGGTCATTGCTTTTAACATAGACACTGGGCTTAATGAGTGGAAGTATGACCCCAATGTAACGTTTCCTTCTCCATCACATGGCATTACTTATGACAAAGGAGTAATCTACGCTCCAACTGGCCCAAACGGGACTGTAGTAGCTCTGGATGCCGATAATGGAAAAAAGATATGGGAATCATCTGCTTTGTTGCCTTTGGGAGGGTCATTTGTTCTTACTTCACCTCCACTTTTATGGAAGAATTATCTGATTCTTGGAGCCTCGTTTGGAGATGTGGTTCTTCAAGGTGCTCCTGCTACGAAGGGAAAAGTAACTGCCCTTGATAAGAGGACTGGTGAAATAGTATGGCAGATCAATACCACAGTAGGTAACTGGGTTGAGGGAAAGAATGCAAGCACTAATGGTGGTGCCACAGCATGGTCGGGTGGATCAATCGACAATGACAAAGGCATAGTCTACCTGCCATGTGGCAATCCTGCACCTGACTTTAATGCATCCAGCAGGCCTGGAGAAAATCTTTATTCAAACAACGTAATTGCCGTTAACATCAGCACTGGGAAAGTTCTCTGGGCTACGCCTTTCGTAGCAGCAAATACAGTTCTAAATGCTACTATTCCCGATACTCATGATTGGGATACTTGCTGGGGAACTAATTTAGTCACTATTAACTCTAGCAAGGGCCTTGAGAAAATAATCATTGGCCACAATAAAAGAGGAGATGTTATGGCGATGAATTCAGCTACAGGAAAGCCAATATGGTGGGAAAACGTGGCTTATTTATACCGCACAAATGTTCCAGCCATGCCAAACGGCAGCGGAGCTGTCTGGCCCAGTCCAAGCGGTGGAGTCCATTCATATTCAGCCTTTGATGAGAACAACGTTTATGTTGCTGTAACCAATCAGGGAATGAACTACTTCAGCGAACCTGGAGAAGGTCATGTTGAACCTGCATTTGAATCTATGAAGAACGGTATAGGAAACGGCTCCATTACTGCACTGGACCTAAAGACTGGAGAAGTCAAGTGGGAGCATAAGACCGATTTCCCAACCTGGGTGTCTCCTCTTGTTACCAATGGTGTAGTATTTTCAGGTACAATCACAGCTGTAGGGAATAATGAAACCGGCGTAACCTATCCATATGGAGATTATGGAGGTCCATCTGAAACCCCGCTTATAACCTCAGGAATACTCAGGGCTTATGATACCGAAAACGGTAAAGAGCTGTGGGGATTCAATGTAGGAGCCCCAATTAGCATCGGTGGACCATCTATAGGAAACGGTATGCTATTGGTACCAACAGGAAACAACATGGAGGCCTCTAACCCAGGAGGCTATATAGTTGCCTTTGGGCTTCCAAAAGAGTGAATGAATATATTACTTGAGCATTATTTAAGCGGCATAAAATGAGCCGCTTAAAATCTTTTATAAGATATTACCTTTAAGAGTCTTGCTAGAGACAACATGAGCGTTTATTCTAGAAGCTTTAAAAGATCTAATTATCTTCTTTGCTAATTACTCATGAAAATGGTGTTTACTGAAAGTATTATTTGCAAGAAAGAGATAGAACATCAATATTGATTCATAGCAGTGGGGAATGATAATGATTGAAACTAGAAAGATAGAAAAAGTCCTGAAGAGCAAGCCCACAACTGAAGGAGCAGGCGTCCACCTCAAACGGGCATTTGGGTTCAGTCAAGTTCCCATGTTCGACCCTTTTTTGCTCCTTGACGATTTTAGATCCGATAATCCAGAGCACTATATCAAAGGTTTTCCCTGGCATCCTCATCGCGGTATAGAGACAATCACTTATGTTCTTCGTGGAGATGTAGAACATGGAGACAGCATGGGAAACAGAGGAATTATTTCATCAGGCGACGTACAATGGATGACTGCTGGAAGTGGAGTTATACATCAGGAAATGCCCAAAGGAGATTCAGATGGTTCAATGTATGGGTTTCAGCTATGGGCTAATCTTCCCAAATCCCACAAAATGGTGGACCCACGATACAGAGACGTGCAAAATGATCAAATCCCAGTAGTATCGTTGGAGACCGGCACTAAAATTAAGGTTATTTGCGGAAGCGTAGGAGGGAGAAAGGGACCCGTCAGAGACATCGTCACCGATCCAGAGTACCTCGATATAACTGTTCCCGCTGGATCAGAGTTATCTCATGCTACCAAACGTGGTCATACTGTCCTGGCTTACATCATTGAGGGAAATGGGTACTTCTGCAAAGAGAAGGAACCATTTTCCTATGAGATGGAAGGGATCAACTATTTTGATATAAAGCGGGATCCTTTCCTGAGCAACGGAGATCTTGTCTTCTTTGGCGATGGTGATCAAGTTATGATTTCAACCGAAGGAGATCACGTCAGGTTTTTACTAATATCAGGAAAACCCATCGGTGAACCAGTTGCTTGGTATGGCCCTATTGTAATGAATACGCAAGATGAGTTACGCATCGCTTTTGATGAGCTCGATAATGGGACGTTTATCAAGCATAAGAAGTCTTATTGAAAAGAAGAGAATGAAGCTATACTGAATGTGCATAGCTGAACAAGGATGCATGGGAAACTTAGACTTTAGCGGTTTATTTGAAGCTCAGCATATCTTTTATTTAAGATATCTTGTACATAAAAATAAAGTGAAAGGGAATTTGAACAATATTCCCCCCAAAACACTGTTCAAAGAAGAATAAGTGGATTCTGTAAAAATCCTAAATTTTATGCAAATTATATCTCTCATTTTTTGTCTATGTTGTACTATTAGTTTAAATTTAATTTTCTCTGTTTGATTCCACAGCTTCCTTGCTCTAATTGTTTCCTCAAACTTCTTTTTCACTACATAGAATGTTGTCTCTGATATATTCTTTGATTGTGTTTAATTTTGTCAAAGACCAAATGCAATTGTTTTCTATATTTTCCCCTACTTTCTTCCTATTTCTTTACTTTAAAGGTAAATTGGGTCTGCTTTGATTTCCTCTCTAATTAAAGTATGGGTTTTTTCGGAATCATATCCTTTATCCATCACATAACATTGTGATTTTCTTGTCCTATTTGATTGTCTTATGAGAGCATTTGAATGTTTGATTTCATGATTTGTTTTTTGACTAATTTTCCATCCTAATATTACCTTTTTTCAGTGCCTATTGATATTGAAGTATTCAGAAAACTTTTTTTGGAGCTTCCCTGTTCTGCGTGAATAATAATAATAATAATAATANNACTTGCATAAGAACTCGTAAATCCTGTTGCATCAATTGCTGTAATAGAAGAGACATTTTCTCCATGTGAGTAAAAAAATCCTTGGAATCCTTGACAAAATGGGGTTAAACAGAGAATATAGTGTTGAAACTCAAGTTGGAGGATTTCTACAGAGTTCAATAAAACAAATTTACTTGTTTTGA
>DAQQ01000154.1:0-3616 GCA_002508465.1 Methanosarcina sp. UBA7 | reverse complement strand
TATTACTTTCATATTTACTATTTCCATATTTATTATTTCCATACCCACTATTCCTATATTTATTAATAAAAATACAAATTGTTTTATTTGTAACTCTTGCCTGTTTCAAAAGCAATAAGTTAATAAAAGCCTCCTTTTACCTTGAAACTCATTTGGATAAAAAAATAAAAAGTTAATATAAAGAAAAAGTTAATGTTTTTATCAGTTTTCGAAACGAAAAACGAATTTTATGAGGCAAAATAAAGGATTGAAAGTGAGAAAAGCTCAACACTGCCGTTAGAAGAGACACTGCCTTAGAATAATATTTTATTGGGGAAAAGGAAGCAAAACATGAAAGAATTCCAGAACTGGATCAAAGCGAAAACTCTAATCCTTACTCATGGAGACTCGGATGGGATATGCTCTGGTGCAATTGCAAAAACCGCTTATCCGGATGCGTATGTTTATTTTACAAATCCGGTTAACCTTCTTGAAAAACTAAAACTTATCGAGGATGTGAAAACCCTTATTATTTGCGATATTGCAATCGATGAAAAGAACTGCTCTGAACTTCACGAAGCACTTAGCAGACTTGCAGAAAAGTGCAACCTTTACTACGTTGACCATCACCCTTTTCCAAAAAACTGTGAAAAAGAAAGCTGGTTCTACCATGATCTCGAAGCCTGTTCCTCAGAGCTGACTTACAGGCTTTTTGAGGAACAGCTGGATCGGGATATGCGGAGGATAGCAATTTACGGAGCAATTGGGGACTTCTGCGACAATACTCCTCATTTAAAGAGCTGGGTCAAGGATTGGGATAAAAGAGGCCTTTATTTCCAGGCCGGGATCCTGACCCAGGCCATCCTATATAAAGGAAGGGAGTACGAATTCAAGAGAAATCTTCTTGAACCTCTCTCAAAGGATATCATCCCATCAAATATTCCGAACCTGTCTGAACTTGCCAGGGAAGCTGCAGTTAACGAAGAAAGATTAAGGCTTTTTGTTAAATATAATGTGGAAGTTCTGAGAAATTGTGCGTATATTGTAAATACAAATAACTCCATTTCAAAGGCAGCAATCTACGCAGCCTCTTACGGCAGACGGGAAGTAGGGATTGCAGCCGAGTATCGTGAAAGAAAGGGGGCTTATGACTTGAGTATCCGCTCAAGGGGAGAAATCGATGTAAACCGTATTCTCCGCTTAGTAGCCCCAAGATTCGGGGGAAGCGGCGGAGGACATCCTCTTGCAGCAGGTGCTCGAATTCCTGAAGATTCCCTTAACGCATTCCTCAGGGCTTTTGATAAAAAACTTGGGGAAGCACATGAGTAAAAAAACCGGAGTGCTGCCTGACCAAAAATGTCAACCCACGACTATTGACCCATAACTGTTGGGCCGCAACCGTTGACCCGCAACCGTTGCGCCGATTGATCACGCCGTCGTGATGTTTTAGATTTAGCAGTGATTTTCGGTCAAGCCTTTTTTAAAAAGGCTTGTGATCACGCCGTGTTATGGATTTTTGATCAATCCTTTTAAAAAAATTGTTTGAAAGGCTTGGAGGTAAAAACAATGGAAACCAGTAAGACTGCAGCTGAAAGCGGAGTAAGCTTTGAGATTATCTTTGTAGGCCGTTCAAACGTGGGCAAATCCTCTTTGCTAAGGGAACTTTTCGGGGCGAAAGTAAGGATAGGAAAACGCCCCGGGGTTACCCTGCGCCCTGCACATGCNNGCCCAGGTCTCGGACATGCTTATTACGGATATGCCTGGCTTCGGCTTCATGAGCGGAGTAAAAGACCGAAAGCAGGATATCGTAAAAGATAAAACCGTGCACTATATCGAAGATAATGCCAAAAAGATCAAGCTCGGAGTGCTTGTAATAGATGGTCCGGTTTTCCCGCAAATTGTGGACCGCTGGGACTCAAGGGATCAGATTCCGATAGACGTTGAAATGTTCGATTTCCTCAGGGAAGTCGGGATTGATACCATTATTGCCGCAAACAAGATGGATAAAGTAAAAGAGAACGAGTACGATCCCCTTCTTAACGAGATCGCAGCCCGTCTTGGGCTTGAGCCTCCCTGGCAGAACTGGAAACACATTATAGCGCCTATCAGCGCCAAAAAAGGAGACATGAAAGCTTTAAAAGGTCTGCTTCGGGACAGGCTGCACGAAATGAAAAGGGATGACCTGTTCAAGTATGTTTGATCCCGATTCTCAAGCAGACCAGTTTATTGCTTTATTTCAGTCGAATATCCCACGGCTTGCTGCGGGGATAGAAAACTTCTCCAGTAACCGTTGTTAAATAATCTTTATGTTTTAGCTACATTTGGACTCTGTCCCAAAATCTAGTGATTTTGCACTTCTTGATTGAAAATTTTAATTCATAAAAAGAATTCAGTCTCCAATCATAATTCGCATTTGATATATAAAGCCTTCAACCCATAAATATAATCACAAGGATTAATTAGCCAATTACGAAATCTAGTGATTTTTAATTTTATGTTCATTACTGGGTTTTGATACTGAGTCTTTCCCATTGTGTTATAATAATGTAAAACTACACTACATAATTAATTATGTTTGTGCTTTAATCTTTTTACTTCCATTCCACAAGAACTGTTATCTTTAGTACCCTGTATCATTCAGATCAGCAACTTTTAAATATATTATACACTGTTTAATTATTATTTATAAAAGTTTGAAAGGAGAGATTAGATAATGGGTAAACGTGAATTTTTAAACAATCTGACAACAAATAGACTCGAAAGATTGGTACATATATTTGGTTTAGAACCAAAATTATCAGATTTAGTATGGCCAGAGCGAGATGATTACATAGAGGTGCTAGCAAACTCTCGTAAGGCTACAGTTGAAAATATAAAAAAAGTTCTCAAAATATAACTCATTCAATGTTTGATTTTACTTCAGTCGAGTACTCCGTTATCTTGCTGCGGGGATGAAAACTTCCCCGATAACTGTTGATGATAATATGGTTTTTCAATTCCATTTTTCGGTTGTTAACCTCTGCTCTAACCAAATTGTTTGGGTCATTGTCTCCTTTAACGGAATTTAGAGCGGTGACACGAACATACCCTGTTGCCTGCAGCGGGGGGGTACGCTAGCGCAACTTTGATTTTTATGATTGTTTGGAGAATGCTATATGAAATCAATGACAAAAGCTTTAGTGGCTATTTCTTTTGCAGTTCTTGCAATATTTCTGGTTTTCTTTTTAATGATTTATCAGCCTGGAGCAGGCACGTATGTTCGCGCAGATAAACTTCAGGATCCACCAGAGAAATATGTGGAGTTCAGCTTAGAAAATATCGAGAAATACCCCTATGTTCAAGAAGCAGTAAAAAACCCAGGAACAGAAATTAAGCTCCCTTTCGATAATGACGACGGAAATATGACAGAGTTTGCTAATATTATGTATGATAACGGAACTAATTATATAAAAATTAATAATGAGTATTATGATATGCATTATGAATTCGCTGACTAACCAGGCCGTTGAAGATTACTGAAAACCGTAAGCATGAGAGTCTCTCTTCTTTCTTCCAAACAAGGAAATTATACTATATAGTATTTGATCAATAACTCACCCTGACGACACAGACACTGCAGATGGTTTTGATTGGCCTC
>DAQQ01000162.1:0-10124 GCA_002508465.1 Methanosarcina sp. UBA7 | reverse complement strand
AGATATCCTCATCTACTTTCATGTTAAATAAGCATCTCTAACAAGAGTAAAAATAGAAAAAAAGCCTACATACATTATGGATAACAAAAAATTTGCAAGTATGTGCCCAGTTCCACCAACATTAAGAGAACTGTTGAAGAAACAAAAGGAACTAGAAATGAAAGAAAAGGAAAAATATTTCAAACCTTGAATTGACAAAAATACATCCGAATTTCAGCAGGAAAGACTGCAATTTCTAATGAGAAAAAACTAGGATTTACGCACTTGAGGTATAAAATAAAGCACATTCAGCATTGTGACTGGTTCAGTGTTTTAGATAGTTGAAGGTTTAATGCTATCGGTTTTTCAGTTCAACCGCGTAAGTCCTACATATACAATTATCGGCCTTGAACTATAAGCATTAATATGCCATGAAAATATCTTCTGCTCTTCAAAATTTAGTTTTTGAAAAAAAAGACAAAATGCTTAATTCAATGTGGATTGCACAAAAAGTGATAAAAATAATGCGATAAAAATAAAATTATAAAGATATCGTCTCGAGCTTTGCCCGTTTGAAAATAGCAGTTACCCTTCCTTCTTCATCAATATCACTCTTGATAAAAACCAGTTCCCAGCCTTCGTTTCCGATTCTTTCAAGGTCGCTCATTTGTTGTGGCGTGTTAAAACCATCAATCCTGCGAGAATCATACTCCCATAAATGTATCATTTAATATCCCCCTATTAAAGATAAAGAGAAATTTTGTAATTTATATATTGCAATGAAACTATAAATAATCCAAACAGAAGGAAAAAAACAATTCATTTTTTGCAAATGGTACGCATGTGTGTACATATCAAAGGTTTTGGTAGCATATCAAAAATTATATAAAATCACAAATATCAAGAAGTTATTGTGTAGAAAATTCGACATGCTGCCAAAATCTGGAAAACAACTAATTTTGTATCTCAAAAGGTTGCTGTTATTCCGGATATTTTTAGCTCATGCATCTCTGAAACAATCTCGCCGAAGTTCGCAGCATTCTTGTGATTTTCCACAGGATCTTTTACATTTCCGTTCACGTTTGCATATTACTCTTTCGCCTTTGAGCGACCCTTTTCATGTGTTGTATCCTGAAATTATTTTGTAGATCATAATCATTGAGGAATTTAATACATGATATAATGGAGTAATACTCGCATCCTTATTTATACTGAAAAGTAATTGTTATAATATGGCAATATTACTGTTATAATATGGTAATATTACCTTTTGAAACAATTTGTTTTTTAAGTTGGAATTGTATATCAAAAGGGGGAACACTGTGTGGAAATTTTAGAAGGACTCGTTTATGTAAAATATGGACGGATCGGAAGCAAAAGTGAAGGTCCAGATTATTATCTTCAGACCTGGGACAGGGAGTTTCTGCTGAAATATAGGGATAGAGGTCCATGGGAACTAGACTATTACCTTGAATTTTTCTGCCGTAAATTCGTTGAGGTTACTGGCGAATATGATAAAGAAACAAATACAGTAAAAGTAACAACGGTCAAGGAAATCTGTGTAGAGCATATCCCTAAAAACATGGAGTACAGTTGATCTGACTTTCCTGATATCTCTCCTCTAAAATAATATTCATAATTTTTTCCCATCAAACTTATTTATGAGCCTACCCCAAAAGCCATTTAGTTCTTAATCATCAAGAATTTTCGGGGATTGTTTTCATGATCAGAAACTTGATTGATTATTCGGAATACAGGATTAAGAGGAGCAATTTTGAGTTTTGGAATCAGCTCTATCTAAGTCGTACAGTATTTAATAATTTGCAATGAAAACTAAAGTTTCGGTAGCGAATATCGTTGCAAGCAACTGGGTATTTTTGCGCCAATATTTTTTGGTCGTGGGTTTGAATCATTGAAAACCGAAATCGAGAGAATCTCTGATTAGATTCATCAAATGCATGGTATGCACTCGGTTTTTCAGAATTGATCTATAATTCAGGGACACAACCATTTTTTTATAATAGAAATTATTAAAATCAAATTAGTAATAGAATTTCTACAGAACCGATACATTATTTACTACTACAAATAATAGTGGAGAAATCATTTTGCGGGTGGATATTTGACAGCTAGCGCCTTTATTATACCCAGTATTAACAACAATGTAGATAGGCCTAAAATAAATTGATAATCAAATCTTTGGGCATATACCCCTGCTGCGATTTCACGCATGACTATTAAAAGCGTAGCATCGGTTACATATGCAATTCTGATTTCTTCATGTTCGCGAAAATCAGCAAAAGTCTTGAAAAGGTCAATGAGGACAAAAATTGTGAGGACACCAGATACTATCTGACCAAAACCGCCCCCAAGAGTCCCGAATAAAATTGATTTGATATTCAGGAGGAGATTTATCACTCCCGCAAGTAGCGCCAGTAGCAATATATAAAGAATGATAATAGTGACTAAATCAATTATAGTTTTAAATATTTTTTTCTGGTTTATCATAAATATTTTATAACAGATGTTCATTTGTATCCTCCTCTATTAAAAAGTTAGGGCAATTCATCACCGCACCCAAAATCAGTCTATTGAGGTTAATTTAGAGTTGTCAAAAACATATAATTGCCAATCCATACCAAACTGAAAAACATAATGAATAGATAACAATTAAAGAAAAGGAACTAAAGAAAAGGAACTTCCAAAAACTTGTCCATTAAATCTTAAATAAGATGCTAATGATGTTGTTTTTCCTAGGCTATATAGTTACCAGGTTATGATTTATTAAATCCGATTCTCCTTACATGCACACATTTGAGATAATTAAATAAGACTTATACGGTTGAGCTGAGAAATAATAGCATCAAATCTTTGACTGTCTAAACTCAGAATTTCAACTACAACGGACATTGTACTTGATTTTATACCTCAAGTGCATAAGTCCTGAGATAGAAATAATCTATCATCTTGCAAAATCAGAGAATCAGGTTGCTCTACCTATATTGCAGAAATACATCATCGGACTTGCTTGCTCCAGGCGGTGCTCTTCCCAGACAGGGCAGGTTTTACAAATGCAATCTCTGTTAGGGTCTAAGTCATTGCAGGTAGCAGTACCTGCCGAACAATATACTCCGGGAACCTTTTGAGGCTCTGGAGCTTCACCTTCTCCTAAACTTTTTATTTCACTTTTTAAGTTTCCAAATTTTTCAAGTGTGCATACGCTATCAGCCTGGACAGGACACCGTGGACACATGCATCTTTCGATATTTGATACAACATACGGAACTTTCGCCTCTCTGGATTTACTCATTTCATTCCCCCAATATAATATTCGTGAAATAATATTCATTCCGTATTTTACGTTTAGAAAATAAAAGCTTTTTCAGTTTTCAAAATAATCATAATTAAATAGTAGGGCTGATCCTAAAATTCAAAATTGCTTCTTTGAATTGCTAATGTAGAATAATTAATTGAGCTTCTAATCATGAAAGTAGTTTGAAAATTCTTAATAATGTAGGAATAAAATTGGTTTTTGGATAAGCTCATACAGTTGTTTTCCTAAAAAACACGGAAATCACGAAAATATTGTACCCGTGTTTCTTTTATTCCGTGCTTTCCGTGATTTACCTTTTCGTTTAAATTATAGCCAATTGATGAATTAAGTACACTTTTGAACATCATTATTAGTATAGAACCAGGTTTATAAATGTACTTAATTCATGAGTGTACTATAATCATAGCCCCCTCAAAAAATGAGTAGTTTTTTAAGAGGCATTAAGCACTATTTGCCCAATTACATATAATGTCAATCCTTCCCCAATTAAAGTACAACCGTTAAATGATTTATTTGCTATTTAGAGAGCTTAAATGCTTCAATTAATTGATTAAATGTCGTTCTTTCCTTGCATTTATCATCGAATTTTGGATAGATGAAAATAACGTCAGGCGTCTTAGTCACAAATAAACATAAATTGTGAACAAACAAAGGTATTATATTGATTATTTACTAATTTTAAAGATTAATATAAATTATTTTTCCAAAAAAATTGTTTTTAAAATGTACTTTAAATGGGGAAACTCTAAATGCATGTCTATTATCCAAAATAAGTGTCTTATACTCTCAGTTTTAGCACTAATTTGGAAGGACCCTATATAATCAATAATTACGGACACAACATTTTTACCCTTACTTCTTTTACGCTACTGTAAACCTTATAGTGAATTTCGTTCCATTGCCCTTTTTCAGTTCAAGTTTGCCTTCTAACTGGTCTATGAGCGTAGTTACCAGTTGCATGCCAAGGCTAGTAGGATTCTCCAGATCAAAATATCCAGGCATACCTATTCCATTGTCTGAGATTATCAGGATAAAATTAGTACTTTTAAATTTCTCCTGTTTGCTTCCTGCTATATTGTCTTTATATCCACTTAATTTTTCTTTACAAAGTTTAATTTGAATCTGTCCGTTATCTCTGTCGATAAACGCATGTTTAAGAGAATTTGAAACGAGTTCGTTGACGATTAGCCCTAGCGGAACTAAAGTATCCATACCAAAGAAAATATTTTCTTCCAGATCAATATTCAATCTAATATCGGCATTTCTAGATTTGTATGTCTGGAAAAGGTTCTCGACAAGCCTCTCTAGATATTTAGAAGAGTTCAGTAACTCGCTTCCCTTGCCTTCGTGCAGCTCTTCGTGGATGAGAGCCATAGAAACTACTCGGTTCTGGCTTTCCCTAAAAGCTTCAACAACTTTTGTGTCATTGAACTTATCAGCCTGAAGATCGAGAAGGGAAGAAATTACCTGAAGGTTGTTCTTGATCCTGTGGTGGATTTCCTTTTTACGGGCATTTTCTATGCTCTTAAGGAAATATTCTGTTTTTTTTCTTTCAGTAATGTCTTTCAGTACTCCGATAGCTCCATAAGGCTGGCCGTCATCACCCATAAGCCAGACTCCATTATTTTCTACATAAATGCAACTTCCATCTTTTTTTCTCAACCTTAGTTCTTCCTTAAATCTACCTCCGGTCTTTCTCGCACTCTGAAATTTTTCATCTCTATTATTTATATCTGTTAGATGGATATTTTTAAGCCACACTTCCTTGCCAAACCTCTGAAACTCTTCAAAGCTATACCCTGTAACTTCTTCTATAGCACCTGCCCAGCTGCTCTTATCTGTTCTTAAATCATATTCATATACCACTTGCCCTGTCTGCTCAGTAGCAATTCTGTATCTTTCTTCACTTTTCCGGAGTTTTTCTTCGACTCTTTTACTTCTGGTTATATCCCTGGAGATGACTGAAATAGAAACCAGCTTTTTAGAGGCGTCAAGTATCGGAGAAAAAGTCACTGAAACATTTATTATCCTGCCATCTTCTCTTAACCGTAAAGTCTCATAATTGTGGATTTTATCTCCCTGTTTAAATAGTTCGATCAATTCTTCTGTTTCCTCAACTAAGATGGACGGTTCAAGGATGGATATTGGCCTCCCAATAATTTCTTTAGCTAAATAGCCATAAATTTGCTCTGCACCTTTGTTCCAGCTGGTGATAGTACCATCAAGCGATATAGTTAAAATAGCATCATTTGAGGACTCCACAATATCTGCTAAATTCCGGATTTTTTCTTCTTCCTTTTCACACCTGGAATTTTTTATCTGTTCCAATTTCCCTTCCCTTTTGATTAGCACAAACTGGTGGTTGATAGCCACCTCAATGACCTCAGGTGCATCGAACCTGTCAAGAGAATAAGTGCAGAGAGCGATCATCTGATAATTGCCTATATCACTGTCCAGTTTTATCTCATGGTTAACAAAATAGCTCCGATCCTTTTTCTCCAAACACAAAGCGTTTCCACTCAACCTCAATCCATCGTATCCACTTGCCAGGGCCTTATTGAGTTTTTCAACCAGGACATTTAAGACTCCCTCCGAATCAAAAGCGCCCTCTTCTGTATAAAACCGATAGTAGGGAATAATTTGTATTTGTCCTTTCTCCAAATAGCTATCAATATCGGGAACAGCCACTCTCATGAATTCTTTTGCATCTTCTACTTCCAGGGGTTCCGATGTGATCCACATACTAAACTCGTTGTTTTCCAGTCCTGTCTTAAAGTAAGGAACCAGTGTATCCATTAAATCTTCTTTTGTTTGATAGAATTGACAGATATGTGCGCCCCAGGGTACATCTCCAATAATATCAATGCCAGATTTCCTCAGGCTTTCTTTCACTTCAAATTTCCTCCAAATTGAGAATGTAAAGGCAAATATTTTTTTATGAATCTACATGCCTTAATTCTCTCATTTTTCACAATTTCGGTTCTAATATTTTGAACCCTGAAGTTAATTAATAAAAAGTGTAAGCACAGGAATAGACTTAGTTCTCGTAGACATATATTTTGCTAATATTTTTAGATTTAATCAAAACTGACCCAACAATTATGTTTTATATTAAATCACATAACAAAAATTGACACTTATCTATTAAGCAAAGTGAGTTTGGTTCGTACATATAAGTAACTTAATTAATTAGTTTACCCTAATATAATACTTTCTTCGATGACAGCAACTCAAGATTTTCTGATATTGAGTAACTTATCAAATTCCTATGAGTCCATGAAAAGTCATCCTCTCAAACCTATCTCAAAACTACGGTTGACTCTACAATTGGGATGATATATTATACTTCATAGTAAATATACTCCTGAATTTCAGAATAATTCCCGATATAAGTTATTTACGATATAAAGTCAAAACCAACAATGCCAATTATCCAATTGTAGAAATAAGTTGAGGTTTGAGACAGCCTGATCTGGAAAGTTTTTTATTTCTATCTCTTCTTCTCACTATTTATCTAATTTTATTTCCCGTTCCGTGGTTGTAATTGCATAAACGTTTCCTGCTTCCTTTACCAGAGAAGTGGCAGTTAGCCAAACATCCACTATCCTGCCATCTTTAGTAATTCTTTGGGTGCAGTAAGGTTCAAGGATCTCAGCCTGACTAAGCTTTTTCACTATAGACAACTCTTCTGTTTTCCGATCCTCAGGGATCAGACTGCTAATATTCATTGAGAGTGCTTCGGTTTCACTCCAGCCGTAAATACTCTCTGCCTTTGGATTCCATGCCAGGATATTGCCTTCCATGTCCTGCAATGTTATAGCATCGCTTGCATCGTGCACTATTGCAACCAGACGGCGCATAGCTTCAGCCTCCTTAAGCTTTATCCGTTCCATCTCGGAAATATCCGTAAAAGTAATTACAGCTCCTTCAATAGTGTTTTCAAGGGTACGATATGGCCGGATACTCAGTAAATACCAGGTATTCTCCTTAGTTTGGACTTCAATATCTTTAGGTATCAGACTTTCCAACACCTCCTTTATGTCCTCTACCAGGCGATCGTAGCCTATAAGGTTTGAGACAATATGTCCAACCGGCCTTCCAATGTCTGACGGGATCAGGTTTATCAAACGTGTAACCGGAGGAGTGAAGCGCATGATGCGTAGTTGATAGTCCACAAAGATAGTGCCTATGCCTGTTCCAGCCAGGAGGTTGTTCATGTCATTATTAGCTTGAGACAGTTCAGCTACTCTGTTTTGTAGTTCGATATTGACCGTGCCAAGTTCCTCATTTACTGATTGCAATTCCTCCCTTGAGGTCTCCAGTTCCTCGTTTGTTGACTGTAGTTCCTCGTTGACTGACTGCATCTCTTCGTTTGCAGATTTAAGTTCTTCATTGGAAGTCATCAGTTCCTCATTGGAAGCTTTTAAGCTTTCTTCCTTGGCCTGTAACTCCTTTTTCAGCTTTAAGATTTGCAAATCCACATCCGTTTCACAAGCTTTTTCACCAGCATCTATGGAGGTGGCCTTTTTAGTTTTGATCTGCTCCAACTCCAGTGATTCCTCAAAAGTGACCAGGAACAAGTTTAGCCAGGTTGCTGTATCATGGTCTCGCTCTACAGGTCGTACTACCAGATTAATTGTAGTAGAATCACCATTGGTTTTAACTCGCACTCGGGGGTAAAACACCGGCGCCTTATTTATAATGGCTCTGTGCAGGGCTGTAGTCAATTCCGACCTTAATCCCTCTCGAGCCATACTCAGTATGTTCATGCCGACTTCACCCGAAGCCGGCTCAAGGTACATGCCAGTACGGCCATAAATGTACAGGATATTACCTTGTTCGTCGATCAGAACACTGACAGGGGCGTAATATTTCAGCATTGTCTGCTCGGTCAGCTTGCGCAGTTGAGGTCGGATTTCGACAGGAACGTTGCCTGAAGGTTTTCTGACTTGGATTTTCATAGATGGTGAGATAAAAGTCCCTATGGAAAGGAAATACTCACTGCTAGCGCCTCCTTTTTTTATATACAGTTTTGACTTGCGATCCAGTGTGTCAAAAAGATTAGTGAACTCACCCACATTTTCGGAGGGACCAAGAAAGAGAAATCCACCCGGGTTCAATGCATAGTGGAAGAGAGGAATTAGTTTCTTCTGCAGTTCTTTATCCATATAGATCAGCAAGTTGCGACAACTGATGAGGTCAAGCTTAGAGAATGGAGGGTCCTTAATAATATCCTGCTCGGAAAAAATAACCATTTCACGGATATTGTGCTGAATGTGGTAGTAGCCGTCCGAATCCAGAGTGAAGAAGCGCTTAAGTCTTTCAGGTGATATATCGGCGGCAATATTGGCTGGATAGCGGCCACTCCGAGCCTTTTCAATAGTCTTACTGTCAATATCAGTGGCGAAAATCTGTACCCTAAAATTTTGGTTCAAGTTTTCCATCTGTTCCTGAAGTAAAATAGCTATGGAATATGCCTCTTCCCCAGTGGAACATCCGGGCACCCAAACGCGTATTGACGACTCTGGATACTTGCCGACAAAGAGACACGGGATAACCTGTTCCTGGAGTGCTCTAAAAGCTTCAGGATTACGGAAGAAACTGGTAACGCCGATTAAAAGGTCATGAAAGAGAGCTTCAACCTCAGCGGGCTTTTGCGCTAAATAACGTACATATTCATCCATATTCTCTATATTCCGGACAGCCATGCGCCGCTCAACGCGACGACTGATGGTACCGTACTTATAGTGAGAAAAATCATGACCAGTCTTTATGAGAAGAAAATTGAATATATTTTTCATCGAACCTTCAAATATTGAGGCTTCTTGGCGTGGTTTCCCGAAAACATAGTTAATATAGGCAATGAGATGGGCAGGCATCTCTTCAGGCTTCAGGATGTAATCTACCTGACCTGTGGCAATGACACTAAGAGGCATATTGTTATATTCGCTGGACTCGGGTGTCTGTGCCATTACCATTCCTCCCTCAGCCTTGATAGCCTGCACCCCCTTTGTGCCGTCGCTACCAGTACCTGAGAGTACAATACCAATAGCTTTCTCTTGTTTATCCTGAGCTAGAGAGCTGAAAAATATATCAATAGGTAGGCGATGACCATGCGGTTGGGATGGTTCCGTCAACTGGAGCACACCATTCCGAAGAACCATATCGCAGTTCGGCGGAATGATGTAAACACAGTTAGGTTCAATATCTGTCCAATTTGTGGCTTCGTATACAGGCATTCTGGTAAAGCTCCGGATCAGGTCTGAAAGGATGCTTTTATAATTTGGATCCAGATGTTGTACCAGGACAAAAGCCAATCCGGGATCGGTGTCTGATGGCATGGCTGAAAAGAAAGCTTCGAATGCAGCTAGCCCACCAGCCGATGCCCCGATGCCTACAATTGGAAAGTCCTTTTTTGGAGACTCATTCAAAGATACATCCAGAACAGAATATTCTCCAGTTGAGATTTCTTCTATGGCTTGCGGCTTTTCTTCTTTTGACCTTTGTGTTTCTTCTTTGCCTGCGGGCTCCTTTTCATTGTCCGTGTTATCACACCCATCTTCAATCACAGGTATTTTTATCAAAACTATATACAGTATACGTTCTTCCAAAATGTTATTCAAGAATATACTTGATCTTCATCGGACATTGTTACTAATTACTTAATTGTGAAACATACATAAACCCAATAGAAGGAGATCACATATATTTTCTGTGTCTTTATGTTGCGAGAGTATATCCAAAACAATGCAGGTGACAGATAATATCAAGTGCATATGTGAAGGTTACCTGCTCAACAAATATAAGCTAG
>DAQQ01000049.1:31103-52358 GCA_002508465.1 Methanosarcina sp. UBA7 | reverse complement strand
TTATATAAAAGTGCGACTATAAGGTGGATCAAAACAAAGTTATCTCTGCAACAAGAGGGTTGGAGCTAATTGCAGACAGCACTAATATGCTCGCCATATACCTTGCAAATGGAATAAAGAATAAAACCATTGATAATACAAAAGGTTCTGTCCATTTATCCGCAACCTGCAGAGTTACTCGCGGACAAATGTTTAAGATTAATGAATTCGTTTCTCATTTTAGCCTGTTTACTATTGTTAGTTCTGGCAAAGACACGGGTTCTTATGGTTTCGAAAAGGATGCAATAGCCAAACATATACAATTTTATTTGAACTACTTCGAAGAGAAATTAGGGCATAAGCTCAAAGTAACTCTGAATGTGAGAACTGGTTATACTGATAAAACCGGATTTATCGATAGAATTCACTGCCATCTTCGTGAGAGATATCCAGACACTGAATTTACAGTAAATAGGGAAGAAACTGATAACAGTTATTACCAGGGTATTAATTTCAAGATTATGGTTAAAGGAATAGAACTCGTAGATGGTGGTTTCGTTGACTGGACACAGAAGTTACTTGGCAATAAAAAAGAACGCTTACTGATCAGTGGAACAGGAATTGATTTACAGTTTATTACTGGAATGCTGGATAAGATAATTTAATAGTGTAAGTGAGACTTATAACGCACTTTCGACAGTAAAATTTACAGATTTTGTATTTTTAAAAGCTCAGTGCCTTATTGATAAGATAAGTTGTCTACTCTTCATCCAGGTTCTTCAAAACAAGCGGCAAGCAAAAAGAACTTTGATGCAAAAATCATTAGAAAGTGGAATTAAAAAGCGCAATTAATCCAGGGAATAGAAGTAAAGTATAAAGTCCATTTTTCATCCTGTATCCTTATAAGATGAGTAAGTATTACGGTCACAGAAATAATTATCGAAAGAAAGCTTAAGTAATCTTTCAATCTTCAGAGTAAAGTTCAGTTCTCCTATTCTCAAAAACAGGAATCATTTTACGGACTTCGTTTTTTCCAGATAGGTCAAGGTCATGTACTATTATGCATTCTTTGTTGCCCGCATCGGCTTTTACCTCACCCCAGGCATCTATTATCATGGAGTTTCCGAAATAACTGCAGTCAGGAGCAGAACCTATCCGGTTGCAGGCAATATGTGGGATCTGGTTTTCAATTGCCCTTGCCTTTGCGAGAATATTCCAGTGTTCAGACCTTGGATTGGGAAATGCGGCTGTGGTCACAAGCAGGTCAGAACCGGCAAGGGAAAGTTTTCTTGCAACCTCGGGAAAGCGAAGTTCATAGCAGATCTCAAAACCGATTTTCAGATTTTGCTTTTTAAGAGAAATGGGCTCTATAGAACTACCTTTTGAGAAATAACTGTTTTCGGTTTTGAAGGGGTGAGTTTTCCGGTAACTACCTGCAAGAGTGCCTGACTCAAAGCAAAAACCGAGATTGTAGTAAAACGAAGAATTACTGGAATCCGAAAGAGTAGAATTTTCAGAATCCACAGGTATCCCACTGTCAGAAGTCTCTTCCGGAACGACTTTTTCAATTACGGAACCCATGATAACACAGTCATTTGCATCGGAGAAACAGGCCAGGTTTTCAAGGAGAGAAGAAGGCAAGATCTCTGCTGCATGGTCAAAGTTCTCGTAGCAAAACCCTGTTGAAAAGACTTCGGGTAAAACAATAAGTTCGGCTCCTTTTCTTACGGCTTTGAGAGCCATATGCAGGGCTTTTTCAAGGTTTTCCTGCTTTCTGCAATGCAGCACATCCATCTGGATACAGGCTACTTTCATGTCCGGATCACCAACAACCAGCAAACTGGTTAAATCTGTCAATGTGAGATTTCAAATTAAGGAAACTAATTGAAAGAGATCAATTGGAAGAGATAAACTGGAAGAAATCAATTGAAAGAGATCAATTGAAAGAAGTAAATTATTATTTAAACAAGTAAAGATCTTCACGGTAGAAGGGTAGTTTGCTTGCTCTTTGCTACCAGACCCTCAAGGTCAAGCCTATGTTTTATCAGCCCTGCAAAGACTTCATTCGCAAGCCTGATTACTTCTTCCTTATTTTCCCGCATTTCATATGCAGGGTCATCAGAAGGTATCTCAATTTTTGTAATGTCGGCTCTGGCTTTTTTCAAATGTGTATCCTGAGCTTCACAGACTATGCCGGGTTTTTCCAGGTACTGCTCAAGATGTTTTTGAGTGATTCCTATAAGCTTTAACTCCCTGCGGAAACAGGGCCTTTCAAACAGTCTGGAGACCACATATACTCCTACAGGAATCCTGAAATCCAGGTTGATTTTAAGAAGCTGGGCCCTGAGAATAGAATAAACTTCTTCCGGGTCAGAAAGTTCCGGAGACCTGGACTCTTTGCCTTTTTCAGATAAAAGCTCCGTGGTTTTTTCAGGCAACGCATAGATCTTTGAGGGAGGAACTTCAGTTTCCTCAAGAATTTCAAGATCCCTGAGTGCCCTGAGATAGCCTGTAAGAACCAGGCGGTGCTCATCTATGCCTCTGGCTTTCAGTTCTCTGGAAAGCCCACTGATTGAGAGCTGCTTACCTTCAAGTAGTTCCAGGAGTTTAAGGTTAAGTTTTTCTTCCATCTGTACCGACATCATGTTTTATTGTTGTTAATTAATTCTTCAGGACCCAGGCCGGGAAAGCATTTTTTGGAACAGCCAAGCAAACGAGCCCGTATCTTTTCGAATCTTCGAAAAGACCTGACTTTTCTGTCTGTGAGAGAAGTAAGCAAGAAAATTGCAGGGAGTAATATACACGATGTAACTATTCTGCATAATATAAAGCTTATGAGAGAGCTTGTAAAAGAGAAGTGCAGAGAATGTAGGAAGAGACTGGCAAATTTATACAAAAGATCTGTGAAACTTTCAAATGAAAAAGTAAGAAAGTTTAACTCGAGAAAAACTTGAAAAAAAATAAAAAAAGTCAGTACAATTTTATTATATTAAGTATTAACTAAATAAATAAGAATTGAGCTCTTTCCAGCAGAATTGAGGGCAACGCTTAAAAATAATAATTGCCATTTGAATTAGGCTTAAATTGATTATTTCGCAAGGCTGCAAAGATGATTACGAAATTAATTCCCAAAAAAGTATTTTTTACAAGTGGAGTTGGTAGACACCCCGAAAATCTTGAATCATTTGAAGTTGCACTCCGGGATGCAGGTATTGAGAAATTTAACCTTGTAACTGTAAGTTCTATCCTACCCCCCAAATGTGAGGTTGTATCCAGAGAGGAAGGGCTTGAAGAGTTAAGTCCCGGAGAGATTGTGTTTTGCGTAATGTCCAGGATTTCTTCCAATGAGCCAAGAAGAACGCTCAGTGCATCAGTTGGTTGTGCATTCCCACAAAACATAAACAGACACGGTTACATATCAGAATACCATGCATATGGAGAGACCGCGCAGGACGTGGGGAAACATTCTGAAAAACTTGCACGAAGCATGTACAGTACATGGACAAACGAAGCCCCCCTCAGGACTATCAGTTTTCCCAGGTCATCTTCTGTAGATGAGCATGGAGACTGGATGACCGTGATATCCGTAGCAGTCTTTACTATATGAACATTAACAATCTGAGCATTAACAGTATACCTACAACAATTTCTGCGATTGTTTATGCGACTTCACTCTGGAAATAAAGTATGCTCATCATGCTGTCAATTTCACACTCTTTGATCCTGGTTCAAGCCTGACAAATTAGTTTCCTGAGGAAGGTTAATCTCTGTTGATATTGTCGAGGAAGAGTCTGCATATATTGATATTTAATAAATTATATAATTATTAGTGCTATTTGCATTTCTTACCGCCTGTCGCCAAGTGTCTTCAGGTCTTAGAAATCACATGCAAAACTATCATTATCTGCTTATTAGGAGAATGGTATGCATCTTAATGTGTTCACAGATAACCCAACCGTTCCGATAGATGTAAAGGACAGGTCTGTAAGCGAACTGATGGACGGAATGCTTAAGACAGGCTTCCAGGGAAGAAAGCTAGCCGAATCTGTCCAGGCCTGGTATAATATGCTAAAACAAGAGAATATGACTGTGCTTATGGGCCTGTCAGGAGCTATGGTCCCTGCTGGTATGCGTAGGGTTATCTCGTATATGATCCAGGAGAGGATGATAGACTGCCTTGTAAGCACAGGAGCGAACATGTTCCATGACTCACATGAAGCTCTCGGCAAGAAACACTATGTGGGTTCACATCTGGTTGATGATGAAAACCTCTTTGAGCATGGAGTGGACAGAATTTACGATGTTTTTGCAGTTGAGGAAGAGTTCAGGAATGCAGATAACCTGATTGCGGATTTTGCAGAAGAAATCGGGGAAATATCCTGTTCCTCAAGGGAGTTCATGTATCTGCTAGGAAAAGAACTTGTAAGGCGTGGAGCGACCGAGGATTCTATAGTCGTAAGTGCATACAGGCACAATATCCCTATCTTCGTTCCTGCACTTTCTGATAGCTCAATAGGAATCGGGCTTACTATTGCAAGAAGAAGAGGACTGAAACTTGATATTGACCAGATAAAAGACGTTGACGAGGTCACGCAGATTGTCGAAAAATCAGGAAAAACCGGAGTTGTCTATATTGGAGGTGGAGTCCCCAAGAATTTTATCCAGCAGACCGAAGTAATAGCTTCTATTCTTGGAATGCATATCGGAGGGCATGATTATGCAATTCAGTACACTACTGATGCTCCTCACTGGGGAGGCCTTTCGGGCTGTACTTTCGATGAAGCCGTTTCCTGGGGAAAAATTGCAGCTCAGGCAAAAAAAGTGCAGGTCTTCGTGGATGCTACTATTGCTCTCCCTATTGTAGCCCATGCACTTCATGAAAAATGCCGCGAACTGAAAAGAAAAGCTCCGATTTTTAACTGGAAAGGGCCTGAAGGGCTTGATATTGATTATAGAGAGTAATCAAATTACAAATCTTTATTATATTTGAAAGCTTATAACGTAAGACGAGAAGGAGAGGAGTAAATGGGTAAAAGAACTCGAATAATTAACGATCCTTCCTATTTAGTACCATTACTCAGGACTTTTGGGTCAAGAACTCACAAAAAAATATTTGACACACTTTCAAACAAGTGGATGACCAGAGCAGAGATAGATGAATTCATGGGTACAGACTCATCAAAAAGTCTTCATATCCTGAAAAAAGCCGGGCTCCTGGAGAGCCAGTGGAGAGTTCCGGAGGCAGGGCAAAAACCTTCCAAAGAATACCACAGTTCCTATTCCAAGGTTCAGGTTAATTTTCAGTGTTCTTTTGAGGATTTGAGCGATATCATTATGCTGACCTTCAAGCCATATGAAGAGGTCAAAGATGCGATGGAAGAACTGGAAAGGCTAGTAGAAGAAGGCAATACCTCCATGAGCAACCTCACAAGGACGCTTAATAGAAACCCATTTTATATTTGTGCTGTTGCCCGTAGATCCGAAAGGCTTTCTGTAATGGGACAAAGGTTAAAATTAATTGAAGATGTAGAGGAGAACTACGATTGATGATTAAAATCCTCCAGACTAAAAGCGGAGTAACCAAATTTCAGGTCCTTATCGAAATTGCAGCCCACCAGCCTAATGTAAGACAAAAAGAAATTGCTGCAAAGATAGGAATAACTCCCCAGGCAGTTTCTGAATATATTAAAGAACTTGTAAATGACGGGCTGATAGTTACTGAGGGCCGGGTCAGGTACAGGATTACAAAAGAAGGTGTGGAATGGGTCCTTGAAAATGCCACGGAAATGAAGCAATACGCCCGCTTTGTCATGGAGGATATAATCAGCCATGTCTCAACCTGGACAGCGATTGCAAAAGAGGATGTAAAAGAAGGCGAGCAAGTATACCTGAAAATGGAAAGAGGACTCCTGTACGTAAGTAGTACGGAAAAAACAGGTGCATCAGGCAGTGTAATTTCCGATGCATCTGCCGGAGAAGACGTGGGAGTAACGAGCTTGCGAGGCCTGATTGACCTGGAAAATGCTACGGTTACAATATGCAAGGTTCCGAGAATTGAGCGTGGAGGATCAAGAAAAATAGATATTGAACGCCTGAGACCCCTGACAAGCTCAAAACCTTATATAGCAGCTATCGGTGTCGAAGCACTTATTGCTCTGCGTAAGATCGGCATAACTCCAAATGTTATGTTCGGAAGTAACGAATCAGTTATTGAGGCTGCATACCATGGCTTATCATCCCTTGTAGTCTCAGTAGATGAACAGGTTCCTTCCCTCCTTAACAGGCTGGAAACCGAAAACCTTGAGTATGAACTCGTAGACCTGACTCTCGAGTAATTCTTCTCTAATTTTTAAATAAATTCCAGACCTGCGGGTCTGAATCAAAAAAATTCTAATTTTTCCGAGTACTGTCACTACTGGACAGTTTTATCAGAACCTCTCAAAATAGCTGGATTCTCCAGAATAATTATCTACCTCCATGTTTAAGTTTGCTTTGTTTAGCTGCATAAATTTATCTCAAACGGATATATACTCCTCCATTTTGGAAGGGTTTTATAAATTCAAATAAACGCATTGCCTTCCTTACTTATCATTTTTTTTCATTAATTCATCCCACAGTTCAGAGCCTGGTGCCTCGCCAGTTAGAAGAATAATCGCAATAAGGATAACCACCATTGCTATAAGAATAACATATCTGGTTATACTCTCTTCATGATAATACATACCGACAAGCGGAGCAAGAATTATAAACCCAACAGTTACCAACCAGCCTTCTAAGCTAGCTGGGCTAACACCCCAACCAATACGTCTTTTGTGAAACCATGCTTTTTTAGTAAGTCTTTTCATGTTTGACCTCAATTTATTTGTTTCAATCCTCGTTTTCATGATCTTACCGGTCAATAACTTCCAATATATTTAGGAATGATTCAGATATAACTTTCAATATGTTTAGGAATCAAATATAACTTTCAATATGTTTAGGAATGATTCAGATACAATATCAAGGGTTTTTGTTACCATAAATGATTATGGTAAATGGAACTATAGATTAATTCCTAAACTGAAAACATGAAGATAATTTCGAAAAACACCAATTTTGACAGGTCATTTATACTTGGCACATAAACAATTATTAGAAGTTAAGTTTATCAAAATACTCTGAAGTTATATTTTTATCATTCCCAAACAAGAATGAAATGCCTGAATAGGAAGAAATGACTTTTATCCCTGCTTTTTCGAACGATTTTCGCTCAAGCCTTTTTTGAAAAGGCTTGCGGTGTACCAGTTAATCACGCCATTGCTTGAGATTTTCGCTCAAGCCTTTTTTGAAAAGGCTTGCAGTACAGATTTAACTTTAAAGGGTATATTTTATAATAAGGAGATTACCCATGAAGATGATTGTACTTTCCGATACTCATATGAAAACCGGAGAAATTCCCCAGCAACTTCAAACGCTGCTTGAAGAATGTGACCTTATAGTCCATGCAGGAGATTTCAGTACCGTAAAAGCCTATAATACCTTCAACGCCAGCGGCAAGTTAAAAGCCGTTTTTGGAAACGATGACACTTCCGAACTCAAAAAGCTCCTTCCAGAAAGACTGAAATTCGAAGTTGAAGGTGTAAAAATCGGAGTTGTACATGAAGGAGGGCTTTCGGTTACCGATACAACTGCACAGGGTTACCTCGCAAAAGAGATGGGGGTAGATATTCTGATTTTCGGTCATTTGCACCGGCCATTGATAGAGAAAAAAGATGTTGTGCTTGTTTGTCCTGGCTCTCCTACCAGGCCTAGAATGTCAAACCCAAGTGTTGTGGAACTTATAATAGAAAAAGGAAGTATTAATGGCAGAATAATTACTCTTGAAGGAGCTACCTGTGATTATATAAAGTTTCGGGATTCCCTGAAGAAGGGTGAGCAGGAAAAAAAACCAAAATAAAAAAATGCTTAAGCGTCTGAAACTGGCATAGATTACATGCAAGGATTCACAATCTGGACTACCTGTAGAATTAACCCTGACCAGTAGTTTATTTGCTGCTTAAATTCGGCACATTCCTTGCTAAGCAGGGTCAGGGAAATTCAATTTTTGCAAGCCCTATTTACAGTGTTTCCAATTTGAACATAACACCTGTGCCCTGAAGGCTCAGGTACACTTTATCCCCAAATTCGAGAATTGTCTCAACATTGACATTGCTATTCCAGTTGTACACAAAATCATAGCTGCCCTTCATAGGCTCGAAACCCAGAGACATCAACCGCTGGTTTACTTCCGACGGACGAGCTCCTTCACTGCTGAACCAGACCAGAAGATAGGTTTTCACAGGATCATCTCACATATTGTTAAATTATTTTACTAGTTAAATAATTTTACTCCGAAATTTTACTCGAACACAAATTATTCATTTTATATCATGTCTCTTTTATTTATGTATATTTTGCCTTTTCTGGCTCTGAGACCGTTGACAATAGTAAAGCCTTAATTTGACAAAAACATTTATTTTACTTTGGGGAACAAGACTCAGTACCAAAATCTAGTGATGAATGTAAAATTCAAAATCACTATATTTTGTAATTGGTCACAATTCTTGTGGTACAACTTAGGGATGGACGTCTTTAGATATCGAATATTGATTTTAGTGAAAACCGGATTTTTCTTTCTAATTCAGATTTTCAATCAAAAAATGCAAAAATCACTGGATTTTGGACCAGAGTCGGGAACAACAGAATAATATTTAATTCCAAAAATAAAGATGATTAATCCTTAAAAAGCGGACAAATTTTAAGGATCCTATGAAAAGAGGAAGATTGTGGAGGCCAGACATTTTCAGTTGATGAACGGATAATAATTATCAGGGGATAATCTTAGTTATAAGAAAAAAGAAAAAGAGTACGTGAAAATAAATAATTACGTACTTTTATGTAAAGAGGAATGGAAAGTTAGAACTCTTTTGAACTTAGTCTCTGTAATAATCAAATAGCAACATTTCTCCTGAATGTGCGTCAATCCATACTGAAGCAGGATAGGTATCGTCCTTTGCAAAACTTGAATCCATGAACCGGATCCACCATGCCAGATGAATTTTATCTTCATCGTCCTCTTTCCAGACAAGGTTCGACGAAATAACTTTTACAGTATTTGCTTTTTCTTCTCCTATAGACGGTTCGTTACTCATGTATTCTTTGAGAATCTCAACTGCTTTTTCATCCGTAACGCCTGGTTTCGTATCAATGAGTGCTAGTTCTTCCTCATCCATAGACCACCTTTTACGATAGCTTGAAACTTCGCCTGTTTCTGCATTAACATCAAGCAGTATTCCATCGGAAAGAGAAGGTATTCCCCTGATAATTCTTGCGTAACTTACATGATAATTTCCTGGCAGATCATCAGCAGGAGGTTCTATGTAGTTTACATATTCAAGCTCAATATCATTAATTTTATCCGCTGAGACCCTGGATTTGATATATTCTTCTGCTATTTTCAGAGCATCATCTTTGCTTACACTGTCTTTGCCCTGTACATTCTTTGATCCATCGTATACAAAAAGTTGCTCTCCATTAGAGGCATCTATTCCTGTTAAGATGCTTTTTCCATTAGTTGTTTTTGAGCTTATTTGCCAGATTATCCCAAAATTTTCATCATCAATCAGTTCTCCATGGATAGATCCATTGATTACTTCCGGATTTTCTGATATTATCTTGTTTTTTGCATCCTCAAAACTAATATTTACGTTCGCAGTTGACGGATCAAGGTATTTTGTTTGCTTTACATCTTCTTTCGTAAATATTATTCTTCCCTCTTCAGAAGCAAAAGCCACAAATATTGCACTTGCCAGTACCAGAGTCAAGATACAAATTTGACTAAGTTTCATGATCTTCTCTTCCTTAAGGTTTTAAATATAAGTTTGAATTTCCTATAAATCTGTTATTGGCAACATCTGCCGCATCTCCAAACTCCTCTTCTATTCTCCTGCTGCATAGTTGGCTGCTTCAAAAACAGTGACATCGGTGAAAGTAGCCATATAATTCCTTTAAAGGAAAATAATAACCCTAGACAATTTAGTTTGAGCAGAAGTTAATAACCGAAAATGGAACTGATAATTATACTATCATCAATCAATGGTTACCGGGGAAGTTTTCATCCACGCAGTAGGCTAGCGTGGTATTCGAATAAAATAAAAAGGTTAGGGGCATTTGTTCCCCGATTTTGACAGTATGACTTTACTCATTTTGGTTTTATTCTCTTTCTTTGAGGGACTCAAGAGCCTTTTTGACTATTTCGCGATAGTAACCGGCATCAGTCGAGTAGTGTTCTTTTGCAAGTTTTGAGTTTTGATCTTCCTCTGCTTCAATTGCTCTTATCCTTTCAAGTGTCTGCTTTGCAGTATCAAGCACCCAGAGATTTCGGGTAAGTTCATCTACCTGCTGAATAGACTCGGGGCGGATAGAAGTCAGGACATTCCCGTCATCTGTGGTATATGTACTGGTCTTTCCCACAACTGCTACAAAAGCTGGTAGTTCACACTCAGCAAGGAACTGAGCTGCTTCGGGCTGGTACTGCCCGGCATAGACCAGGAAAGAACCTGTAGGGTCCGAAACCCTTCCCCTCCAGTATTCGGAATCGGTACCGATGTCTTCCTTTTCGATAAGTGTGCCAACAAGGAAGATACGGTTTACTTTAGCTCCTGTGGGAGTAAGGACATACTGTGGAGCATACTGATCGCTTTCATCCCTTGAGGTCAGGTTCGAGTCCTTCAGCTCCTGAGCAAAAACCCTGCGGGCTGCTTCTCTGAAAAAGCCTGGCATTTACTGCACCTCCAGCTTGGTAAGTGTTTCATTAAGCGAAAGCATCTCATCAAGCATCTCTTTATCCAGAGAAGTCTTGGGAGTAATGGAATCCACAAGGATGTAGCGATCAAGCTTGTGTCCGGTTACAGTATAGTACCTGCCTACCAGCTCATGTTTTATATTATCCAACACTACCCCAGGATCGAGAGCGTCAGCAGCCATTGCAATCGCAGTATCGAGGGAAAGTCCTGCAAGTTCCTCAGTAAGCTCTCTATTAATCAGGATATCCTGAGTAGAGGTTCCTGAGTCCAGAACCGCTTTTATCCTCAGGTCATATTCCCCTTTTACTTTTCCGTGCTCCGGACAGGCACCCTTAACCAGAGCCCTTTTACACTCAGGGCAGCGCTTTATAAGGCCTGAACCGGTCTGGATGTCCACCATTGCTCCGAAATATGTGGAAGTTGAGGATCCGACTTTGATATCTTCATCAAGTTCTTCTATAGAACTTGATCTATTAAGCTGGATCTGGATCTTACCGCCCCATTCGTTGACAACTACATTTTTCAACATGTAGCTCTTGCCCTCTTCCATGTCAGGAAGCTCGGAACTGGCCCAGTTAGTGAATTTGATAACCCCTGTGGGGTCCCCTATAAGCCCTGCCTGCTCAATCGATTCATGAGAATTTTCCCAGAGCTGAACTACTTTTCCTTTGACTGTAGCCCACTGGCCTCCAGAAAGGTCGGAAATATTCCTGAGTTCGGATTCTCTTGCAGCCGGTGTGAAGTCACCGGCTCCAACTCCAATGACTTCATCCAGTTTTTCTATAGAAGTATTCTTATTAAGCTGAACCTGGAATCTGCCATTGTACTCTCCTATAACAACGCTCCTGAAAAGATAACTCTCTCCCTGTTCAAGCTCAGGCAGTTCGGCATTTTTCCATTCGGTAAACTTTATAATTCCGGTTTCATCTCCCAGTAATCCTACCTGAGAGATGGACTCATGAGTGTTTTCCCAGAGCTGGACAACCTTTGCCTTAAGATTTGCCCACTGTCCATTTTCCGAAATATTCATAATTTTAGTAAGCTGCGGCTCAGCCTGCCTGGTGTAAAATTCATTTTTAGGAATCGAATATTTCTTCAAAAAGTAATTGGTCACGCTGCGCTGAGCTTCGTTTGAAGGAACTTTAAACTTCGTAATCAGTTCATCAAGTCTGCTTTCGATATCCTCTACAGGTACATCGATGCCAAGTTTCAAAAATCGATCTCGAATAGATTGGGCTATTTGTTTCATTCTTCCTACCTCAAGCCTCTTGTTTATCTTGTATTGTGTAGAGAGGCGTTTTAAACTACAACGCCACAACATATAAAGTTAAGGAAAGCAGATTGAAAGTATTTCCATCAAGGCCAGCATTCGGTATCTGGTAAAACTCTTCTTAAAGACTGAGAGACCATAAGAAATTGACCCTAGAAACTCAATATGATGCAGAGAGAAAACTATTATTTTGAGACTGTTTTTTAATTCCCGATGCATAATTCCTGCTTCCTGCTTGAGCTCAATTTTGAAGTTACTTCAATCATTTACTCAAATTTTTTTAAGAGATTATGTGTGCATACTATACTTAAACTTATTTGCCAAGAGATTTTGTAGTATCATTACAAAGAGCTAATCCTTTTGTATAAAAAATTAAATATATGCCGATTTTTATAAATGTTTACTTTAGTAGATCCTATCAAGATACTCATAAAGACCTTTAAATATTTTGTATTTTTTGAGATAAGTCCTGTAAAGGTCAGATTCATTAATATAATTTTACTAATATATTTTATTTAACCGTGTTGCTTCAAGAGCAGGTTACGGATTTGTTTTAAACACCTGCTATTTTATACATATGAGCAACTCCAGGACTAAAGTTAAAATGTTCATTGTTACCTTATTCTTTATGGATCAAAGTGGGTATCCATACCTGATTTTTAGCAAATTCAATATTATTTAAAGTCTTTTGTTATGATCATATAGAAAGTTGTGAGGTACCCCGAAGGATTTTAAGTAATAGATGAAATTCTCTATAATCTACGGCGACTATTAATTAAATGTATGGCAGTGAACTAAAACTTCTAATGGAAAGAATTTATCAAGAATTGTCCGGGTTCTCAAAGGTTGGAAGCATAAGACATAAAAAGTAGGAAATACATACCGGAGTTATAAAATAAATAAGTTTTGGCACTTTCAAAATGATAAAACATCATATAAAAGATGACATATAGGATAGAATTCTTTTGGAGTTCCTGGATTTATGTTATGGAGTTGTTTATCTGTAGGAAAAACTTATTTATTAATTATATAGGGATTACTTTTTTATTGTTAGTTATCCCTTATATAGACAGAATACTCTAGATATATTTAGGTATAGTTATTTTGTTTAAGACTTTTGAAGGTAATGTATAAATTCTAAAAAAGGTTCTTTAAATTATGAAAGCTATTATCCTTGCAGCAGGAGAAGGGCTGCGCTGCAGGCCTCTTACTCTAACTCGTTCAAAAGTAATGCTTCCTATAGCCAACAGGCCTATTTTAGAGCATGTAATAGGTTCGCTTGAAAAAAATGGAATAACTGATATTATATTAGTTGTTGGATATAAAAAAGAACGCATAATGGATTATTTCGAAGACGGACTAAACTTTGGAGTAAAAATAAAGTATGTTGAGCAGAGAGCTCAGCTAGGTACTGCACATGCAATTGAGCAGGCAAAAAAATGGATTGATCCCGAGGACTCGGTATTTCTCGTGCTCAATGGAGACAACCTGGTAGAACCGAAAACTATAGCAGACCTTCTGAACAATCATGAAGGGGACGCAAGCCTTCTAACTGTTCGTATGGAAGAGACTGCAGGCTATGGTGTGGTTCTGAAAGAAAAAGAAAGAGTAACAAAAATTCTGGAAAAAAGGCCTGGAGACCTGAGCCGTATTGTAAATACCGGAATTTATATTTTTACGCCGCAGGTCTTTGAAACCATCGAAAAAACCCCGATATCTGAAAATGGGGAGTATGCAATAACCGATACCCTCCAGCTTATGATTGACGAAGGAAAAATCGTTACTTCCGTTTCTACCGAATCAAAGTGGCTTGATGCTGTCCATTCCTGGGATCTATTAAAAGCTAATGCCACAGTCTTAAACTCAGACAGGAACCTGAAGCTTGAAGGAGAAATTGAAGATGGAGTTTTCCTCAGTGGAAAGGTGGCAGTAGGAAAAAATACCAGGATTCGTTCAGGAACTTACATTGTAGGCCCTGTAGTCATAGGGGAAAACTGTGATATCGGCCCCAATGTAGTTATTCTGCCCTCCACAACAATAGGAGACAATGTATCGATCAGGTCATTTACCGAAATACAGAACAGCATAATAATGAATGACTGCAGGATATACTCACATGGACGGATCTCTAACTCCATAATTGGAAGCAACAATACAATTGGCTCAGGTTTCTTTGTTGAAGAAAAAGAAGGTCTATCGATCATAATGAACGGAACTGTTCATCGAGCTCCCAAACTCGGTACCATCTTCGGAGACGACAACCGGATTGGGAATAGCGTACTTGTGAAAGCCGGAGTGACAATAGCTGTTGACTGCCAGGTTGAATCTGGAAATACTATATATAAGGACCTGTCCCGTCATTCGGTTGTTCTTTAACCCTTAAAAGGTGGAAAAATGTGTGGAATTGTAGGGTATGCAGGAGAAAACTCTGCTGCATCTGTTATCATAGAATCTCTCAAAAAACTCGAGTATCGTGGATATGACTCTGCTGGGATTTCGATTCTGGACGGCGGAATTGATACTTATAAGTCAGTAGGTAAAATCGTGAATCTTGAAGCCACTGTCCCAGACGGAACAAGTGGCAACATCGGAATAGGGCACACTCGCTGGGCAACCCACGGACGACCCAGCACAATAAATGCTCATCCGCATACCTCCGGAAACCCATGTAAGATCTCGGTTGTACATAACGGAATTATAGAGAACTACATGGCATTGAAAGAACAACTGACTGCAGAAGGATATGAATTTAAATCGGAAACTGATACTGAAGTGGTCGCACATCTCCTGCATAAGCACATATATGGCAAGCCCGATGGAAGAGAAGTAAAATGTGAACTTCTTACAGGACTGCGGGAAGCGCTAAAAGAGATAGAAGGTTCTTATGCCCTTGCAGTTCTCTGTGCTGACGAACAGGGAAAACTCTTGCTTGCCCGAAAAGACAGCCCACTTGTTATAGGACTCGGCAAAGGAGAGAACTTTGCCGCATCGGATGTAACTGCTTTTTTGAATTATACAAGGGACGTAATTTTCGTAAATGACCTTGAAACTGCAATTCTTACCCCCACCAGCGTAGAGATCTTTGACAGAGAAGGAAAAGTCTGCGAAAAGAAAATAGAAAAAATTGAGTGGGACTTTGAAGCTGCTGAGAAAGCCGGTTACGAACACTTCATGCTTAAGGAGATCCACGAGCAGGTGAGTGCAATTCATAATACACTTGCAGGTAAAGTCTCGGAACTTGAAGGAACAATAGATCTCAAAGAACTAAGTATGACCGATGAAGAGATCATGAAACTTTCAAGAGTCCAGATTCTGGCATGTGGAACCTCCTGGCATGCAGGACTGCTTGGGAAATATCTTTTTGAGCAGCTTGCAGGAATACATTGCGATATAGACATCTGCTCGGAGTACAGGTACAGAAGCCCGGTTATAAGTGATGGAACCCTTGCCATTGCAATTACTCAATCTGGGGAAACTGCAGATACTCTCGCGGCTGTTAGGGAAATAATGTCTTACAATTGCCCCACGCTAGCAATCACAAATGTTGTAGGAAGCACCATTACAAGAGAAGCTAATAGTGTGCTCTATACCAGAGCAGGGCCTGAAATTGGAGTTGCTGCGACCAAGACTTTCAGTACCCAGCTCACGCTTCTTTATATTCTTGCCGTAAAATTTGCCATGGCAAGAGGCAAGCTAAGTCCTAATTACGTTAAAGGATTCATCACGGGTCTAAGAAAAGTACCAGGTCAGATTCAGCAGATTCTTAACCAGAAAGAAGTAGTAAAGGAATGTGCAGAGAATTTTGCTCATGCAGAGAACTACTTCTTCCTCGGCAGGCACTTTAACTATCCTATTGCCCTCGAAGGAGCTCTCAAGTTAAAAGAAATTTCATATTTGCATGCCGAGGGTTTTGCCGCAGGCGAACTTAAACATGGACCGATTGCGCTGCTTGAGAAAGGAACGCCTGTAGTTACCATTGCAACAAGAGGGCAGACTTACGATAAGGTGCTGAGCAATATAAAAGAAGTAAAAGCCAGGGATGCAACGGTTATCGCAGTAGCGGATAACAAAGACACTGAGATCGGAAAGTATGCGGATGTTGTCCTTACAATTCCTCAAACTAGCGAACTGCTATCTCCGCTGCTCAGTGTTGTAGTCCTTCAATTGCTTGCTTACTATACTGCCCTTGCTCGCGGATGTTCGATTGACAAACCGCGTAATCTTGCAAAAAGTGTCACTGTAGAATAACGGAAAGACTAGAAATTTTAAATCAAAAATTAAGAGAATTCAAGAAAACACACTTCAGGAAATTTGGGAATGGGACATATGAAACTCTTCGGATCTTCAGGAATAAGAGGGATAGCAAATAAAGAAATTACGCCCGAACTTGCGCTTAAGGTAGGGCTTGTATTGGGAAGCCGGAAAAAAACTGCGGTTATCGGGAGAGACCCTAGAGTTTCAGCCCCTATGATCGAGCATGCTCTGATTGCTGGACTGACGGCTACAGGCTGTGCTGTTACAGAAATAGGCCTTGTATCTACTCCAACCCTTGCATATGCAACCAGAGAATACGAATGCGGTGTAATGGTTACAGCCTCCCACAACCCCTCAGAGTATGTAGGGATCAAACTCTGGAACCCTGATGGCATGGCCTTTGACTCGGCACAGCAGGAAGAGATAGAAAAAGCAATTGAAGATGAGGACTTTTCCATGGTTCCCTGGAACCTGATAGGCAAGTTCGAAGAAGACGGAAGTGCTATTCGGGCCCACATGAACATGATCAAAAAGCTTGTCGAAGGTTCCAGCCTGAAAGTTGTACTTGATTGCGGGTGCGGAGCAGGAGGGACAATTAGCCCTTATCTTCTTCAGGAACTGGGCTGTGAGGTAATAACCCTGAATGCTCAGCCTGATGGCCATTTCCCTGCGAGAAACCCTGAGCCAAACGATGAAAACCTTACCATGCTCAAAAAAGCTGTTGTGGATTTCGGAGCCGATCTCGGAATCGCACACGACGGTGACGCAGACCGGATGATGGCAGTGGACGAAAAAGGCAATTTTGTTTCAGGAGACGAAATGCTTGCAATTTTCGGGCTGTATGAATGTAATGGTAAGAAAGGAACAGTCGTCGTGCCTGTGGATACTTCAATGATGGTTGACGATTCCCTTAAGGGTTCGGAAATTGTGAGAACAAGAGTTGGAGACGTTTACGTCGCAGAGGGCATAAAACAGTGCGGTGCTATCTACGGAGGCGAGCCATCAGGAAGCTGGATATTCCCGAAAATTTCTTACTGTCCGGATGGAATTTACGCAGCTGCAAAACTTGTTGAGATTGTAAAGAAAAAGAAACTAAGCGAGCTTAGAGAAGAGCTCCCCACGTATGCCACAAAAAGAGGAGCTTTCCCCTGTGCAAATGACAAAAAGGCAGAGTTTATGGAAAAAATTAAGGCCAAACTCGAGCCCCTGGGAAAGGTACTTGACATCGACGGAATTCGCGTGGAAATGGACAATGGCTGGGTACTCGTCCGCCCCTCGGGGACGGAAGCAAAAGTCAGAATTACAGCTGAAGCCCGGGAAAACGTTGATGAGATTTTCGAGATGGCTGAAAAGATAGCAAAGGAGGCACTTAAATGAAAGCTGTTGTCCTTGTGGCAGGCAAAGGCACAAGGATGGAACCTCTAACTTCCAGCTGTTCCAAAGTGATGCTCCAGGTCGCAAATAAACCAATCCTCGAACATATTCTCAATTCAGCCATAGAGGCAGGCATTGAAGGCTTTGTCTTCATTACCGGTTATCTCGAAGAGCAGATAAAAGAGTACTTCGGGGACGGAAGCAAATGGGGAGTAAGCATAGAGTACGTGCAGCAGAAAGAGCAGCTAGGAACTGCAAATGCAATAGGCTATGCAAAAGGCTATGTTGATGGGGCTTTCCTTGTACTTAATGGGGATATGCTCATAGGCCAGGAGGACTTAAAAGCCCTTATCTCAAGGACAGAGGAAGCTGTCATCTGCGTAAAAGAGGTAGAAAACCCGTCAGATTTCGGGGTACTTGAAACCGATGATGGTAGAGTTGTCAGGATAATAGAGAAACCTAAAAACCCTCCTACTAACCTTGCAAACGCCGGAATATATCTCTTCAGGCAATCTATTTTTGACTTTATTGACAGAACCCGGGCTTCAGTGAGAAATGAATTTGAGATTACGGGCTCCATCCAGATGCTGATCGACAGTGGAGCAGCCGTGGGTTACAGCCCTCTCGAAGGCAGATGGATAGATATAGGGTACCCATGGGATCTCCTGAAAGCAAATGAATACCTCTTGAAAGGCCTTGAGGGCAGCTGCGAAGGTACCGTGGAACCGAACGCTACCATAAAAGGAGAGGTTGTAATCGGGAAAGGCACTCTTATCAGGAACGGTTCTTATATCGAAGGCCCGGTAATAATAGGAGAAAACTGCGATATCGGGCCTAACTGTTTTATTCGTCCTTCCACCGCAATAGGGAATCATGTAAGAGTTGGAAATGCCGTAGAAATAAAAAATACGATTATCATGACAGACACTCATGTGGGTCACCTGAGTTATGTCGGAGACAGTGTTATCGGGCACCGCTGCAACTTTGGAGCTGGTACCAAGGTTGCAAACCTCCGCCATGACGGAAAAAACATAAAAGTAATGATAAAAAACAGGATTCTTGACTCGGGCAGGAGAAAACTCGGAGTGATTATGGGAGATGACGTGCATACAGGTATCAATACAAGTATAAATATCGGCACGATAATGGAAAAAGGAAGATATACATATCCCGGAGAGGTTGTCAAGCATTAACCCTTGATACTAAATAGATTTATTGTATCTATTCAGCTACCAAAAAGCTTATTGATATTCGATTGATATCGATTATGGTGAAAAGGAAGAGTTTGAGAATTAATGAACAGCGAAAAAGCACCATAATCCTCTTTTATTCTTTTGATTTGGCTCATTATTTCCGTATCAAGATTCTTTATTTATTTTGTATTTTTTATTAGTTCTTAATGTCATTTCAATCCTCAAAGATTTGATAATTCTTAATAGTTGCTAAATTTATATAATTAGAGAAATGGACGTGAAAAGCTATGGCACTTTATTCTAAGTTCCATATTTGTCATATATACTCGAATCCAGCAGTTTTCGTTCTAAATGATTTCTTCAGGATCTTTTCTATATCCTCAAAGTCCAGAAAATAGTAACATACTTTTAGGTTTTATTAAACATTATTATTGGAGTTAGATGTTCATCCGTACAAATACTTACATGGTTATAATAAATTTTAGTATAATAGCCTTTAGACGACCTCGATATTGTAACGGGAGCTGGGAATCTTTTTATTAGAGAATTACTTTATAATTGCCAACATATCTATAGTTTTATTTTCTATGTCCTCACGAGGAAATTCATTTAAATGAGAAGAATTGACTTGAAAAACAGGGAGACTTGTTCTAAATTCCGTATAAATAGCATGTTTTTGTGTTCAGCAATTCCTGATGTAAATAATTTATTCAGAACTTTTTTATAATCGTAAAATTCGAAATCGTTCTTAAATTTTAAAATGTTGTCAGCCAGGTCTCAAAAAAGGGATTATATTTTATAATATTTAGTAATAAGTCATAAATTTTAAGGAGATGTATACACGTTACTTGACCAATATCAATCTATTAAGAATACTAATGAATTTTATTATAAGCCCCTACAGATGACACCAATGTTAACACGAGAATTAGTGATATTTTTAGTGGTAGGTTTCCTTCTTCTTGCAAGCATTCCTACAGCTTTATGCGCAACTGGCTCATCAATAGTATATGTTGCGGGGGATGGCACTGGAAAATATAATTGCGATGGAAAAGACGATCATGTACAGATAAATCAGGCCCTTAAGTTTGTAGCCGGTAACTCTAAATATACCACTGTCCACCTTAAAGGTCCTTTTACATATGTTATTGACGATACTCTTTTAATCGGTAGTAATACTATTCTTGAAGGGGATTCGAGTGCTGTGATCAAACTTGCTAATAATGCAGGCTGGGTTGCAATGAAACCCTTGATCAAGCAGATGAGTAGTTCTGGGAATAGTAACATTGTAGTAAGAGGTTTCAAGGTTAATGGAAACCGTAAAGGTAATTCAAAAGTTTCTTTGGGTGACGGGCACTATAATATAATGTACTTCACTAACTGCAACAACATAAAAGTATACAATATGTATATGTATGATGGTCTCGGCGATGGGCTGAGAGCAAATTCCTGTAAAAACATTCAATTTTATAACAACAAGTTATACAAAATGGGGCACGACGGGCTATTTGCTATTAGTAGTCAGTATGTAGAAGCTTGGAAAAACAGGATAACCTGCAGGACTAACAGCGGTCTTAGAATCTGGAACTCAAACCACGTAAAATTCCATGATAATGTGATTGATTCTTTCTACGACTGGAGCGCAGGCGGTCCAGGAATTCAAATCGAAAAAGGCGGGACTGATACAGGTACTATGGATAGTATTAGTATCTACAATAATGTTATCCATAACACCTATGGTCCTGGGATCTGGATTTTCAATTATGATACCGCTTCTGCTACTAAAGATCTTGGAAAAAATGTTCGTATTCACAATAATGTCTTTTACAGAACAGGCACNNTTGAAAACAATGTCTTTGACGGCATATATCATGTGGCTATTGCCAATTTGTATCCAGAAAATTATTCCCCAAGTTACACATCAAAATCTGTATACGCAATAATTGCCCGCAACAATATAATCGTAAACACCCTGAAACGTAAAAAGAGTCCGGGTGGGACAGGGTATGGTGTGATGAATTATCTCGCCAGTAAAAACCATAAAATATATTTGCAATATAACTGCCTCTACAACAACGCAGTAGGAAATTATAAAAGTTGTACCTCGAAAACTGACATCCATGTAAATCCACTATTTGCGAGCCAGACAAAACATGATTACCATCTGAAATCAACAACTGGAAGATGGAATGGAAAAACCTGGGTTAAAGACACAGTAATCTCTCCCTGTATTGATGCCGGACATCCATCTTGGAGTTACTCTCATGAACCGAAACCCAACGGAAAAAGGATTAACATAGGCAGGTACGGAAATACGATGTATGCATCAAAATCAAAGAGTTAACGCGTCATATATGTGTCA
>DAQQ01000049.1:6402-30908 GCA_002508465.1 Methanosarcina sp. UBA7 | reverse complement strand
TTACTTACTTACTTACTTACTTATAAAATGTCTTTAAAGTTGAAAGCATAAAGTTTCGGAAAAGCCCTTCGGTTTCCACCTTCAGAGAGCCGTCATTCATGCTTTTTACGGCTTCCTTTAAAGGTTCTTTCGAATCAAGCACATTTTGTATGGTTTTCTCATCGGTTTCCACTGTGATGGAAGGCCCAAACTTTGAGTTTGGATCATCAGGAGTTTCATAACTGTAGAAATCCCTTACTTGTCCCCCTCCCATAAGTAAAGTCACGTAAAGCATCTCGCCGTTCTCAAGTTTGATTTTCCCGGCGATTTCTTCACTGGCCACCAGTCTCTGCAGAACATCAGGAACTTTATCGAAATTCTTGTTATAAAGCTCGACGTTTGCACTCAGTTCTGCAAAGAGAGCATTTTCATTAGTAGAATTCTCAGGCGCTTGATAAAGGTCAGCTTTTTTGATACTGCCTGTATTCGAAGCTGCCCCCGCTATTGGGACAAGTAAAAGCAGAATTAAAATCAAAAGACTCAAAGCTTTAGTTTTACTGCAAGGAGACATAACTGAAAATAAGAGGAAGGAATATAAAAAAGTTATTGATACAAAAATAAAAAAGTTACTGATACAAGATATACTGAAGCAGGACAAAAAGTATACTAAAACAGGACAGAAAAATTAGAGACAAGATAATCAGTATATAAATTGGATTCTGAACACTTTTTCCTTAGCTTCATACGAATTTTAAATAATAATCAATAATGTAAACATACCTTTTAGAATCTGTTCCTTTACGAATATGTTCTAAATTCAGGTAAAGCTAAATTGTGTATAAAACGAAAAAAGAAAAGAAAAGAAAAAAATTAAAAATGGAGGTTATAATTAGATATTGAGCCCGTTTTTGGAGGCCTGGAAGACAGGCAATAAAAATGAGTCAAAGCAGTAAAATCAACTAAATTTGCTTTGACAATTAAATATTGTACCATGGATTATATAAAGATATCTGTTTGTCTCTTCGAGAGGAACAATTAGCTGGGAAAATCATATACAAGAAAAGAATTACTTAGCGGAATAAATTAATAAAAATTGTTTAAAGGAATAAAAATTGATAAAATAATAAATTAGGTCTATCTCGAAAAATCCGAATCAATTGCTAAAAAAAACTGTTAGATAAGCAATAGCAAAATAACGCCCGAATTTCCCAAGAAAAACCAGGATAGAAAAGTATCGGAAAGGAAGCTGCATAAGTCCCGCAACCATGGTAATTGCGTCTCCGATACCTGGAACCCAGGTAAAAAGAAGAGTATAAAGACCATATTTTTGAAAGAGTTTTTCGCTTTTCTTAAGCTTCTCAGGAGAAGGAGACAGAAACTTCTCAAGTACCGGACGCCCTTTTAGCCCGAGATAGTACGTTGTACACGATCCGAGATAATTACCTGAAGTCGCCACCAGAACGACAGCAAAGGGATTAAAGCCCTGATAAATGAGAGCTACTACCAGTGCTTCTGATCCTAAAGGCAAAACCGTAGAAGCCAGAAAGCTCAGGATAAAAAGGTTCAGGTAACCGTAATTGGCAATAAAAGCGCTTAAAGCTTCAAGCATTCTATTCAACAATCGTAGTTCAGTATTTTAAGCTGTCGTCTCGAACATCAAATAAGAGAAAAAAGTGGAGAGCCGGAAATTCGGAACATAATTTCCAGCTTCTGCCACAGCACAGGTATTAAAGTTATATTAAACTGACAGGTTTTCAGTTTAAACCCTTACAGCTTAATATAAGCTTTAATACGAAAGTTTGAAACGTTAATTAAGCTTTAGTACGAAAGTCAGAAGCGTTAATTAGTTTATTAGCTTCTTCTCTTCCGCAGAATAACAAACGCTGTGGCAAGTATTCCAAGCGTAGCCATCCCACTGAAGAAAGGAGCTTTTTTTGTCACTTCATAACTTTTTCTCAGGCCTCCTACTTCAACAGTATACGTCCCTGGATTGTCCTCAGTATGTGAAAATTCGACTGATTTGTTCTCACCCGGGTTGAGGGTTACATTCTCGGAATCAACCGATTCGTTATTAACCAGCAATTCCACTTTGGATTCTCCTGTGACGCTTCCATTGTTCATAGCATTCACACTTATATTTACCGGGGTTCCGGCTTCAACTGAAGCAGGCTGTATCGTGAGGTTTGAGAAGGAGAACTGTGCGGCTTTTTCCGTCACCTCGACATGGGTTTCTCCTTCTTCATAACCGGTCTTTGTAGCGTTTACCACATATGTGCCCGGAGTAGTAACCCAATAAGATGTGATACCTTTTTCGTCTGTCTGTGCGTCAGTTTTCTGCCCGCCGAAGAAAACGTCCACCCCTGCAACAGGCTTGTTATCCACAGAGTCCGTGACACTTATTTTGATCTGGTCCCCTTCCCGGACAGTTTCGGGAGAAACCGAAACCAGGAGTTTCTGGACACCCTGTGCAAGGACATCCACGCGCTTAGTTCCGGAAACGTAACCTTCCCGATTAGCAGTTACAGTGAAGCTACCTTCCTTACCCGGGGTGAAAGTGAGATTTCCATCATCTCCGGTAGTACCTATGCTGTCGTTTCCAAAAGAAACTTCAACACCGCTGACCGAAACATTTCTAGCAGTTACCAGGATTTCGGTTGGCTTCCCGACTACAAGAGCCTCAGGAATCTCGATGTTCAGTTGATCTCCTGCTTCGGTCTTGACCTCGACAAAAGGATAAAAGCGCAGGACTGAAGCGTCGGCAACTTTGAATTTCACATTGCCCATCAGGTCTATGACATCACCCCTTGAAAGAGAGACTGAGTCCTTGTTTTTCATTGTGATGCCTGAATCGGAAATCGAAGTTATTTTCATTTCACCGAAAGAATCTCCCTCCGAAATTTTCAGGTAATCATCCGAAATCTGGAAGATTCCCTCCACAAACACGGCATCTGTCTCTGTGGAACGGAAGACCGTACTTACATGGACCGCAATCATCGGAACATTTTCAGCTCCTCCTATATCGGCTTCGTAAATATAGTCCCCACCCTGAGGAACTATTCCCGAGTCAAGGAGCTTTCCATTCCTGTAAAGTTCGAAGAGTACACTTTTCCCGTTAACATCTACCTCGGCTGCCTTAAGGGAGTAGCCGTTCTCCAGGGCTAAAGAAGAACCAGTAAACAGGGACTTTTTGTCATTGTCGTCAATCAAAACTTTTGAAAGGACACTATCCGAAAGCACACTTATGCCTTTTGAGTTGCCAAGAGTGTTTTCAGGATATCCTGCAAAATATTTCTCTGCCATGAAACCGACAACTTCATAACTTCCCCAACCCTCGTGCTCAAATTTGACATTTTCAGGCTTCGTAGAATAAACGAGTGCTTCATCCTTGATTGTTCTGCCATCGAACCCTTCAATGACAAGGCTCTCAGTGGAGATATTTTCGTCGATGTTATAATAGAAACCCTCGAAGTTAAAAGGCGTCCAGACCATAGTATTAAACTTATCATCGTGTACCGTTCCCCTTAATTCGTAGGTGCCGGGCCTGGAGGTTTCAACTATTGGAGCAAAACGAAGTTCATTGGCATCGGCCACGACAAAACTAAGTTTACCCATGATGTCAATAGTGTCACCCTTGCTAAGAGAGATCGAGTCACTATTTCTCATTTTTATGCCTGAACTTGAGGTGGAACTTACCTCCATCTTCCCAAACTTATCTCCATTCTGAATTTTCACATACTGGTCCGAGATCTGGAAAATTCCGTCAACGAAAACCGCGTTGGTTTCTGTGCCGCTGAAGATCTGAGCAAAATGGACTGCAATTATGGGTACATCTTCGGTACTCCCGAGGTCGGCTTTGTATACATAGTCGCTATTGGAGGATAGGAAAGCTTCATCGACTACTTTGCCGTCCTTTTCAAGCTGTACCCAGACTTTATTTCCATTAACATCAACCTCAACCATATTAAGGGAGTATCCTTCTTCAAGAACAAGAGCGGAACCCGTGTACATGGATTTCCTGTCATCGGTGTCCATCAGGACTTTTGAAAGCTGTCCACCAGAGATAACACTAATCTCTTTATTTGCAAAGCTTGAGTTTGCGGTATATCCTGCAAAGTAGCGCTCTGCCATAAACCCTATAACCTCATAAGAACCCCACTTTCCATACTCAAAATCGGTCTGTATGGGTACTGTTTCGTACTTCAGGTTTTCCTTTTCAATTGTCCGGCTGCCCTTACTGAGCTGGACTGTTAGATTCTCGGAACCTTCTCCGGTATCCAGATCATAATAAAAGCCCGAGTAAGTCTGAGGCGTCCATGTATAGTTAAGGCTCTCATTTGCGTTTTCATCCCATATACGGTTGCCTGTCGAATCTGAAGCCTGGGCAGCTGCACTTAGACACAGCAACCCACATGCCAGAAGTAAGCATAAAATCTTGATATAATTTTTAATCCCCAAATTAAACCTCCTTTATACTGTATTAACCGAGAGCGTAACTTTCAGGCCTCCGAAAAGAAGAATAGGAAAATAGTTTCCTGAACATTCGGAATACACCCAACAGGATACCCCCGCATACCTGAGTAATATCAAACGTATTCAACTATAAGCATTTTCTAATATCTCAGGCATTAAATAAAAATTTTTGGGTATTATACGAAATATTTTTCACAAACAGGGAATAAAAAAATAAATATGCCAAAAGAAGGAATTGAAGACCTTGAAAACCTTAAAGTTGTTTTCAATCGTCTTTTTAACACTAGAGTAAGTTTCAGGTAGTTACTATCAGGAAGACAATTCGGAAAACTCGGAAAATATTTCTACCACAGCTAGTTTTTACTTAGAGTTACGTTTATATTAAAGGTGACTTTTTATCAGAACCAAACTGATCCAAAAGAGATGTATATCGGAACCAAATTGATCCAAAAGAGATGTTTATCAGAATCAAATCAACTCAAAAGAGGCTTTTTATTCACGTTTAAGATAAGTTTGAAAATAAATTCAAAAACCCTCTTTTCCCTTAAGAATCAATTTGATATACACAAATTATAAGTTTGAAGAAGCGATTTCTGACACTTATAAGCAAAATCAGCGTAATCGAATTCATAAGATATCCATTACGAGATTCGTAAGATTCATTCTGCAGAGTAAGACAGAGTAAAAATATGGAGCCGTCCCTGGCATGGAAACGTATACAGGCATTCCCGAAGAATTAAAGTTTGTAGTCCTTGAGAGAATAAAACCCACTGAACCTGAAAGAGAAAAACTCCTTGTGATCCAGGAAGAGCTCGCCTCGCAAGTTAAAGCCGCAGCAAAAAAACTTGATGTACCAGGCGTGCTTGTAAAAATGGTGGGCTCTGCTGCCAGAGGTACCTGGCTTTCAGGCACTCACGATGTTGATATTTTTATAAGCTTTCCTGAAGAAAGCTCCAGAAAGGAACTGGAAACCCTGGGTATAGCGGTTGCAAGAGATGTGGCAAAACACGCTGAACATGTCGAAGACCGCCATGCTGAGCACCCTTACCTGAATATCACATACAAAGGTTTTGACGTAGACCTTGTCCCCTGCTTCAGGGTTGCTTCGGCTTCCCAGATCAAATCTGCAGTTGACAGGACACCTTTTCATAACGATTTTGTCAAACCTCGCATAAAAGGGCACGAAGATGATGTCCTGCTTTTGAAGCAGTTTATGCGCGGGAGTGGGGTCTATGGCTCGGAACTCAAGACTCAGGGTTTTTCAGGTTACCTGACCGAGATCCTGATAATCTACTATGGCTCCTTCGAAAACACTGTATGTGCTGCCTGCACTTGGAAACCAGGTGAGAAAATCGATATAATGCATCACTCGGAAATAGAGCACGAAGAGCCTCTTGTAGTGGTCGACCCAACCGACCCCAGGCGGAATGTGGCAGCTGCTCTTTCCCTTGACAAATTCTGCATGTTTATAGACCACTGCAGGGAATTCCTGAAAACCCCCGAGCTCAGTTTCTTTTTCCCACCTCCTATCTCACCCCTCGAGGACAGCGAAATCCTGGAAAAGCTTGAAAGCCGAAAAAGTACCCAGCTTGCAATAGTTTTCAAAACTCCGGATGTTGTAGAGGATGTCCTCTTTCCGCAGCTGTATAAAATGGAGCAGGCAGTTGCTGCCCTTCTGAAAGAATATGATTTTACAGTGATAAAAACCGGCGTATGGTCAGGCAAAACCGAAACTGCAGTTGTGCTGGAACTTATTTCAGGCGTTCTCCCCAACGTGAAAAAGCACGTTGGCCCTCCGGTTTGGGTTAAAGTACACGCCGAGAAATTTAAGGAAAAATATCAGGCGACTGCTGATGTTTTCGGAGGTTATATAGAAAATGGAAAATACATCTTCGAAATCCAGCGCAAATACCCGATGGCAAAAGGACTTCTCGAAGACCGGCTCATGACCTGCTCTCTTGGAAAACAAGTTCATCAGAGCGTTAGCGAAGGCTTTGAGATTATAGAGAATGCCGGGATTTGCAGATTAAAAGATTTCGACTTCAGGATTTTTTTGAGGAAATGGATGTAAAAGAGATTTTTATGTGAACAAAATGTGACCAATTAACTGATTTTACGCAAAGCGGATTCTTCCGCAAAAATTTTTTGATGGGTTTTTTCAATTGACCAATAATAAGTATGCAGTTGTTTCGCCCACGGTTGTTGCCATGTTTTAAATGATCCATTCAGAAACATAGCCACATTTGGATAAATAATTACAAATAATATATTGATTCTGGTATATTACTCGGATATTAGTACAGTAAAAGAATTGGCAGAAATAAGCCTACTGTTAAGAAAGGACTTCATCTGAAGTTTTTATTTTATGTGAGCATTATTAATAACATGGCATAGATTTCAAATACTTCATTGCAGTATGACAGATTATTTTGTAGATATAAAGAACCAGTAAAATCATCCAAAGAACCAGTAAAATCATCCAAAGAACCAGTAAAATCATCCAAAACAGTCAGAAATTTATTTTTTATGGAGCCTATCTCAAAACTTGACTTTTTGATGTTAATCTAATGTACTGCGTTTAATGTATTGCGTTGAAGGAGGTAACTGAAGTCCATGTTGACCGAGCCTGAACAAATAATCCAACTCGTATCGAGTCTATTAGCGTTAATTCTTTTTGTTATTTCCTATCTTGCATATCGTCGAGAGCGTAGAAAGAAATTTTTTATTTTATCCTCAGCATTTTTTTTCTATTCAACAATGAATTTCCTGGATGCAGCAGATATTTTTTTCCCTCAAGCGGGTGAGTACCCCGAAATTTGGGGAAGTTTACTTAATTTTGTCGTCCTTGCATTGTTTTTCCTTTCTATGATCACAAAAGAGTAGAGTAAAATGGAATTTGAACTCGAGACACGAAGAAAAATTTATGAACAAATAAAAAAATCTCCTGGGATTCACTTCCGGGAACTTGAGCGGAGGCTGCAGATGGTAGTTGGCAACCTGCAGTACCACCTTCAGTGCCTGGAAAAGAAAAATTTGATAAGAGCCTCGAATGATGGAGATTACGTACGTTATTTCGTAAAAGACAGGAGCTTAAGTGAAACCGAAAGAAAAATAATGTCTTTTTTAAGAAGATCAGGTTGCAGGCACATCCTTCTTCAGCTTCTCAATAATCCGGACCTGAATAACAAAGAACTCTCTCAGGTTGTTGGCCTCTCTCCTTCAACTGTTTCCTGGAATCTGAACAAGCTTGTAGAAGCCGGAATAATTGAAAAGGAAAAAAACGGCAGAATAAGTAAATTCACAATCGTTGACCCTCACGCGATTGCAGAGCTCCTTGTATGCTACAAAGAAAGCTTTCTTGATACTCTGGTTGACGGTTTTATCGAAATGTGGGAATTCAAGAACTCTAAATGATTTGATCACTTATCGTTTATTAATATTTGATTATTTACCATTTGTTGATATTTGATTATTTATCGTTTGTTAATATTTGATTATTTATCGTTTGTTAATTTGATTATTTATCGTTTATTGATATTTGACGATTTATTGTTTGTTGATATTCCAGTAGATAGTGTGTCAATTTTTCTGTAAAATCATAAATCTTAATAAGTTAGCCGCTGGAGAATCCAATATCTAGAGAACTAAATTATGGTCAGTATAGAAAAATTTTATTCTGGATTTACAGAAAATTCAGTGCACTGCCTTCCAGTATGATCAAAATACAACTTCTAAGATCTTTTTTTCGATAAATTCAACTTTTTTAAAGAAACTTTCAATATGGCATTAAACAGATTCATAAGTCATGTTACAGGTAACGTGAGGAAAATATCAGTCAGATATTGCTGGAAGATCAAGGTTTTTGGGTTAGGCTTGTTATCTGAATCCTGATTACCTGGTTTTGAGCTCTATTGAGACATCCTGGTTAGTTAATGTGGACGACCTATACACCAGATTCAAAGTATGCTTGCAAGAAAATATTGAATTGTGAGTTCAAATTTCATTAAGATGTCAGCTAAAACACATGTTCTTAAGAATCAACCGGATAAAAACAGACTAAGACTTTTACGCTTAATGAACAAACGTTAAAATTATTTATCGTGGCGGGAAACATGGAAGAAACTTGGAAAACCCGCCACATTCTCCTATGGAAGAAAGTTCCGCCACATTCTCCTAGGGAGGAAGGTTCGAAATATTTTGCAGTGTTGATCCCGATCATTCACCACAATAACCTTCGGTTTTCAGTCTTCGTTAGACATAATAACGATTCTGGTACATTATTCGAAGATTAGTACAATTGTCGAACATTAGTACAATATTCGAATTATTAAGATTCTGTGTTATTGACGAATTAAATATTTAAATTACGTCGGAGCTTATTGGAAATTGCAAATAACCTATAGATTGATCAAATCTTGAACCAAAAGAGATTTATAAGACACCATTTTATAAAACGCTGTAAACCAATTTTCGGGATGAGGAGAAACGAAACTATCTTCGACAATGGACGTAATAAATAGTTCAGATTGATGAAGAATGGTGAACCCCCTTAAATTATTGATCCCGACAATTCTTCTTACACATAATTGGTCTTAACAAATATGGAGGAAACAACAAAATGAAGAGATTTGTAGCCAGTGCACTGGCGGCTCTCATGCTTCTGACTGTATTTGCATCCGCCGCAATGGCTGATGATAATAATACAACCTCAGCAGCAAGTACAGTTGAGATTCGCGGCCCTGTGTACAATGGCTCAAGCTTAACCGACATCCTTGCAAATACTGCATACGGTAACGGTACAGCTATTACAATGGATGCTAACAAATTTGCAGCATTCTATTACGATATTGACGACAATGTAACAACTGAGTCTCTTTCCATTAAGAACGTTGCCGGTACTTCTGGCAGGACTATAGGAGAGCACGGTTTAGTATATACAACAACAATCGGAAAAGCCGAATACGAGAACAAAGATGTCGACTGGGGCAACTACAGCGTGATTGGCTTCTTCGCAGACAAGTATATCCCACTGAAGTCCAACGGTGCTGACAAGCTCGCCAAACTCGTTGTTGACAGTGATGACAAGCAAACTCTCAAGACCGGCGACAGTCTTGACCTCGGCGACGGATACTCTCTCCAGGCCAAGCAGGTAGACGTTGACGGTAATAAGGTCTGGCTTGAATTCGACAAGGATGGACAGTATGTGGATGACCAGATCGTCTCAACTGACTCTGGCGATCATACCTGGACTTGCACAGTTGATGACGTACAGGGCGAAGACGATGTTCCTGTCTTGAAGGTACATGTCAATCAGGTCTTCCAGGGCGCAGTTGACAGCGTTGCACAGATTGATGCTATCTGGCTCATTGACTACGCAAACGCAATAAAGATCAACTCTGATGATGAATTCGGTAAACTCAACGATGTTTCCATCAACGGTCCGACCATCACCATCAGCAACGATGATACATTCAGCCTGACTAAAGATTCTGATCAGGAAATAGGACAGGGATTATACTTCAAGGTTGCTGACTCCGATGCTCTCAGGTTCTATGCCTATAAGCAGCAAACAACTTCTGGAACCTATGATGTAAGAGGAACCGTTGTTTCCGGCACGCAGCCTTACACCTGGACTCCAGACAACTTTGCTGGATTCTTCTATGACCTGAAGAAAAACGTTGGAACCGAAACTTTGAATGTTTCTGGCGTTGACGGAAGAACTATTCCTGAAAACGGCCTCAAATACAGCACCACTATAAGCAAGGTTGATTATGATGCCGATGATGTATTCAATGGAACGTACCCTGTTCTCGGTTTCTTTGCACAGAAGTATGTCCCGCTGAAATCTAACGACGCCAGCAAGCTTGCCAAACTCGTTGTTGACAGCGACGACAAGCAAACTCTCAAGACCGGCGACACTCTTGACCTCGGTGACGGATACTCTCTCCAGGCCAAGCAGGTAGACGTTGACGGTAATAAGGTCTGGCTTGAACTTGACAAGGACGGACAGTATGTGGATGACCAGATCGTCTCAACTGACTCTGGCGATCATACCTGGACTTGCGAAGTTGACGACGTGCAGGGTGAAGACAATGTTCCTGTCTTGAAGGTACATGTCAATCAGGTCTTCCAGGGCGCAGTTGACAGCATTGCACAGATTGACGGGCTCTGGCTCATTGACTATGCAAACGCAATAAAGATCGACTCTGACGACGAGTTCGGCAAACTCAACGATGTTTCTATCAACGGTCCGACCATCAACATCAGCAACGATGATACATTCAGCCTGACTAAAGACTCTGATCAGGAAATAGGACAGGGAATGTACTTCAAGGTCGCTGACTCCAGTGAGCTCAGATACTACCCATATGTTCAGCAGACCCTTGGTAATGAGACAACTACAACCACCTCGAGTAACATAACCAGCATCGATAACACAACAAGTATCGATAACACAAGTGTTACTCCAACTCCAGTTGAGAACAGCACTGAAGAAACTCAAGATGTAAATGCGAGCACTCCTACAGAGACCCCGGTTACATCACCAGATACATCAGCTGCTGCAAACAACACCACCGAAACAAAGAACAATACTCCTGGCTTTGAGATTGTCCCGGCAATCTTCGGACTGCTATCAGTCTTCTACATCGTCAGGAAGAACAGATAAATTATCTGAATGAAGGATTTTCTTAATCCTTCTTTTTTAATTTTTTACTAAAATCCCAATTACTGCTATACACGGATTTCGCATTTTTAGACGCATAAATGTTTCTTGATATCTATGTTGATATCAATGTATGCGCTTAAACTTAAGCACATGCCTGTAAATTTTAGAATCGTGATCTATTAGTTTTATATTTTCATTATGCATATGTGCGCTTATATTTGGGATTAGAAAGTGTAACTTTTTTCCACAATTTTCTCCACAATTAATATATAGTTGTTTTATTCTATGGAAAAAACCTAATAAACCGAATAACAGTGAAAGAGATTTAAAAATTATCTATCTTCGGATTAATTTATCCAAACACTGAGGCGCACATTAAATGATATCCTCAAATGAACTAGACTTTATGATAATGCTGTCTCTGATATTTTCAGTGCCAGCGGGCTATTATATTTTTGTGCCGGAACTCCTTCGGTCCAAATATTATTATAGAAACCTTGAGTCGTCCGGAATTTCAGATATTTTACCTTATGCGGCTTCGGCGGCATTTATTTTTATACTTATGGACTCGCAAAGAAAAATTTCAAATTTCCTGGGCCTCAGTCCCTCTCTCAACTATGATAGATATATGTTGATGCTGGAAGGCACTAAAGTGAGTGTTTTCCAGAGCCTGGCCAATCCAATGCTGACATATTTTTGCGGAGCAGTTTATCTGGTCGGTTTTCCTTTCCTTTTAATCTTTACATTTATATTATTCCTGTTTAGCCAGGATGATAAGGCTCTTAAGGAGTATGCAATTACTTTTATTCTTATATATTTGATAGCTTACGTTTTTTACATATTTTTCCCAGTAAACGTGACAGGTCATGTGTTGCCAGGTGTGACCCCTTTGCTATATCAATTGAATCCGGCCATCATGGGGATAGTAACGATCTGTAGTCCCCGTCTTAATAATTGCTTCCCAAGCCTGCATGCAGCACTCTCGGTAATGGCAACGATGTTTATACTTTTCAAGACAGATCTCAGGCGTTACAAGGTTTTTGCGGTAGGAACAACCATTTTCATTCTTTTTTCAATACTGTATCTTGGTATACACTGGATCACGGATATGATTGGCGGAATTATACTCGCTCTTATTTCTTATCTTGTAGCTACTCGAATTTTTAAAAAGAGGTTCAAAAATGAAAGTACTCATTTTTATATGCGGTGAAGGGTTAGGTCATACAAGCCGCTGTATCGCATTGGGTCGGGAGTTGTTGGCTGCAGGCCACGAAGTTTATTTAGGAGCATATGGTTATTCAAAGGAGTTTATCGAGAGAAAAGGATATAAGACCGTTGAAATACCCCCGGAAATAAAACTTGTAGGTGAGTCCGGTTCCCTGAATCTGAAAAGATCAATTATATCTACCCTGAAAGACGGAAATATTTTTGCAGTTTTTAAGGTTCTGAGCTTATTAAAAGAAAAGAAACCTGATATTGTAGTTTCAGATAGTTATTTTACAGGAATAGTTGCCTCTAAAGTCAGAGGAATTCCTGTTTACCTTATAGTAAATCAGTCAAATATGGAAACTTTCTTTAAAGAAGGAGGCATTGCCCTAAGAACAATGGGCGGAGTAATTAAGCAGTTTTATAACTGCATTTTCAGAAGAGTTGACAGGATAATAATACCGGACTTCCCAATGCCTTATACCGTATGCAGGCTAAATCTTGCTTTTGAAGAAGAGGTTTCCAAAAATTTGTTTTTCAGTGGACCTCTTACCCTTGAGAAATTTGACGATGTGAAGGCTGAGACCTTGCAAAAACCCCATGTATTATCATTAATAGGGGGATTTGGGTATCGAGAACCCATATTCAGAAAAGTCATCGAAGTTGCAAAACTCGACAAAAACATAAATTACACTCTCCTTTCAGGACCTAATCTAAATCCTGAAGTCTTCTCAAACCTTCCGGAAAATGTCACAATTGAACATTTTATTAATGACCAGTTCCCTTATCTCAAGGCTTCTGATCTTGTGATCGCTCCAGGAGGACATAGCACTATAATGGAAGCTCTTACCTTTGGGGTTCCAGTACTTTCATTTCCGGACATGAACCATAGTGAGCAGGAAAGTAACGCTGCTGTGATAGAGCTTGAAGGTTATGGCAAACGTCTGGACTACAACGCGTCTCCGGAAGAGATACTTCGGTCGATAAAAGAGCTTTTAGAGAATGAAAAGATCCACCAAAAGGTTGAAACTATGAAAAACCTATCTAAAGACCTCAATGCAACTGCAACATTCAAAGAACTCCTTGAATCAAATAATAAGATAAGTCAAAAAGTATGATTATGGCATTATAATGAACCATTATCAGGTATTGTAATGGACTATTATCAGAGTATTTTAATTGACTATTATTAGGTATTGTAATGGACTATTATCAAGGTATTGTAATGACTATTATCAAGGTATTGTAATGGACTATTATCAAGGTATTGTAATGGACTATTATCAAGGTATTGTAATGGACTATTATCAGAGTATTTTAATGGACTATTGTTAGGATTGTAATGGACTATTGCAGTTAATAATTCTGAATAAGGTTTAATAACGGATAGTGTTTTCATGAAAAATTACACAAAGTGGATAACAAGCTCAATTTTGATCAGTATAATTTCGATAATTTTTGTTCTTATCTTTACTTTTGATAAAACAACAATTGAAATTGTTAGGAAGATTCAGCCTGGATATGTGATAGCTGCACTTGTTATCCACCTGTTTTCCTTCTATATATGGGGACTGCGCATAAAATCAATGGCATCTGCACTGGGCCATGAAATAGATCTTAAAACTTCTATAGAAATGGTAATTTCCGGAACTTTTGTTGCAGCGCTTACGCCTTCTTCGATAGGTGGAGAACCTTTGAGAATTCATCTCCTTAGACAGAAAAATATGCCGGTTGGACAGGCTACTGCAGTTATTTTAGGAGAACGTGTACTGGACGCTCTACTGATCCTGTTAGCTGTACCTTTTTCACTGTACTTTCTCCATGGTATACTGTCAGATTCCAGACTGGATACCGTGATTATATTAGGAGAAGTCCTTTCAATAGTTGTTTTTGCCCTCATGATATACGCAACCGTGAAACCTGGCTTTATTAAGTTCACCATAAACTGTCTTATGAGATGGATTGGACGTCTTGGCGGCAAGAAAACAGAACAAAAACTGCATAAATTATCAGAGTCAATTGACAGAGAAATTGACGAATTCCATTCCAGCATAAATATATTTTTGACAGAAGGGCGTAAAGGCCTGTATTATGGGTTGATATTCACAGTCATATACTGGATAGTGGAATTTTCCTCGCTCCCGATAACTCTTATGGGCCTTAATCAGCCTCCTTCGGTACTCATTTCTTTCGCAGTACAGGTCCTGCTTATGATTATTATAGTTATGCCTTTGACTCCGGGTGCAAGTGGTGTGGCTGAACTTGCTGCAATTTCCCTCTTTTCAATCTTTGTACCGGCAAATATCCTCGGAATTACAGTGGCAGCATGGAGAACTTTTACGTTTTATACAAATATTATTGCCGGAGGATTTGTGAGTTTTAAGTTACTGAAAGACACGGAGCTGGTTAAGAAATATCTAAACCAATCCCAAAGTGAAGTTTGAAGGGAATGAAAAGTGTTTGAGATTTGGAAGGTTATATCGAAAATGGAAAATATGTTTTTGAAATCCTGCGCAAGTTCCCGATGGTAAAAGGGCTTCTAGAAGATCGGCTCATGAGATAGTTACTTGGAAAACAGGTGCATTCGAGCGTGAATTAGGGATTTGAGATTATAGAGAATGTAGGGTTTTCAGGTTAAAAAATTCGGATTTCAGGGTTTTTGAGGAAATGGATGTAAATCTGTCGTGGAAATTAAATTGTGTTCAATTTCTGATTGATTACACAAAGAGGAAAATTTCCGCAAAAATTCTCTTTTAAAGAGTCTTTTTGATTCCCTAAAATCAAAAAGAAACTGTTTTAAGCTTTAAGTTTCATCACAATTTGTGGTGTTGGGAAGTTGATAGATCAAGAGAAGATTCACAATCAATGTCTCAGTAAAGACCCAAAAGAGCGCTGGAATAAATTAATTAGGACGATCAATGATAAATATTTGAATGTTAGAAAGAAAAAGAGGCGAATCCGGCACCTAATTCAAGCAAAAAAGATTCCAGTTCACGCAGGATGGCATCCTCAAGGTCTTTTTCAAGATAACGGTCTTTTAGTCCCAGAAAATCGAGAACATATGGATCGCGGAAAACAAGCTCAGGTGTCAGCTGATCCTGCTCTCTCAGAGCAGAGAGTTCGTGACGGATCACTTCTTCCGGCTTACGTGAAATCGCGGTGCGCTCATAAAGCATAGAATCGATACGTTCCTGAAGTGTACGCGTGCTCCACCTTTCGATTCTGCACATCTCAGCATAGAACTCGCGTTTGAGAGAATCTTCAATAGGTAGGAGTATCTTAAAATGTGTCCAGCTTAATTGTCGCCTCAGTGCAGCGATAATTTTCTCATCCGGAAAAGCTTCTGCGAACTGGATCATCCGGCGCAGGTTTTTCTCTTCAAATCCCCGACCAAACTCAGCAGTCAATTCTCTTCCAAGTGAAATGACAATCTCCTGTCCGTATTCCGCCCTCCCCCCTCTAAGGATTTCTTCCTGGATGCGTTTGCCGATATGCCAGTAGAGCATTGTCAACCCGGCATTAACAGCAGTCGCCACCGCTGAACGGGTTTCTTCGATCATCTGGCGGATCTCGCTCACCAGCAGGGATTTATTTAAAGCCTGTCCGACCTCCTTCCTGTCTTTACGGTTCATAGCTTTTTTCCTGTTCCCTTATATCTAATCCAGCAGTTATTCTAAAAAGAACTAATAAAAATAAATAATGAAGAGAATTTAATACAGCTGTACAAATCCCTCAACCCTTTTCTGATAATACAAATACTCCTGAGCATATCCGCAGTATTGCCCGAAATATTCCCTTCCCCAGTCCCCCATACAGCTCATGTTTGTGCAGGTCTCAAAATAGCTGTCATCTATGTGGTAATGCTGGATAATCTGCCTGACGTGGGTATCAACTGGAAAAGCTTCCATTTTTTCAAAAGCGAAAAGAAGCACGCAGTCGGCAACTTTTTCCCCGACTCCGCGAAGCCTCATAAGGCGTTCCCTTGCATATTTGTACTCCAGGCGGAAAAGTACGTCAAGTTCCAGCTCACCTGAAGCAACTGCCTGAGCTGCGACTTTTATGTTCTGCGTCCTGAAACCCAGCTTGCATTTATCAAGTTCGGCAGGATCGGCATTTGCAAGCGTTTCAGGGGTAGGAAAGCTGAAATAGCCTGGTTCGAGTTCCTGCCCGAAAAACTGGCTGAGCAGGAAGATTCTTTTTTGGATTGTAGGAATACTTGAGGCTGTAGAGAGCATATAAGAAATAAGGCACTCCCAGGGGTCCTGTCGGATCAGCCGCAAGCCCCAATATTTGTGGATTGCCCTGTCGATCAGCAGGTCCCGGTTTATGCTTTCATAGATTGAAGGCAGGTTGTCGTCCAGGCGGAAATAGCGAGTAAGAAAATCAGGCGAAAGCTTTGAATCGACAATCAGTCGATCCTGGTCCTGCGAAAGCCGGATAACATGATCTCCGACAACGCCTGTCCACCAGTCTCCTTCTTGTCCCCATCTGAAAACCTGCCCGCAGTCGAGTGTATAATTGAGATCAAAAAGTTCGGGTTTAAGCCTGTACGTCCAGCTCAAGCCCCCTGAGAAAAGTCCCTGCAGTTAACGTATCTCCCAACCCGACCGTGGTTATGGGAGATCTGGAAAGAATTGTAGGAAACATGCAGATAATATAATTCTCCTTTAAGATATAAGCCCCCTGCCCGAAAGTTTTTCCATTAAAAGCCTTAACGAAAGCTTCAATCCGTTTCTTTCCAAACGGGCTTTCCTGAAGTTTCGCAGCTTCCTTTTCCACAAATTCCCGTCCTTCAAGCCTGCCTGAAGCTGCATACGCACCTGCACACTTGACTCCGAATTCCAGGGCTTCAAGTTTTTCTCCGACGGCCCTTTGCAAAATTGGATTTTCTGATTCACCCATTTCAAATTCAGAATCCGGAGTCGAATTAAAATCGTTTTTAAATACAGCCAGTACAAACTCCCTGGTATGAATCATAAGCTTCTTAAACCCATGCCCTGATGCCAGCCTGAAAGCTGCATTGGATATAGCATCTGCCTCCATATGTAGAAGTCCTTCTGCGGGAACTCCGTGTAAGTTATAAAGCATTGAAAGCTCGTCTTCATTCATCCCAAAGCTATCTGAAATTTCTTCAAACTTCAGAAAGACAGAGTTTGCAATTTTTTTACTTGAAAAATGTCCGAATTCCAGGTGAATACGAAGCTTATTGTTTTTGGTTTTCAAGTTTTTTAGCTGGGAGAAAGTATCATCAAGAATTGTCTCATAAGTGAAACCGTTAGGATAGTTCTCAAGCAGGAGATGAAAACCCGATATAAGGACACCATCAAGCTCGCAGGCGTGCTGGAGGGCATACTGCTCAAACGCAGGATTGACAAAAAGCCTGAGATTCAAGTGGTCACAGGTCGCTATGAAGCGGTTTTCCCTCGGAACCCGAACCTCGGTTCCGTACAGAGAAAATGTATCTCCCTCGGAGAAATCAAACACAAAATGTATGGGTTCCTGCCTGCTGGAAAAGGCACCTTTATTTTCTTCAGGCTCTTTCCTTTCATTTTCCGTTATCTGCGTAGAGGCTTCCGGAAAGTAAATCGCTTTTTTTGAGAAGAGAGAAAGCTGAGTTTTTGAGGGTACTGCAACATTAGGAATTACTCTGGAAGCGCCTAGCTGGGAAAGAGCATTTGCCATTATTCCTGCGTTTCCGCCCATTCTTACGATAGATTTCCCGAAATAGCGGGTTTTAAGGAACTCGAAAACGGACTGCTCAAAAACAAGCCACTCGGCTCCATATCCATTTTTCATACAATAGGCAAGCCCTGCTACAAAATCCGATTCCGAGAAGATTTTTCCGGGTGGGTTCTCGATTTTACTAAGGATTTCAGCCTCTTCGAAGGTTTCCAGCAGTTCCGAAATCTCGATCCCGCTGATTCGATACACCGAATCTATATTGACATTATATCCGCAAAGTATGTTCATCTAACCAGTTCCTGTATCCGTGGAATAGAGGGCGAGTGGAGGCAAAAGGAAGTGAATGGAAGGCAAATGAATGAAAGACAGGTGAGTGTAATTGTAAATGAACTGAACGCAAATGAACTGAACGCAAATAAACGGAAGGCAAATGAACGGCTTAGGAGAAAACAAAGGGAATATATTTTCATGCCCGATCTTGCTTCATTCTTGCAAGCATGGCTGCAAAAGCTCCTGCCGAGATCGCATCGCCTATTCCGACTGTTGCTTTGGGCTTATCTACCACCTTGGAAGGAATTAAAACCGCATCATGGTCAGGTCCATAGAGATATCCGTATTCAAATTCATCCGGAGTACAGAGTTTCTTTCCTACGCAATAAACCCTGAAATTCTCAAGGTCTTCTATGCCTTTACTTGAAATCGGGGCATCTAACCCTGCTTCTGCGTCCTCAAGGTTCTCAATTTTTCCATTAAGAGCTTTGGCACCGGCCAGGGTTGAGGAAAAAAGCAGAGCGTCCCTGTGTTCTTTAAGTGTAAGAGGATGGCCTTTTGCAAGGATACAAATGTAAAAGCCAAGAGAATGCACATGGACTCTTTCAAGCGACAGGTCCTTTAATAGCTGAACAGCTCCCTGGTAAAGCGAGGTTATTCCGGTCTCCTCTTTTCTTATAACGGAATAAGAAAGCTCTTCATGCCCCAGGACATTCAGGGCATTTGCCACTTCTACGGTATCAAGACCCATGGAGTGAACATGCTTGGCAACGATTTCGGTCAGGATGGCCTTCCTTATTACCCGGTTCTGAATGGATGTAAGTTCTACATGAATGCGGAGTTCAGGGTTTAAAGCCTTAAGTTTCTCAATAACTTTAACGGAATGCGAAACGTAGTCCTTATACGTAGACCCGTCCTCGTACTGCTCTTTTATCATCTGATAACCTGAAAGCATTGCTCCGTCAATCGGAAAGATTGAGTCAAGGTGCTCATAGATCTCCCTGTTCATATCCAGACGTATCCATTTCGGACGGGAGGAGATTATAAGTCTGTTATCTCTTGGGACCTGAAATTTGCCTCCACCACATGTTATTTCCATGCCTTTGGAATACTCAAAAATCCAGTTGACTTTTGATTCGGTTCCGGGTTTGAAGGCCTCTCGTGGGGGTTTAAGTACAACTTTTCCATCTTCTACCTTAGGGTGCACAAGGTTTTCAGAAGCCACAAAGTATTCTGCCTGTTCTTCCGAAAGCCAGGGAACGTACGCAACCACTTTCTTGATCCCAAGGCGGGCAAGAAGATTGGAAATTATTCCTGCCTGACCGCCCATGCGTGCATAGTCAAAACCCAGATTCTCTTTCAGCCATTCATGAGTATCTGAGGTATGGGTAGGAATTTCAGCGGCTTTGCCCTCTCGCATGGAAATCAACAGGCGAGCCATGAAATCCAGAGGCTCTTTTATTTCTCTCGGATACGTCTCAACTCTTGCCTGAATATCATCCTCGTTAAAAAGCCCTATGAGTCTGGACAATTCTTTGTCTGTAAGGTGTTTGATAGCATCTATATTACTATTGTAAGCTACAAACATGCCTTCCAGATAAGGAAGGGACTTTTTGACATTGTAAAAAGCGTCATTGTGGCGCTGTTCCCATTCTTGTATATCCACTTGATAAACCCCCTGGAAATATAGATCTGAACCTGAAATAATATTCAGGAACTAGGGGAAACCCGGATTTTTCCCGAAGTAATTTTGATTATATTTCGAATTGATCTTGCTTACATTTTTATTTCCTTCTACTTGTTTTTCAGTCCTGTTTTTTATTTTAATCCTGTTTTTTATTTTAATCCCGTTTTTCTATTCCCGTAATGCAGTAAATCTTTATACTGGTATTCGTAGTGCGGTAAATCTTATACTGGCATTAAATCTGCTCAATACTGAGCTAGGATACGTTTAAGCATTAAGTCGTATATTCGGCATTAATCCTGACATAGTCATATGTCAGGTCGCAACCCCAGGCTGTTGCCTGTTCTTTTCCCAGGTTAAGGTCAAGGGTAATGACAATTTCATCATTTGCCATTATTTTTTTCAAAATCTCGAGACCCGAAGAACTGGAAATTTCGCCGGAGTTTACAAGTTCAACCTCTTCTCCTCCTCCTGAGAAAGAGAGAGAAAGCCTTTCCTGTTCAAGTTCGGCACCTGAGTAGCCCGCAGCAGCTACAACCCTTCCCCAGTTGGGGTCTTTTCCGAAAATTGCAGATTTAACCAGAGGAGAACGTACAATTGACTTTGCAGCAAGTTTAGCGTCTTCGTGTGTTTTTGCACCAATTACCCTGGCTTCAATAAGTTTTGTAGCGCCTTCTCCGTCCTTTGCCATTTTCTTTGCAAGCTCGGTGAAAACGTAAATCAGCCCCTCTTCAAAGTCATCCAGACAATCCATACAGGGCTTGATTCCAGACTTGCAGGTGGAAGTGAGAAGTACCATGTCGTTAGTGCTTGTATCCCCGTCCACCACGATCATATTGAAAGTTTTACCCACTGCTACTCTGAGAGCAGCGTCCAGGACATCGGCAGGCACTTTCGCATCGGTATATGCAAAACAGAGCATAGTCCCCATATTGGGTTCGATCATTCCCGAACCTTTGGCAATGGCTCCTATCCTGATCCCGCAATCCATCTCGATAGCTACTTCTTTTACGACCCTATCCGTGGTCATGATTGCTTTTGTGGCTTCACGGCTGCACTCAGGAGAACTGCCAAGCCCTTTAAGGACTTCAGGAAGACGGTCCGCTATTGAGGAGATGTCAAGCCTCCTGCCAATCACTCCTGTCGAGGCAACTGCAACCGTGTCAGCCTCAAGACCAAGCTTTTTGGCAAGTATGGCTGCCATTTCCATAGCATCCAGAAACCCGTCGTCACCTGTAAAAGCATTAGCGTTTCCGCTATTTGCAATTACAGCCGAAAGACGGTGCTTAGTATCGATTACTCCCTTACTAAGGATAACCGGAGCTGCTGTGACTTTATTTTTTGTGAAAACGCCTGCTGCAGGCCCTTCTGCAAGAATGACAGTCAATCCCGTTTTTCCGGCTTTAATCCCGTTTGCAGATACACCCCTTACTGCACAGATTCCACCTTCGATTTCCTTCATGAAGACTCTCCTTTTTCCTCAGAGCTTTGCAAGACCTTCGATAATATCGCCGCGAGTAATGATCCCAACCACGCGATCATCCGCAGTTACAGGAAGCCTGTTGATCCTGTGCCTTATCATGTGCTCGGATGCTTCTTCAATGGATGCCTCGGAAGAGATCGTGTGCACATCCTTTGTCATGATCTCTTCTATCTTTATGGAACCCACATCAGAAAGCATCTTCTTTGTTTCCTCCCAGCCCAGGAGTTCCCTGATAGGAACCTCTATAACCTCAAAGGGGCTTGGAAGCCAGAGTTCACCCCTTTCGGGGAGTATCAGCAGTTTTAGCAAGTCCGCTTCACTTATAATTCCCACAAGTTCTTCACCTTCAAGGATAGGTGCTCCACTTACATTGTTTTCCTTTAAGACTCTTGCCGCTTCCCGAACTGTATCATCAGGCTTGCAGAAAACAACGTTCGGATTCATAACATCTTTTACCTTCATCTGACTATACCCCTTGAGACAAATTATATTCTTTTATTTAATCCGTCACCAGTTATATTTTCTTGCTTTGGTTATTTTTACGGAGCCGCAGCAGGCAGCCAGAGCCCACATGTCTCGTCTAACCCAAACATGAGGTTCATATTCTGAATAGCCTGTCCTGATGCGCCTTTGACCAGGTTATCGATTGCCGAGAGCACGACAACCCTGTTATTTTCCTTATCTGCTTCAAAGCTTATATCACAGAAGTTAGAACCTCTGACTGCAGTTAAGGAAGGAACTCCTGAAGGAAACCTTATAAACGGTCTATCCCTGTAAAATTCCTCGTAAATTGTCTTTACTTCGTCCGTGGAGAGAGGTTCCTTTGTAAAGAGGTGAGCAGTTGTAAAGATCCCTCTAATAGACGGAATCAAGTGAGGAGTGAAATTGATGTTCCTGAGATCTTCGTCAAATCCTGTCAATTCCTGGACAATTTCAGCCCTATGCCTGTGTGCTGTAAGTTTGTACGGGATGATATTTTCCGCCAGGTTTGGATAATGTGAGTTTTGAGTAGGTGAAATCCCAGCTCCTGAGATTCCTGTCTTAGAATCAAAAACCGCAATATCGATAAGTCCAGCTGCTGCAAGCGGGGCTGCTGCAAGGGTTGCGCCTGTAGGAAAACATCCCGGGTTTGCCACGAAATTCTCTTCTGCAACTTCAGGGTGGATCTCTACAAGCCCGTAAACAGCGTTCCTTGGGTCTTTATGCTTTATTCCGTATATTTTTTCAAATTCCGAGGTTTCAAGCCTGTAGTCCGCGCTAAGGTCAACAACCTTAGTATTGCCATCAAGCAGTTCAGGCACATAGTTCATGGAAGATCCGTGAGGTACTGCAAGAAAGACTACATCACAACGCTCCCTGATATATTCAGAATCCGGATTTTCATACTTCAGGTCGAGAAAGCCTTCAAGATGCCTGTGAGTACTCGTTACAGGTTTCCCTTCAAGGCTTCGGGAAGTTGCCAGCTCCAGCTTGACACTGGGATGGTTGACGAGCAAGCGAAGGAGTTCTCCTCCCGTATATCCCGAAGCTCCTATTATTCCAGCCTTGATCATAAGTGTCACTGCCTGTGTAATACTAATACAAGATAATTAAATTTGTTATTGGAAAAAACAAATATAAAATCTGTTTCTGTAATTGATGTTAGATGATACACTCGATAACTGATATTAGATGATCTGCTCGAAAAACTTATTTCGGCTGCAGAGCTGTACCTTTTTTAAACACAATTTTTTAAAGGGGATATCAACTTCGTAATCAGCATTAATAGATATTTTTGATATAACCGAATTGTAAAGGAAATTAGATATGAACTTTCGTAACAGAATTACAAAATGAATTAGATATTCGCTTTCATATCTGATTGCGAAGCGAACTGGATATACTATTTTATAAGCAAATATCCAGGAAAATCTGCTTTGATAATCTGGAATTTTTCCAGAAAACTTCTACTGGATTCCAAACCTACTGCTAATTACTTACTTTTGTAAAGAATCAGAAGTCTATTTTTTCCGGCTCAAGGTATCCGGCTAGAGACCTCTAATCATAAGGAAGTATAACAGGAACTTCCCACATTATCAGGAAGTTAAATTTTACAGTCTTTCGTTCGTTATTTAACGAGAACGATTCATATTTTTAATTTTAAATCAGTAAGATTTAAATTTTTTAATATATAAGTATATTCTAAATCGAAATTGCTAAGGCACTTAGCACCGGAAACTGGAAATTCACAGGTAAATGATTTTATCTTTGGAGCCTCTCATATTATAGGAAAATTTGCTATGTATAGCCTCTTAAGTTTTAGGAAGAAAAAATCATGAACAGGAAGAAGACAATCTATCTTGCAGGTCCACTCTTCAGCCATGCGGAACTTGAATATAACTGCAAATTAAAGGATTTGCTGCTCAAGAAGGGCTTTTCGGTTTTTTTACCCCAGGAAGATGCAGAGGATACGATAAATGAACGTGAAAAACAAAATCAGGAGTGCATTTTCAATAAATGTGTGAAGGGTCTGGACGGTTCTGATATTGTAGTTGCAGTCCTTGATGGTGTGGATGTAGATTCAGGAACTGCCTGGGAGATAGGCTACGCTTATGCAAAGGAAAAGCCTGTCATCGGAGTTCGAACTGACTTTCGGTCTCTCTCTGACGGGATTGTCAACCTTATGATAGAGATGGCTATAGTCGCCCTTGCAAAGGACGAAGACGAACTGCTGAAAATGATAGAAAAATTCCGGTAACTTAGGGCTGGCTTCTAACTGTTTTTATTCCAATTGTTTCTGTTCCAATTGTTTCTGTTCCAACTGGTTCTGTTCCTAAATTTTTTGGCTTTATTATTTTTGGTCTCAGTTTTTTACCTGAAATTTCTGTTAACCTGAAATACTTTTTCCGTTCACCAAAATTACTCTTGAAGACAAAATCACGGATAACATATCAGGAAATAAAAGTTGTGTTGACGCCACCTTACTGCTTATTGGTATGTTTGCGCTACCGTTCCGAACGTGAAGTTAAAAGGAATTATTAACGTTTAGAGTTTCGGTTTGATAACTTGGGAACACGCCCAACTAT
>DAQQ01000049.1:0-6379 GCA_002508465.1 Methanosarcina sp. UBA7 | reverse complement strand
TTACCAACCATCGTTTTCCTTAATTTATTAACTTTTACTATTTGATGGCATACATAACACGAGCAAGAAAGAGGATCTGGAGTGAAATAGGCGTGACAAAGGATGCAGCAAAAGATGCAGGCTTTGAAAACCTGATGTACAAAAATTTGAAAGCCTGATGTGCAGACTTATTTATATATCTCGAACTTTGAGAAGGGACGAAGAGGATCAAAAGGTGCCAAGAAAAGGAGTTATAAAGCTGACCTTTATATTAATAAAGTGTTAAAACTCTCCNNTGCAGGAGATATAATCTATAACGATTAATAGGTAAAAAAATTTTAATATAGAATGTCCGACATAATAACTACTGGAGGTTAAAATAGTGACCTTTGTGAACGGATACACTTTTACAAAAGTGAAAACTTCACATGGGCCTGATATGTACGTCTCCAGATATGGGAAACTGGTAAAGATCGTTCCATTCAGTCCACAAGTGAAGTTCTCCGAAAGATATACCAGTGACTTGATCCGCCAAATCGAGTCAATGGAATGAAATAATAGCAAGTCCGACTTTTTTTTTGATTCGGACATATTTTATGAAAGTTATTTTTCAGGCCGAAATCCTTTCGGTCTGGTATTTTTTAGACTATTTTCACTATATATATAACTTGTGTTTTCCTGAATTTTTTTTATACAGTTTTCATACTCAGTGATTTTCAGAGATTCTCAGGTTTCTTGAGGTTAGAGTATTTGATTTTATGAACGCATTCTTTTAGCTTCATAGGTAAAAGAAGCTCTAATGAACAGAAATCCGGTAAAATGATCTTCAGTTAAGGGAAACCAATAAGTGTTAGAAATTCCAGGGAAACAGCAAGTTGATCCGAAAAATAAATGAAAGTTGATAGAATGGTCCAAAATGTAAAGGAAAGTCGATAAATTGATCCGAAACTACAAGAAAACCGATATTGAAGAAATGGTTAGGATATGGTACGAAGCCTCCGTTATTGCCCATTTCTTTATCCCAACCTCGTTCTGGGCTTCGCAAAAGAACACAATGAAGGAGAAGTACCTTCCACTCGCCGAAAACTTTATTTTTGAGGAGGAAGGGCAAATTGTAGGATTTATCTCCCTTGTTGGGGAACACGTCTGCGCTCTTTTCATAGCACCCGAAATGCAGGGTAGAGGAATCGGCAGAGCTCTTCTCGAATATACAAAAATCTTGAGAGGAAGGTTATCCCTTAAAGTTTATAAGGAAAATGAGCGTGCTTTTCACTTTTATGAAAAATGTGGGTTTGTGGCGGCTAGCGAGGAAGTTGATGAGTATACAGGTTGCGTACAGATTTTAATGGAATGGGAACAGGTTCGATGAAAAATAGGTATACCATCAGATGAGCATATTTTCCAAAAATATACATAGTTGTAATATAATTTCAGATCGAAATATATAAATAAATTATATAACTTAAGTCAGTTCCAAGATCCAGTTTAAAACCAATTTTGCTCGAAAATTTTGTAATTTCTCTAAAATTAAAGCTACTTTTCCTAAACAGAAACTANNGGATAGTAACTTGGGAATAATACCTTTAATACAGAACAATTAAATAAGGACTGTAAGTACTACCCCTCCGTTACTTAATAAATATCTGCGAACAGACCGAAGACGAACCTGTACCGCCTTCAAAAAACGGATTTGTCCCTTTCTCCTAAAGAGTATGGGAGTCTTGAACTCTCATTATCGTGCCTGTAAAAAACGGGTAAGATAAAAACGTACCTCCGTCGTTATTTCTTTCCCGTAATTCAGGCTGTTCTCTGGAGAGATGGATAATAACTGTTCTGGACTAAATTTACAGATCAAAACCACTGTAAGACAAATAAAACCCAGGAAAACCGAAAGAAAAGCAATCCTGAAATCCGAAATAGGGAAAGCTTACGATCAAGGAATCCTGGAATTGAATAAGGAGGAATCTGTATATGAAATTTCCAATAAAAAGAACAGACCGTGATATGTATAGCTGGGACCCATTTGATGAGATAAGAAGGATGCAGAACTATATGGAACATATGTTCAGAGCTTTTCCTGCAACGGAAGGTCGATTCGGAAACGAAGCTTTCTCTCCGCTGACTGATGTTATTGAAGAAGAAGAGAAAGTCGTTGTGACAACCGATCTACCTGGGATTGACAAAGAAGATGTTGAACTAGATCTCAGGGATAATGTTCTGGTAATCAGCGCAGGGAAAGGAAAAGAACAAGAGGCTGAAAAAGAAGGTTACCTTAGAAAAGAGCGGTCTTTCATGCGTTACTACCGTGAAATTTCTCTTCCCGACGGCGTAACAGAAGAAGGATCAAGTGCACAGCTCAAAAACGGGGTCTTAACTGTTACGCTACCGAAAACAAAACCTGTAGCGGGGAAGAGAATCGAGATTGAATAAAACGGTATTCAGGGCAATACTCGATACCACAAATACTATAATCCGGATAAACCGGATTTTAACTTGATTTTATCCTGAAAAAATCTCAAGCTCCATAAAACATCTGCGGACAGGCTCAGGAATAGGAATTTGAAAGATGCAGGCTGCCCGCAGTAAAACAAAACTCAAATATTCTTTTGTTTACCTTTCTATTCGAAGCATCCGCTTCCAGACTCGTAAAATCTTGCAAAGCCCATGAATTTTCAGAATTTGTAAGAATTTTTTCAGATAGGCTCTAAGTTCACTACGTGTAAACATTTCCAATCCAGATGAATTACAGAAAAATGGTAGAATTGTCTGGATAAAAAATCTAGATAAAATAAGAATAAAATGGCAGATTTGCCTGCCATTGCTTTTTGCTAGCACAAATCTATATCTTATAGTATTACTCGGCAATTATTAATTTGGTTGAAATATTTGATTCTTTGCCATTGATTGCAGTTAATATCATAGCGTAACTCTCTGCAGCCTTGTAGGTGTGACCTTGATTCGACTCGGTGCTATTGCATTCTCATCGCCAAAATCTCACACTATTAAGGCTTCGTTGCTGGATTTCACTGGATTTATATGAGAACATATATATAATTGGTTGCAACACTTGACTCTTTTCCATTGGTTACAGTTAATGTCACAGTGTAAAACTCTATAACCTTATTAGTTTTATAGGTATGAGTTGGATTAGATTCGGTAGAGGTAGTTCCATCACCGAAGTTCCATTTTACTGAGGTTGCATTGCTGGACTTATCTGTGAATTTAACTGTGAGAGGCGCATGTCCAATCCGAGGGGTTGCTGTAAAACTTGCTTTTGGTGAACCAAGAGGGACTTCAGTAACAGTTATTGTTTTGCCTGCGGTGTCATAACCATCTTTGTTGCCTACGTTCAGAGTAGTAGTAAATGTTCCTGCAGTAGTATAGGTATAGACTGGATTTTTATCGGTAGAGGTCACCCCATCGCCAAAGTTCCATTTCCATTCAGTTGGACTATTAGTAGATGTGTCAGTAAACTTCACAGTAAGAGGAGTTGTTCCTTCGGTCTGATTCACGGTGAAGTTGGCATCTGGAGGTGTTGGTGCGCGGTTTACTTTAATATCCATTGATTTTTTAGCACTTGAACCATCACTATTTGTTGCAATCAAGGTAACCCTGTATGTTCCCTCACCACTGAACGTATGCTCAGGGTTCTGAACTGTTGATGTTTGACCATCACCAAAGCTCCACTTCCAACTGGTTGGACTGTTAGTAGATGTATCAGTAAACTTCACAGTAAGAGGAGCTGTTCCTACGGTTTGGTTTGCTGTGAAGCTTGCAATCGGTGGAGTTGGTACGCGGTTTACTTTAATATTCATTGAACTTTCATCACTTGAGCCGTCACCATTTGTTGCAACCAGGGTGACATTGTATGTTCCTGCACCACTGAATGTATATACCGGATTCTGAACTGTTGATGTATTACCGTCTCCAAAGTTCCATTTCCACCCTGTTGGACGGCGGGAGGATGTGTCAGTGAATTTCACAGTAAGAGGAACTGTTCCTTCTGTCATATTTGCAGCGAAGCTTGCAACCGGTGGCGTCAGTACGGATTTTACGGTGATAATCATTGATCTTATCTCACTGGAACCTTCATCATTTGTTGCAACCAGGGTAACATTGTATGTTCCCTCTTTACTGAATGTGTGTACAGGATTCTGTTCGGTTGAATTAGTCCCATCTCCAAAGTCCCATATCCATTTGTTTGGACTGTTGATGGATGTGTCAATGAACCGCACAGTAAGATTTGCAGTGAAGTTTGCTACAGGAAGAACTGGTACCGGTTTTTCGGTAACTTTTATTGTAGCTAACTTTGAACTTGTACCATTTTCATTAGTTGCTGTCAGATTAACGGTAAAAGTTCCTACAGTTGTGAACTCATAAACTGGGTTTCTGTCTACAGAATCACTGACTCCGTCACTGTTAAAGTCCCAGCTTACAGACATTGCATTTTCAGAACTATCATTAAACTGGATAGTTAGAGGCGCTTTGCCCTCTGTTTTGTTGGCACTGAAATTTGCTACAGGAAGTATTATTTCTGATTTTGAGGCATCTCCCGTATTTCCGTACAGGCCTATGTTAATTCTGTTTCCATTGGGTTCCGGTTCGTTAGAATAGTCCGATAAGGGATAGCCCGCGTCAATGCATGGGGAACTTACACCGTCATTTACCCATTCGACCCCGTTCCATCGCCCTGATTTTGATTTTAAATGGTAATCATGGTTATTTCTGTCTGCATACTGAGGATCTGACTGTATGTCCCCCAATCCTGCACTTACATTTGAGTAGTTACCACCAGAATTATTATAGAAACAATTGTTTTGCAGAACAAAAGAATGTGTATCTTTAAGGAAATTAGATACACCAACTCCATTTCCTTGAGCCAATGAAGATTGGGTATTTGTTATAATGTTATTTCTCGCTGTAATAACATATCCTGAGCCGCTCAGAGGTGAAGAAGAATACACATTTTTCTGTGCAATGCCTGCTCCATAGGTTCCGTCAATCACGTTATTCTCAATAGTGACATTGAATCCATCAGACACTATTCCCCCAATATTACCATTGTTAGTGTTGGTTCCTGTATCATAGATCTGATTATGGTGGACATAGGCATTTGCTGATGAAGGAGAATAAGTTCCGGATCCAAAAATCCAGATTCCAGAAAGCGCAGTCCTGTATATCGTGTTATTATACACTTCAATATTATCCATTTTATAACTGTTTCCTTCCTTCTGGATCTGAATTCCTGCACCTCCATAACCTTCGGATGTAATATTATTGCCGTAGAACCTCACATTGTTTGTATTGTAAACTCTCAGTCCACTGTTCATTCTGCAGGTTATGTTGTTATTATAGGCTTCCACAGCTGAACATTTAATGGTACATAGAACATCATGTCCCAGTAAATATGCCTTATTGTCATGGAATTCTATATTAGAACAGTTGTTAACTCTTAGACCGTCTCCATGGTTATTGGTAAGATACATATTGTATACATCGACGTTCTGACAATTGCTCAAGTGGATAAGGTTGTAATAATCAGTTCCGCTATTAACGTTATCGTTTTTTTCGCGGTTTCCATCAATTTTAAAGTTCTTGATAGTAATATTCCGGTTTCCTGAACTGTCATTCTGTTGAATCAGGGGTACATTTTTATTCCAGCCTGCATTATCAGCCAGTTTGATAACAGCATCTGAGTCTCCTTCAAGAGTAGTATTGTTACCGATTAGAAGTGTACCATTAATAACGTATGTAAATGGCCCTTTGAGATAAACAGTCTTATAATCAGGGTTTTCGGTTACATACTTCAGAGCCTGATTAATCTGTTCGTGATCATCTGTTCCATTGCAGTAAAAATCACCACTACTATCTCCTGAAACGTAGACCGTTGGGGGGGTCATACATAAAACAGTAGGGATATTTATCAGTGTAGAAAGGCACACAAGAAAAAAAAGTGTTAATATCCGGTTTTTCATTTATCTGTCTCCTTTAGTTGCAAGTAAAAATACTAATGTTGGCTGACCCACTTAGCTAAAAATTACTTGGTGTGTTTGTGGTAAATTGTAGTACAATAGTTGTCAGTTCCTGCAGCATTTTATACAGAGCTAAAAGCCCATCCCAAAATTCAAAATTTTTTTTCTTGAATCCGTATCTTGAATAATCATCAAGATCATGATCGCGAAAATAATTATGAAAATCTTTAATGGTTAGGAATGAAATAGCTTTTGAGAAACTTGAGTAAAAATCCTTCCGGAACTCTGCCAACAATATGAAAAAGATACATTTTTAACAATATAAATTTTTTTATCCACTTGAGAGGATGAATAATTAAAGAAGTCTATACAAGTGTGTTTTGAGTTTGAACCAGATAAAAATCTGAAATTAAAAATCAGAAGTTAAA
>DAQQ01000166.1:0-15437 GCA_002508465.1 Methanosarcina sp. UBA7 | reverse complement strand
TCGCCAGGGAAATTGGGGTTGAAACTGGAATGACTGGCAGGGAAGCTCTGGAAAGGATGTTTTGAAGGGAAAGTTAAGAAAAGGAACGGCTTTCAACTGAAAAAACCATTTTTAGCTGAGAAACCACACTTAATTGAAGAATTGCTATTAAGAATAGTTATTTTCAGGTTTCTTTCAATATTCTCTTTGCTTCTTGTAAATCAATTTTTGCATGAGTTCCATGTTTTTCAAGAAGGTATAAGAGGTTTGAACCGTTTAATAGTGTTAATGGCTTGCTCTTTGCGAAATCATATGAATCTGACCCATAATCCGAAGTAGTTACCAGTATTCCTTTTGTTGCGCCTTCATTTAAAATAGTTCCATATAGGTCTCGTACTGCTGAAACCCCAACTGGATTTGTGTATCTCTTTGCTTGAATTACTATTTTTCCGCCTCTAATCGGGTCAGGATCGAAAGCTATAGCATCTACACCGCCATCCCTACTGGCTTGCGTTACTTTTACTTCTCCGCCATTAACTTTGAATTCTCTTTCAAATAGTTCCCTAATCAAGTGTTCAAAATCTTCCCAGTTCATTGCAGCGAGATTAGTTGAGTTATCAATTTTATCATCGACTTCATAACTATCTACAAATCGTTTGTCCTTTCTGCTAATTTGTAATATCGGCTGAACAGGTGTTAGAGTGCTTAGTTTGCTACTTGCAACGCCCTTTAAGCTCTTAAAGCATATCTTGGGATCAACGTTTGATAAATTTATGTTCACGAATTCTTCTTTCCTTACTTGTATACTTAAAATACAGTTGTTTTCTTCTTTACCTGTTGCCTTATTTATTGATCTTACCCAGCCATTGAAAGAAATGGTATCAATCGCATTTGCCATATCGGATTCAAAAAGCTCATGCAACGTTCTGAGTGTTATTTTATATATAATTTCATCATACATTTTCTTTATTCGATTGTCCGATATTAGAATTTTCTTGAGTTCTTTTCTTGTGGCAATATACTTGACCTCTTTTATGGTGGGAATTACTTCCTGTGAAGGCAGTTCATATTCAGCGATTAGCATCTTATTGTCCAGATTGTATTCGATCTCAAAATTGTTTGGGAATGATTCTGGGTATTTGGAACTGTTAAGCACTACATCAACGTATTCGTAAATAGCTGCTAAATCTTTGGATAGATATTTTTTCTTTTGTTCTTCTATGCCAGCGTTAAATGCATCCTGCTGATTTAGAAACTCTTTCTTTTCCGCCTCCCATAGCGAAACCTCATTTTCCCACGCTTGAAGTTGTTTTTCATAATCCAAATCTACTTGATGGTTGTATTGGTCGATGGATGCTTTGTCATTTTCCCAATTCTCTAAGGAAGCTGAATATTTGTCTTCATATTCTTTGATTTTTTGTTCCTTTTTTGACTTGAACATATTTTCCATAAAAGAGAATGGTGGCTCTTGCTTCGCGGGCTTGCTTGGGCAATCTTTTTTAAATCGAGCATAAGGTTTGGTGGGCATTCGTTTGGAAAAAGTTTCTTTCTTTTTTAACTTTTCCCAGTCAATTGCATGGGTAACTTTAAGAGAATCGAGCAAAATGTTTTCCACATCTTTTAGGGCATTTGTGGCTTCTTTGGTTTGACTGTTAGCTTCCTCTAAATTAGCTTCTCTTTCCTTACCTAATTCTTGTCTAGTAGAAACTCTTGCCCATTTCTCTCTCCATTTAATCTCCTGTAAATTAATTTTATCATCAAGCATATACGTATTAGGCGCTGAAATTACCTTATGTTCATTTAATCCTACGTGTGACATCTCTACAAAATAACCCAAAACACGATAACCAGAGTTACTAACTCGCTTCTGTTTAAGACTTACTATAACTTTATCATCACTCATTTAGCATTCCCGCTATGCCGATATTTTGAGTAGTTTAGAAATTGTAGCAAGTAATTGTATAAAATATTATGTAAAAAACAATCACATGCATGCTAACTCACATATTATAATTCTTATTTACGCACCTAGTAAGTTCAGTATTTAACTCTTCTCTTTATATACCCGGCACCACCAAAACTTCTGAAATTTAGTTTTAACTACCCTATTTTCCAAAATCTCATGAAAAAATAATTACCGCCAACTCCATCAGTTACTTTTAATAACTACTTTCACGTTTCACGCACGTATTTTTATATTAGTTCCTTACTGTTATGGTACGAATCTTATTTCGAATTATATTTATCAACCAGTTTCCGATCACCAATGTTATACGCTTTTGAACTTTCTGGAGAACATGAAGAACTGCCCGTTGCCGAAGTATTTGCCTGTCTCAGAATCGAGGGGCTTGATTTTCGGCTCCATACTATTGTTGACCAGTGCCTTGTGGTAGAGATAACCGGCAAAGAAGAGGATGTGGAAAAAATCCTCCGAGGCCCGATAACTGACAGGCTGGCAATGACCCACCATATCCTGAAGGTTGTTGGGATTTCCGAAAATACTCCGGATGCAATCTTTAAACTTGCAGAAGCCTTTGATTCATCAGGCTACATCAGGGAAGGACAAAGTTTTGTGGTCAGAGCAAAACGAATCAAACACAGTGTGGATTTTCCGGGTGAGTTTATGGAACAGAAAGTCGGAGGATGCATTTTTAGAAAAGGCTTTCGAGCAAACCTGAAAAACCCGGACGTCGAATTCAGGGTGATCCTGAGTGAGAAAGCCGTTTTCGGAACTCTCCTATCCTCCATCGACAGAAGTGCATATGAAGCCAGAAACCCCCAGAACAAGCCATTTTTCCATCCTGGTGTCCTTATGCCGAGAGTTGCACGTGCCCTTGCAAATCTGTCAGGAATAAAGCCTGGAGAACTCTTTATGGATCCTTTCTGCGGCACTGCAGGAATTCTTGTCGAAGCAGGGCTTATGGGAGCAAGGGTTATAGGAATCGATGCCCAGGAAAAACTTGTTAAGGGTGCCCTCATGAACCTTGAAGCCTTTAAACCGGATTATGCCCTTATGGAAGGAGACGCTTGCAGGGTTCCGTTAAAGGAAGAAACAATAAACGCAGTAGTTACTGACCCGCCTTATGGTAGATCGGCTGCAATTCTCGGAGGGCCCCTGGAAGAACTTTACTCCTGTGCTCTTAGTGAGATCGAGCGTGTCCTTAAGCCAGGAGGCATCGCAGTTGTAGTTTCGGATAAAGCTGCAGCGGAATATGGAGAAAAAGCAGGGCTTAAGGTTCTTAATATCTATTCCCAGAGAGTGCATAGAAGCCTTACCCGGACAATAACTGTTTTTCAAAAAGAATTGAAGAAAGAAAATGGGAAGCAGGAATGAAGAATCAAACCTGCATTCAGCAGGTAACCTGTAACCTGTTTTTTGCAATATTTTTATTAATCGTGTTTTTGCTGAAAAACATTATCTGTGACGTTAAAAACACATAAGTTAAATGTACATCCTCCATGACTTTAAAATCACATACATTAAAAGCACATACATTAAAAGCACATTATTTATGACGCGAAATAATATTGCAGGCGGCATCTTTGTCTGTTAACAGGGGAAAGTTGCAAAAACTGAAGAAAGTTATAAAAACTGAAGAAAGTTGTAAAAACAGGAAAAAATTACAAAACTGGTAATCTTTTCTACCTGCAAGTTGTATAAAGATTACAAGGAAGTAATTGATCTGCAAAGAGTGATCCTATGGCATTGCCCCCGTTAAAAGACCGAAGCCGTGGATATGAATTTGCGGCAAGCGAATACAATCTTATTTTTAAAATGGAAAATACGGGTTATGTCCGATACAAAGATAAACGGAAAGGAATCTTTTATCTTGATCCCTCACCTTATTATAATGACCCTAGAAGCCAGATTTACGTGGTAAAAAGCGGGGAATTTCCACCAAAGGACAAATTAATAGAAGTTACTGTGACGGAAACCGAAACATTTTATGAGCTTAAAGGGCAGGAAATTGATCCGGTTTTAGTAAAATACGTAATCGGCTGGAAATACATAAATCCGAATAAAATTCGGGGTAAGGACTTAGCAAGTACTGAAGAGTTTTTGGAGTTTTTATCAACTCCTGTGAAAAATCCCAACTTTTATAATATTGAGGATTTTCGGTACTGTTTGGGTATGTGTGCAATCTCAGCCCCTCAAATAACAGACCTTGAGAAAGGCGGAATAAACACCGTAGCCCTGGATACACACCGGGATAGGCAGAAATGGGCTGCGTTTAAGCGAATATTAAGAATCGTCCCTTTAGAATTTCGGCAGCCTTCTTCCAAGAATTTATATAAGTTTCTTGAAAACAGTGAGGAAACTTATCCTCTTAACAGCCGTGAAGTTAATTTATCTTATTTTGATGTAACCGATGTGCCTATTCACCTTCCGATTCCTTTGAACATGGCATTTAAAACGCATGGAGAATATAAAAAGAATTTTGAAGAATACCTGCCTGTAGCAAGGGCATATATGATTAATTCTCTACTTTTCCAGCCATATGTTCCTGAAAAAGTAGAAAAAAGAATGGAAGATGCAATGTACTTTATTCTGGATGAAATATCTTCAAGTGAAGACATTCCATATTATCAGGACATCGGATCGGTTATTCCGAAATTAGCCACTTCTTTTGCCAGACTTAATTTTAAGTCCTGGGTAACACTTAATGATTTGAAAACAAGTACAGGACTCTGGTCAGATGTAATGGACGGGGCAAGACATAACGTAAGCGAACTTAATAAAATATCAACAGACTATCTGTATAGATTGCCTCCTGAAGCAGAAATCCTGCTTAAAGAAATAACAGAACTGGATGATGCAGGAATGCCTCTTTTATTAAATACTGTCAAGAGTAATACAAAACTGTTTGATTTTACTTTTGATAATGCTTTAAGGAAACTAAAGGTAAATGGATTTATATATTTCCCGAACGGCGAAAAAATAGGGCTCGTACATTACTAATTTCAGGATAAAACACTTATGGTTTTATAGCGATACGTTTTTCAGGGTATGCAATCCTACTCCTTTTACAGATAAATGATTCTTCTAAATCGACTGCCATCTGCTGCGCCAGTTTCACAGGGATGCAAATGGTCATCAGGTCCGGAGGCAGCCATAGGTTTCCGGTTGGATCAGTAGGACCGACATATGCTGAGTCCTTCAGCGCATTCTCTGCCATGCCTGCAGGATAAGTTATCAAAGTCGCGCAGGCAGGACCCCAAGGTATTAAAGTCTTAAAGAAAGGGTCAGAACTATTGAACTGTGCAAGACCGCACAGGTTCCTTATTTGTTCACTGCCTGCGAACAGGATCAGTGACCTGATAGTTTCCGATGATATATTATCAGTACATGGTCCGATGACGGTATATTTTCCAGGTGGAGTGATTTTACCTGCACGCTTGTAGCTTTCTTCGAATAGCTCAGGTGACGCTTTTAAATGTTCTGCAGTCCCACCACGGAATTCAGGAGTGCCAACAGTTACGAAATACTTCAGCATAGGGTTAGGTTCAGCCAATCCAGTCCATACCATTCCGCCAGGGCAGCACTTTTCATGAGTTGCTTCCATATAAAGTGGAGGAGTATCTTCATAAAGAGCAGAAGTATAGACTGCCTTTGCTATACAGCGGTCTACTGTGTGTGATGGAACTGCTCCTTCAGGAATTTTATCCGTACCGTAAACACATAGAGGTCGCAGTTTCAACCTGCCGGCTTCCGTAAGCTTTCTCCCCAGTTCTTTAAGGTTTAACATAAGATTTTCTCCATACAATTATCTTCTCATTGTTACGTTATTCTTTAATCCAGCCCTTTCCCATCCAGTAATCGTAATTGTGCTTCCAGTGATCTTTGTTGGCAAGGATAATATATTTGAACCGTTCTTTCCAGGCTTTATTTGCTGCTTCCTGTTCAGGATATGGTCTTTTCTCTTTTACCGCTTCAACAAGGTCTTTGCCCATTTCGCGCGATTTCTCAATGGCTACTTCTATTGCCGAAGGACCCTGCGCCATTGCACAGCCTACTCCTCCAATAACATTGCCTCCGCACCTGGTCATAAATTTATTCATAATATTAAGAACAAAATCTACCTCATCAATACCCGCACCCGCAGTTGTTAAGGAAAGACCATATTTCCCTTCAAAAAGCTGTTCATGAGCAATAAGCGGGCCTCTATCAAGCAGTGTCTTGAGTTGAGCTGTTACATTCATCATGTAGTTTGGGCTGCTCCAGACTATACCGTCCGCAGCCAGAAGCTTTTCCAGCACGCCGTTATAATCATCCTTTATTGAACATACTCCTTTATCATGACAGGAATCACATGCAATGCAATATTTAATTTTCAATTTTGCAATATTGATGGCTTCGACCTCAGCTCCTGCTTCTGCGGCTCCATCCAAAGCTGCATCCAATAATTTTAATGTATTACTATTTTTGCCTCTTGGGCTTGACTGTATCCCGACTATTTTCATAGTTTTCCTCTATATTTTTACGAAAATGCTAATTAATCATTTAATTAAGGATTCATATTACTTTTGTAACTTTTACAGGGTAATTAGTGACTTAAATAATTTGTTTACGATACCGAAATTAACTCGGTTCTTCTGCTGAGTGATAAAAAAGATTATGGAGTCTGATAAATAAAGAAAAGAATTTTGGGCTCTGTAGAAAGCCTCAACATTTAGGCAAAGATCAAAGTTAACAAAAATTCAAAAGAAATTATCATTTATTGGATGAATTTGCCGATATCAACCTAATGGATAGTGGATTTGACAGGCTTTCTACAGAGCCGAGTTTTTTATTAGATAACTTATGATTCATTCCATATGCCATTAAACATGCTTGCTTGGTAAGATGCAATCGATACATTTGGAATCCATATAGCTATCGTGTTGTCTATATCCAGAATATCGTTTTCTACCTTTGAAAATATGATCAACAATTCTTTATCATCTATTATTACAAATTTCGAAAAAGCAGGTCCAGATATTTTGATGCTTGGCATAATCGGAGACAAATTTTTAATTATTTCCAGTTGGCCATCTTTTAATTTTATATTTTGTCTGCATATAACACGTATGTTTAGTCCTTTTTTCTTAGCAATTGTTAATTCAGGTTTGAGCTGCTCAATTTCATTTGCAGAGTAAAGGGCTCCCAAAAGCATTATATCTTTTTTAGCTCTTCTTATCATATCAAGTGTTTTTGCTGTTATATTATCCATTCCTCGTAAAAGCCAAACCCTAGGAAGTTCTTTATCCATTATTTTATCGTATAACATAGACAACTGATTTGATACATCGCTAATCTCAGAATTAAAGATGGCTTTTTTCTCTTCAAGTATGTCTTTAGGATATTTAGCAGTATAAGTAATAGGCCTTGAGTGTTCGACAGTTATCCATTTCTCGGCGTCAAGCCTTCTCAGGACTTCATATATCTTTGTCCGCGGGATTTCCGATTCAGCCGCAAGCTCGGTTGCATCGCTTGGACCTAGCGAAACAAGCGTCGCATAAACCCGTGCACCATAATATGTTAATCCCAATTTTTGTAATGTTGATAATAATTTTTCATCGAGCAACATTCTATAATCACCATTCTTACCAGTAAAAATTAAGAAAATTAAAATGGAAATAGAGAAATCAAATGGGACTGAGAAAATTAAAAAACTTGCTTTGCTAAATTTGAAAGCTATTTTAACTGCAATCAACAGTGTTTGGTACATCCCCTATGAACAATACCCAGAACAACTTATGTACTCTAATAGATACCAGGTTTTGAAGTAAAACCTGTATATTTCCTCAAAGATCTAATTTTAAAGGATGCTTCAATATACGAGTCCTTCGTCCTATACAACGTTCGTATTTTATTTCTCACGAAATATGCATAGGTTTTACCTCAAAAACCTTGCATCATAAACTAGAATTTACAGAACTTTTAACAAGCCAGGCAGTATCCAGAATTTGCTGTAAATTCAAAGTCAAATTTTTGTATACTAAGCATAATTCTGTTCTCTCGATATTGGATTTTTAAACCAACAACTTTTTAAGACTTCTGATTTTACAGAATTCTCGGCTCACTGCCTATCAACAGTAGAAAAAGAGGGGGAATCAATGGCAAACAATTAAGGAAAATTGATTTGAAGGAATACGCCTATAGAATTTAATTAACGAAGGTTATTGATGTTATTTTACTCGTGGCATATAACTAGAGACAAATATTCAGCAAGTACGATCGAAAAAGTAAAATCAAAGTGAAATTCGAAACATTAAAAATCCATATAAAGGCGTTTTTACTCATGGGAGATCAGTTCTTCCAGCACTTCTGCCATAACCCTATGCCTGAGGATACGCTTCTGGTTCTGCTCACTTGCTCTCCTGATAGAATAATTGTCTTCAATCCATTCTATTTTCTCGTCATAATTGACTTTCAGAAGGGTCAATCCATATGCAGGAGCAGGTTCGATACCTTCTTCATAAATATCCGGATTCAGCATCTGGAGCAGCCAATCGTTATCACGTACTCCTTTTCCTATCATGGAAAGAGCAGTTACAATTTTCCGGACCATATTCCAGAGAAAACTATTTCCAACAACATCGATTTTTACAAGTTCTCCATCTACACGAGCATCGATCCTCTCTATGGTTCGGATTGTACTTTTTTCTCCATTGGTTCGCGAAAAATTTTCAAAATCATGCGTCCCGAGCAGCAACTTTGAAGCTTCCCGGATTTTGGAGATATTATGCTCTCTTCCACTCATTACATAACGGTAGTGTCTGGAAACCGCATCTCTCCTGGCATCAAAGCTTCGTGACACTTCTGCGTGAGCCCAGACCCAGATTCCTGAAGGGAGTTCGGAGTTTATTACTCTTGGAATTGTCAGGTTCGGTTTATCCGTATCAAAAGCGATAACCTGCCCAAGGGCATGAACTCCGGCATCAGTTCTGCCGGCACAGGTATAATTTGCAGACTTAGGGCTTTCTATAATCCCGAGATTCCGGAGAGCCTTGAAGAGTTCTCCCTCCACGGTCTCGATATTGGGCTGGATCTGGGAGCCGTGAAACTCGGTGCCTATGTATGCAAGTTTTAAAGCGACTCTCATAAGAATCTCTACTTGGCTTTTTTCTTATAATAGACTTCTCTTACAATCAGCACGACTACTATAAAAACACACCCTAACAGGAACCAGAACCCAGGGTGAAGAGAAAGCGTATCATAAAGACCGTGAATCCCGCTTGCATGAGTTAACCCTTCAGGCGGGATAGAAGAGCATCCATGTACAGAGTTTAGACCATCAGGTGTGGACACTGGTACTTCAGCAACTCCCTGAGTCGGGCCAGCTTCCAATCCAGAAGACACATTTCCTGTTCCGGCCCTCAGGGCCTCAGTGCTTGCATTCGAAGCTCCTCCTGACACTTGCTGGTCGAGAGCTATTTTCGGGCTTATGTTATTGCTCTCGTTTATTCCCATGATCATTTGATCTGGAGAAGAATTATCAAATGATTCCATTGTCCTCATTCTCAAAGGAGCAGTTGCATCAATGACCCTTTTTGCCTTCATATAAGCTGAAAAATACTCTATGCCTGCGGCTGCAAAAAAAGCAGCTACTATTACTCCGAGGTACTTTTGCAGCAGGCTTACGAGAGAGAGTTTGTCTATAGAGCTTTTCGAAGGGACAAGGACAATAAGTTTTTCAACTGACTCATAGATCTTTACCTGCCTTCCTTTCTGACTCCATTTTATTTGTTTGACCTTTATAAGATCGGATTCGATAAGGGAGTCAAGATTATACTTGACAGTAGTAAGGGGAAGCTCCAGCTCCTCTGCAATACTGGTTGCAGACATGCTTTTATTCCCAAGCAACTCAAGAATCTTCATTGATGTTTCATTAGAAAGAATCTGAGTGATCTTTCTGGATTCCCCATTTACAGGGAGAACAAGCACTCTACTTCCCTGTTCCATTTGTTCAGGAACCTGTAGTGGTTCGCCTGCTTCCAATAAGCCCTCTTGATCTTCAAATCCGTCCATAATTGCTTCCTTGATTAAAAACCTGTCTATTTTTAACTCAGAGTATACCTTAGTTTGCACGAATCAATATAAAGTTTTATTTTTATGGCAAAATACTCATTCACTACTAAGTCCGGATATAGAATTCAGACCTTAACCTTAAATAGAACATTGTATATACTAATCTAAATTTTCCGCTGGTACCAATCATGATAACAAAACAGCAGGTTCTTGAATTTCTGAAAAATTACGATTTAGAAAACATTACAATTGCAACAATTTGCTCCCACTCTAGCCTTCAAATTTTTGACGGAGCTCGAAAAGAAGGCTTCAGAACCCTGGGAATCTGCGTCGGCAAGCCTCCAAAATTTTATGAGGCTTTTCCCAAAGCAAAACCCGATGAGTATCTTATCGTCGATAGCTACGCCGATATAATGAACAAGGCTGAGGAGCTTAGAAAGAAAAACACCATCATTATTCCACACGGTTCAGTAGTTGCTTACCTTGGTACGGAAAATTTTGCAGAGATGGCCGTACCTACTTTCGGAAACCGGGCTGTGCTTGAATGGGAGTCGGATAGGGATAAGGAGCGTGAGTGGCTTCTTGGGGCAGGCATTCATATGCCTGGGAAAATCGATGATCCTCACGACATCAATGGGCCTGTAATGGTCAAGTATGATGGGGCAAAAGGAGGAAAAGGTTTCTTCGTTGCAAAAACATACGAAGAGTTTAACGAACTCATAGACCGGACCCAGAAATACACGATTCAGGAATTTATTACCGGAACCCGTTATTACCTGCACTATTTCTACTCCCCGATCCGAAACGAAGGATACACCTTAAGCCAGGGAAGCCTTGAACTTCTGAGCATGGACCGCAGGGTAGAATCCAATGCGGATGAAATCTTCAGGCTCGGCTCACCCAGAGAACTTATAGAAGCAGGAATCCGTCCGACATATGTAGTCACAGGAAACGTTCCCCTTGTAGCAAGAGAATCCCTCTTACCTCTCATTTTCTCTCTTGGAGAAAGGGTAGTTGAAGAATCTCTTGGCCTCTTTGGCGGGATGATAGGAGCTTTCTGTCTTGAGACCGTCTTTACGGATACGCTTGAAATTAAAGTCTTTGAGATCTCGGCCAGGATTGTTGCAGGGACAAACCTTTACATTTCAGGTTCTCCTTATGCCGACCTTATGGAAGAAAACCTCTCAACCGGAAGAAGAATAGCCAGAGAAATCAAAATAGCAGCTCAGACAGGCCAGCTGGATAAGATAATATCCTGATATCGTGAGCAAGTAATAGTACCTTCAAGAAAGTGAACTCTTAAAGATATAATTTGATAATTTTAAGTGTTCAAGCTCTAAAAATTAAATGGTACTATTTAACTTTTTAATTTTTTCTTAATTTTTAATTTTTTCTTAAATTTTAATTTTGATGTTTCAAACAAGTTTTTTCAGAATTTATGGGGAAATAAATATCTACTGTTTCCTTCACTTCTTTTAACCAGCCTAAGCGTTCTTCAAGCTTACTGGTAACTATAACCCCAAACATTTTTCTATGAAAGTTTTTTACTCCACAGAAATCGAAAACGCAGTTTTTCCATAATATTTCAAGCGGATCCCCAAACATTTGCAGTTCCCGTTCTCTCGGTGTGTTTGATGTGTTGAATACTAAAGCCGTTTCTGCTTTTAACAGTCCTATTGGTATTCCTTCGCCACTATCTCCTTCTTTAAATTCATATGCTACTCCAGCACGTATTACCCTATCTATCCATCCTTTTAAAATCGCAGGTGGTTGCCCCCACCAGTTAGGGTGAACTATAACAATCCCTTCAGCCTTGCTAATTTCGTTGCAGTGTTCTGTTATTATTCCTTCTAAAGAAGCGCCTTTAGGGATTTCCTGACCTGAGAGGATCGGATCAAATTTTTCCTCATAAAGATCGTGAAATAAAACTTCATGCCCGTTACTTGCAAGGGTTTCTATAACGGTATTTGCAATCGCATGATTAAAACTACCTTTATCTGGATGTCCAAGAATTACCAGTATATTCATCGAACTTTGCCTTCCTATCCTGTGAATATATGTTTTACTGACGACGTCACATATCTACGTGAGCCTGAGACTCTCAATATATCATCCGTACATTGAAGAAAAAAGTTATTCGAAGAGATCAAAGTGGGATTTTTATTTTACTTCCTTGAAAATAAATTATTTTAAATAGTTTTTGGTCCGATACTATTTGATGCCTAAAGTTGAAAGTAAAGAGCTCAAGCCTATTTTTCGAGGGGAAAATAATAGGACGCTACGTGTACTTGGAAGTGAAGAGAACCCCGGAAAAGGGCTCCTGTCTATTGGAAATTACATGGCACTTGACCACTCTCGTGGAGCTGCCGTTTATCTTGATGCCCTAAAGCCTCATGCTATTTTGATCTGCGGGAAAAGAGGATATGGAAAATCCTATACTATGGGCTGTTTGCTTGAAGAACTCGCTTTTCTTGAGCCGGCTATCAGAAAAAGGCTTGCATCCGTTGTTATTGACACTATGGGGATTTTCTGGACAATGAAGTATTCAAACGTTTTTGAAGCACGGAGGCTTAAAAACTGGGATCTCACTCCAGCCGGGCTAGAGATCGAGATTTTCGTGCCTGAGGGCAAGGTAGAAGCTTATAGAAAACGGAATATCGATGTAAAGCAATTTTCCATTCCGATAAGAGAACTTTCAGGAAACCAGTGGTGCAGGATCTTTAACATCGAGGAGGTTTCTCCTCCTGGAGTTCTGCTGGTAAGGGTAATCGAATCCCTCAGGGAAAAAGGAGAAGCATATTCTTTTGAGGAAATTCTCAGCGAGATTGCTCGGAATCCTCACTCTGACGAAGCTTCGAAAGGGGCTGCAGAGAACTATTTCAGGGCAGTAAATTCCTGGGGCCTATTCTCAAAAGAAGGGATAAAACTTTCAGATATCGTATCAGGGGGAAGAACAACTATCCTTGATGTGAGTACGCTTGAAGATGAAAATATATGCGCTGCAGCAGTATCAATTATTGCAGGTAGGCTTTATGAAGCAAGACTTGAGGCAAGAAGAACCTATGAAAAAAAACTTATGGGGGAAAAAACCGATGAAGAAGAATTTCCCATGGTCTGGCTCTTTATAGATGAAGCTCACGTTTTCATACCCGCAAAGACTGAAGGCCTTGCCTCAAAAGTGCTTATTAACCGCTGCCTCAGACAGGGCCGGCAGCCTGGCCTTTCCCTTGTCCTGGCAACCCAGAGACCTGCAAGTCTGCACCCTGATGTGGTTTCCCAGAGTGACCTTTTGATTTGTCATCGTCTTACGGCAAGTGATGATATTCTTGCTCTGGAAACTTCACGCCCTCTTTATATGCAGGAAAATCTCCAGGCATATATTAAGAAGATGGGAAGTGAAAGAGGGGCTGCTCTGATAGTGGATGACCATTCAGAGTCAGTTCATCTTGTGCGTATCCGTCCGAGGCTAAGCTGGCATGGAGGAGGAGAACCAAGTGCTCTTGAGTCACATAATGAAGAAAAAAGCGAAGGAAATACTTTTCAACTACAAAAGTAACTCATTCTGTAAATTTCCGTGGGAAACTCAGGAGTCAGAGGATTTGAATTGTTAACTAATTTTTGGGTCCTGTTAGAAAATAATATAAATATTACCTGTGATACTTCAACCCTGTAAATGCAGCTAAATTCGGGCTGTAGAAAATTCTAATGTAGTTGCACTTAATTGCAACAAAAGACCGGTGATGTTATGAGAGGAAGAGCCTGGAAATTCGGAAATGACGTAGATACGGATGCAGTAATTCCCGGAAGGTACCTGATTTACAATACCCCTGAAGAGCTTGCAAAGTACACGTTTGAAGGCGTACGCCCCGAATTCGCAAAAAACGTTCATGAAAATGATATCGTGGTCGCGGGAAACAATTTTGGCTGCGGCTCCTCGCGCGAGCACGCGCCTCTTGCCCTGAAAGGAGCAAAAGTAGCCTGTGTAATTGCAAAATCCTTTGCAAGGATCTTTTTCAGGAACGCAATAAATATCGGAGTTCCTGTCCTGGAATGCCCTGACACTGACAGGATTGATGACGGAGATGAACTTGAAGTAGATCTTGCCACAGGAGTTATAGAAAATAAGACAAAAGGTGAGACCTACCAGGCAACCCCTCTCCCTGATTTCGTGCGTGAAATCGTGGATGAGGGAGGACTTATAGAGTATGCCAGGAAACTTGTCTCTGAACGCTAAAAAACAGGAAATCTGTCCTGAGACAGCCCTGTCCGCGTTTGAGATCTCTCAATAAAAAAGGCAATTTTGCCTGTAAATTACAATGGAGTATAAATATGACGCAGTATAAGATTCCGGTCCTCCCGGGTGACGGGATAGGCCCAGAAATTATCGCCGAAGGCAGAAAGGTCATAGATGCTGCTGGCGAAAGATTCGGTTTTGATGTAGAGTGGATTGAATACCCGCATGGAGCAGATCATTATCTTGAGACGGGAGAACTGATTTCGGAAGAGACCTTAAAAGAATTATCCGGATACCCTGTTATTTACCTTGGTTCCATCGGAGACCCAAGGATTGCTCCAGGTGTCCTTGAGAAAGGAATCTTATTAACTGCACGCTTTTACTTTGACGAGTATGTCAACCTTCGTCCGATAAAACTTCTTGACGGAGTATGGACTCCCCTCAAAGACAAAACCTCAAAAGATATCGACTTTGTGGTTGTCAGGGAAAATACCGAGGACTTTTACGTAGGAATAGGCGGCAGGGCAAAAAAAGGAGCAAGCAAAGACCTTCTTGAAGTAAAAAGAACACTCTACTCCGCAAAATTCGGTCTTGATATCGAGACCGACAGCGAAGAAATAGGATACCAGATAGGCCTTATCTCCAAAGAAGGTACAAAGAGAGTTATAGAGTACGCCTTTGACCTTGCCGAAAATCGGAAAAAACATGTTTCATCCGTTGATAAGGCAAATGTGCTTTCCGATATCTACGGATTCTGGAGAGAGGAGTTCAATGCAGTTTCTGCAAAACATCCCGGTGTTACTACAGACTTTAACTTCGTTGATGCCATCACAATGTGGTTTGTGAAAAATCCGGAATGGTTCGATGTTGTCGTAACCCCGAACATGTTCGGAGACATTATTACTGATCTAGGAGCCATGATCCAGGGCGGCCTCGGCCTTGCTCCAGGTGGAAATATCAATCCTGAAGGTACAAGTATGTTCGAGCCGATTCACGGTTCAGCCCCGAAGTACAAAGGACAGAACAAAGTGAACCCTATTGCCACAATCTGGGCAGGTGCAATGCTCATAGAACAGCTAGGAGAAAAGGAAGCCGCAGACACCATAGTCAATGCAATCCAGAAAAACATCCTGGATAGCAAAGTAAAAACCTACGACATGGGCGGCAAGAGTACAACCTCAGATGTCGGAGACGACATTGCAAGGATAATAA